>JASFNW010000166.1:0-10956 GCA_050116835.1 Desulfobacterales bacterium
GATTGCGACAAGCCTACGGGAAATTGCTTTATGTTTGGCTCCCATGCGGATTACTACGTGGAAAATGGTATGGGACGCTACATTACCCACGAGGAAGCCAGGCAGATCATCATTAAAAACGAAGAAGCCGGGCTGGTGATGCAACCGTTTAATTCTCAAAAAGTGGGCGGCATGTGCAGTTGTTGCGGCGACTGCTGCGGGATGCTGCGATCGCTGAAAAAACAGCCGAATCCGGCGGAAGCCGTCAAGAGCAATTACTACGCTCGGGTAAACGAGGAGCTCTGCACGGGATGTGAAACCTGCGTGGATCGTTGCCAGATGGAAGCGGTCGAAGTCGTAGACGGTATTTCCTCGGTGTTGCTTAACCGCTGTATAGGCTGCGGTCTGTGCGTGACCACCTGTCCGACAGAGGCCATTGAGCTCGTCAAGAAAGCCGATGACCGGCTTTACGCCCCCCCTAAATCCGGTGTTGAAACCTATATGCGTATCATGAAGGAGCGCGGCATCATTTAGCCGGTGCGTGCCATGCGTTTTCGAATTATATAGGGAAAACGTTTTATATTAACCGCAGACACGCGCAGACATTCGCAGACAGTAACTTTTCCTCGCTCGACCTGAGCAAGGAAAAACTGCATGCCCTCCGGGCAAGCAGTTTACTTATTCGTAGGGCTAAATTCCGGCACAATGGGTAGTATTGGTTTTATAAAATTTACGAATAAATAAAAAAATAATCGCGTAGCGATTGCCGTGTTTTTGCCGGCCAACTTGTCCCGAGCAAGCGACGCGAAGTCGCGGGAGTCTGCGGTTAAAAAAAGTCTGCGAAAGTCCGTGTGGGTCTGTGGTAAAAGAAATTATTAAGATCTGCTCAATCAATTATAAAGTGAATTATGAAAGACGAAAAAGGTTTATATTACTATCCCTTTCCCCTGAATAAAAAAGTACGGATGTACGTGCGTGAAGGGGAGCAGCAGATCTGGTTCCGGATGTGGAATTCCGCCGACCCGGAACTGTGGGACGAGCACGGCTGGGTGCCATATGAAGCCATCAAGAAAGCCCAGGGCATTTATCCGGTCAAGGATTTTGATCCGAAACAGGCCTATGATATTCAAATTGCTCAAGCGTTGATAAAAGAGGACAAGCAGTCCGATTAATCAGCATTTGGATTTAAGATTGATTTTATAATAGCCACAGACCCACACTAACTTTTGTTCGGCCGACGTTGGCCGAACAAAAATAGTCAATCGCTCCGCGATTACATAAACATCCAATGCTCTAAAATATTTTTGGCACTGTGTGCACAATAGCTACTAAATACGTTATAAAGAATTAAAACTGTCTGCCCGCAGGGCAGACAGTTTTTCCCTGGAAAACGCCTGCCGCGGCGAAGCTTGCCAGAGCGAAGAGGGGTCGTCCAGGGAAAAGAACTTGTCTGCCTGCCCTGTTAAATCCTCCCTAGGAGGTCCGCTTCGCGGAATTTAACAGGGTGAATGTGTCCGTGTGGGTCCGTGGCTAATTAATCTCAATCTTGCGGATATTACCCATTTATGACCTCTTTGACAATTACCATCAAGGAAAACCTGCGGCTCGCAGATGTCCCGCCCCGGCTGATGTCACACCTTGTAGAACAGCTTGAATTTGTAAATCCCAAATGGCTGGAAAATGATCGCATGGGCCGCTGGAATCGGGGCACCCCTCAACGCCTGAAGTTCTACGATAAGGTTGGCCGAAACGGATTATGGATTCCGCGGGGTTACATTCGTCATTTGATCAATACCTGTCGCAGGCTGGGCATTGCCTTTCGCATTGATGATCAGCGCCGCCGGATGGCGCCGATCGATTTTACCTTTAACGGCCGGCTGAAACCATTTCAACAGATCGCGGTCGATAAAATGCTGGCGAAAGATTTTGGGACCCTGAGCTCCGCTACCGGATCGGGGAAGACGGTTATGGCGCTGTATATGATTGCCAAGCGCAAACAGCCGGCCCTGATCATCGTTCACAGTAAGGAACTTGCCGCCCAGTGGGTTGAGTCTATCGGTGTCTTTTTGGGAATTGATTCCGATCATGTCGGGTTTATCGGCAGCGGCAAAAAAATCGTGGGTGACCGGATAACCGTTTCTCTGGTGCAATCGCTTTATAAATGCGCCTCTGAGGTTAGCGAACGCATCGGCTTTTTGCTGGTTGACGAATGTCACCGCTGCCCGAGCCGCACCTTTACTGAAGCGGTGTCCGAATTTGATTCCCAATATATGCTGGGCCTCTCAGCCACACCTTATCGGCGGGATCAACTTTCCAGGCTCATTTTCTGGCACCTGGGAGACAAGCACCACGAAGTGGACAAAAGCCGGTTAATCGAAAGCGGGGATGTATTGCCGGCCAAAGTGGTATTTCGCAACACGGATTTTAAAACGCGACGTGATCCGGTAATTGAGTACAGCAAGATGCTGGCCGAGCTTGCCAGCGACACCCCACGGAATATTCAGATCGCCTCCGACGTTGCCGCAGAAACTGCCCGAAAAAGCGGAATCTGTTTGGTTCTATCGGATCGCAAGGCGCACTGTGAGAATCTTCAAGCCCTGCTGCGGTATCGTTTTAAACTGGATTCCGAGCTGCTTACCGGCGATCTCGATATGAGCGAGCGTAAAAAGGTGGTTAACCGGGTCAACCGGGGCAATACGCATATACTGATTGCCACAGGCCAGTTAATTGGTGAGGGCTTTGATTGCAAAAATCTGACGACTTTATTTCTGGCAACGCCGATAAAATTCAGCGGCCGTCTGCTGCAGTATCTCGGTCGTGTTTTGCGGCCGGCACCCGGTAAAAAATTCGCCCGCGTATTCGATTACGTTGATGTACACGTGGAACCCCTCAAAAAAGCCGCCGGGCTAAGGCAGCGCGTCTATCGCAGGTGAAACTTAAAAATGCATCTTACGCCCAACGGCTGCGTTCTTCAGGATAAACGGATCACACATCTATTTTAAGACGCCTTCTACTTTTTCATTTCCTTTAGGGCCATACTGCCCGGACGTAATTCTTAAAGCCTCATCTGCCAATAGCAATATAATTCTTAATATTTCAAAAATATAGGCATTATCTATAATTTGCCGGCTGCAATGTTGGCTTTGATTTGTATGTATAAATACAATTTTTTATTTGATAAAATGAGCTGAATCGGATATATTAGTATTCAGAACAAAATTCAAAACTTAGCATTAAATTTGCAGAATGAAAACGGATGGCAGGAATACATCTACGGTCAGAGCCAGGGGGTCGGATGCAGTCCTGCGCGTGCTTGACTCATTGCTGGCTGATTCCGGTCAAAAGCGACTGACGGGAAGTCAGGCAACGGTTATTCTTGATGCACTCGCAAGTTCCAATGATCCTGCCCTGGTCGTACGGTTCCCGGTTGTATTGAGCATTTGCGCGCGTAACGGGGTTTCGCTGAACAGCCATGCGCTGTTTTCCAAATACTGGGAGTCTAGTCCCAAAAAACAGAATTTGGAAAAACTCCTGTTGCTCACCGATGAATTATTCGACCTCGAGGGAATTGATGCGCCGCAAAATTTGAAAAAAATTGCCAGCCCTTTGAAAACAAAATACGGGAGTTTAACATCCTCCCGCCTGCTTTCACTGAGCAGCGGTCTGACAATTTCTATCCAGACCGCTCAAATTACATTGCGGGATTACTCTGCCAAGATCAAAAATGCCATGCCGGCGCTTAAATCTGCAATAACGGATCCCCCACGCGGATCTGATCAAATAGAGCGCTCCGCTGAATTGGATGCCAGGCTGGACCGGCTTTTTTCACCCAAACAAAAAGATCTCGTATTTAAAAAGCTGAATGGCAAAGCCTTTACAAAAACCGAACGTGAGTATTATTCCAGGGTGGTGCGCAAAAAGCTGCTATCCATAGCCGATTCCAAGGTGAACCGTATTGCCATCAAACTCACACAAAAATGAAAGCCGTCTCAAAAAATTAATTTAATCCGTTGCAGGCGAACAGGGATTCAATGGTCTAACAATGTTCATGGCAGACTCGAAACCGATTCGAAGTGCTCGAATACGAATGTGTAGGCTCCTCTGTTGCATCGGTCTGAGCCCTGACATTGAACGTCATCCACAATCTGGAATTATTTGAGGAACTAAAGATGGAAATTTTTTGGGATATCGTGTTACATACAGTTGAATTACTCACGTTGTTGTTTGGCGTTCTGGGGATGGCATTTTCACTGCTATTGCTGGCGTCACCTCGTCTGACCAAATCCCTTGGAAATTTCTTTAACCGGAGTTTCTCCGTCGGACCGGTCTCCAGTATTCTCGACAAGGATCTATCAACAGAGGGTTTTATTTACAGCCATCACATTATTTTAGGATTGTGCCTTATCGTAGGTTCAGTTTTTGCGCTCATTTTTTTCTTTTTTACTATCGACATGTCCAATTTTGCTAAAGTGTTTTTGGGTTCTCAAAAATATTTTGAAACGCTCGAGATTCTCTTCTTGTTTTTTGCCTGGATTTCGAGAATTGCATGCTTTTGCGGCCTGATAGTTGGCATTATTTTGCTGGTTGCACCTCAAAAAATGCAAGCGCTCGAGGGAAAGTTAAATACCTGGTTTGAAACCCGGACCTTTTTTGAAAAGCTGGATCAAGCCGGCCCCGAGCTGGATGTCCTCTTTTTTCGCTATCCTTTTTTCTTTGGTGTGGCCGGCGCGTTGATTTCCTTTCTGGTGATCACCCTGTCCATTGTTAACTTGCTCAGCTGAATTTCATCGCCGTCTAATGAGCGACGGGTCGAATGAAAAAACCGGCGAGACAAGAGTGCATCCGATGACTGCTTGACCAACCAAACCCGCTTGGCCTGCTTTTTAATTGACCTGAGCTTTCTTATACCCTAAAACCAAGAGAACTTTTTAAATTGCCATTTCAAATATAATGATATGAGGGTCTGAAGATGGCTAAAAATGACTTTCGGATTTTTCCTGCCGAGAGAATGCAGGTTGATTTCCCATGGCAAATCTGGGCAGTGGGCTGGTTATGCATTTTCAAGGGTATTCTCTGGTTGGCCTACGAGCCCAATCTGTCGGATAATTTGATGACCTTTTTCGGCTTGAAATATTTGTTCCAGATATTGCCCATGATCATTTTTGGCATCGGTATTTGGAACAAGCGCCGCTGGGCGGTGTGGGGAGCAGCCGCAATCGGAGCCCTTAATTTGATACTATTCTTTGTAACCCCGCACGCATTTAGCGCGATGGTGGTTCAACACGAAGCTTTTATCTGGTCGGTTTTGCTGTCGGCGATTACGCTGCTGTGCAACGGACCGGTAGGCGATTTGCTGGTGCTCATCGCCACGCCCAGCCTCCTTAAGCATACAAAGACAAAAAATTAACCGCAGTCTTATCTCATCAGTATTCATCCCGCATAAGATCAATCAGCTAAAGATGGCCACCTCCTTTCGTTAAATTGACCTGACCCCACCGCCTGTCCCGCGGAACGACCAAACCGATCAATTAAACATTTTCAACCCATATCTTTGACAGGTTCACGGCCGCTACAGCATCTTCGCCATAAGCATCAGCACCAGAATATTTACGGACTTCATCGGTTACGGTACCGCCACCGATCATGATCTTGACCCGGTTGCGCAAGCCGGCTTCGGCAATAGCGTCAACCGTGTGTTTAAAGGAACCGAAGACCGTTGTCAGCAGTGCGCTCATGCCGACAATTTGTGGCTGAATTGTTTGTATCGCCTCAACGAATTTATGAGCAGAGACATCCACCCCCAAATCATGAACTTCAAAACCATTAACGTCCAGCAGGAAGATGACGATATCTTTTCCGATGTCATGGATATCTCCCTCGACTGATCCCATAATCACTTTGCCGATGGGTTCGGTGGTTGCTTGTGTATCCCGCTTGAGATGCGGTTCCGCCATTTTTGATATCGCCTTCAACATTTCTCCGGCCAGGATTAATTCCGGGAGGAAATAACGGCCCAGCTCAAACTGTTTTCCGATATCTTCGACAGCTTCGCGGCACAGTTCCAAAACCTTAAGCGGATCTTCACCCTGACTGAGCTTTTTTTCCGCCAAGATCAAGGCCTCCTTTTCCTTCATGTTCGCTATGGCATCGACCAGATCGTTCAATGTCTATTCTCCTTGAGCAAAATTTATTCCTGCTTCTATATTCAATTACGCCGCGACGCTGGTTTGAGTTTATTCAGCCGCTGCCATTACATTGTTGTGCAGCGGCTAACATGGCTTTTACATTTTCAACCCTGGCGCCCTGCATACCTGCCCCCGTCGAGAAAATATAGCCACCGCCTTGGCCCGCTGAATCCATGAGACCTTGGCAGTACCTGCTGACAGCTTCGGGAGTTGCTGTGCATAGCAGGGAAACCGGCACGTTGCCGGCGATACAGGCCACTTTGCCAACTGTCTCTTTGGCCCGCTTCATATCCGTCAGGTCAAACCACCACACGGTTTTACCTTTAGGCACATCGCAAATGGTCTCCAGGCGTTGGTTATATTTACCTTCCGCAAACAATTGAGGAACACACCCCTCGTTCACGAGCCCGATAATAAGCTTGCGTAAGGTCGGCCAGTAAAATTTCAGAAACTGATCATCGGACATAAAACCATCTGCACCTTTGTGCAGAGGGATAAAGGGCATGATGTGGCCGGCAGCCTTACAAGAGGCCACTCCAGATTTGATCATAAAGGGCGTGATCCTCTCGCAGGCCGCTATCAGTTCATCCGGCTGCCGGTACATGTCCAGCATAATGCCTCTGGTGCCCCTGAGGGTGTCGCCGATGACATCAAAGGGTGCTTTGGTGAAGCCACCTGAAAAGGCGGGATAACCTTGTCCCATGATGGCGCCGTTCAGACGGCGAACGGTCGATAGCCAACGGATGGTCTCTTGACCCGCTTCCAAAAGGGATCGGAAGGCCTGCTGGATTTCTTCGGTTCCAAATGGAATCAGGGCAGACGGAATGCAGACGATTTCGTTTACAGGGGGTAAGAGGGGCAGCTTTTCAAAGGGTTTCAGGCTGCCGAAGATTCGTGGAAAATAGGTGCGCATGAAGTAACCGGTAGGGTCGTCGATAAAATCCTGATACTCATCGGCTTTCATGAACTCCTGTTCGACATACTGGTATCCCTGTTGTTTGGCAACGCCCCGGCCGGGCCATTTACAAAGCTTAAAATCAAGGATGTCCAGCGGTTTGCCCGGCACGACCGTCATGGGCGCGTTATATGCATCCGGCTTAAAATCATCACAGTATTTTGTCCAGGCCCGGGTGAGGATATCATAGTCATACATCGCATCGTACATGCTGACGCCGGCGTATTGAATTGGAAAGAATCCGGCGGATGGACATATGGGGATGCGGGCGGGTACCGTCTTCATTTGAATGGCATCTTTGATCAGGGAAACTCTTTTTCGATATGCAGCATATGCCTCATCATCGACAAACGGAATACCCTTGCCGCGCTGCCAGACGCTAAATTGTTGCTCTTGTTTTTCCTCGGCATCGGTCGATACATCAATAAATCGTTTTTGCATCTCGCGTTCCTTCCGGTTTCACCGATGGATTTAACCGAATTTGGCCTGAATCCTGTTGACAAAGAAAGGTGATGGCGGACGCTGCCGGAATGGGTGCCGTTAATGGCCTTGCTCCTTGTTCACGTCATTTTTTAAGATTCGTTTGACGCGGTCCAGAAGTTCGCGTTTTTCGACTTCGGACACGTTCTTCAGCATCCGCTCCAGCCATTCATCTTTCTCATTTTCAATATATTTCAGGTTTTTTTTACCCTTGTCGGTAATTTCAAGGATGGTCACCCGGTCGTCGGCCGGATCCGATTTTTTGATGATAAATCCCTCTTTCATCAATCGTTTGGCGATTCCGGTGAGATTGGCGACCGGCACGAGCATGATCTTGCTGACATCGCCGATTTTATTCTGCCCGTCTTTTGACGCCTCCAGAACCCTCAATACATTGTATTGCGGAAATGACAGTCCGTAATTGCGAAATACAGCCGAATGAACCCGCTTGAATCTTTCTGCCAGTCGCACGATGCCCATCAGAACTTTTTCATTGATGCTCAGATTGCTTTTGTAATTTCTGTTGTCCATGACGCGGTGCCTGCAAAATCGTTAGAGAGGTTTGTTTTTTGGGGCTAAAATATTCATTTTCTCTGATGGTTACTGCATAAGCCCCTCTGCTGGTTTCTGATGATATAACATTGAAGGTGCGGATCCATCAACCGCGGTAAAAGAACCCTCCGTGCTATAAAAGGGTTGACAAGGATATAAAATTAAACGTATTGAATGTCAATGTTTTTAATATTCTGTCGACTCCATTTTTGATGGAGCCGGCGGTTATTGAATGCCTTTTTGACAACTCAATTGTGGAAACGACGTGCATGTCAGATAAATTGCTATTGAAAGAATTGAGCCGCTATCAGCTCGGAACATTTGCCGACGTCATCTACCGCAACGCCCTGTTGCATCCTGACAGAGAAGCATTCGTCTGCGGAAGTCGCAGGGTGACCTTCGGCCAATTCAACAAGCAGGCTAACAGGCTGATTCAGGCCCTGGCTGCCCTGGGGGCGAAAAAGGGCGACGTCATCGGCATTCTCGCCTGGAACAGCATGGCCTACTGCGACGTTTTCGGCGCTGCAATGAAAGCCGGGTTGGTGCTGGCGCATTTCAACCCCCGCCTGAGACCCAATGAGCTGAAAGCGCTGATCACTGATTCGCAGGCCGGTTATCTGTTCATCGGTCCGGAACTGGTCGAAACGGTGCTTCAGATTAAAGATGAGCTACCCGAAAAGATGGCCTTGATTCACCTGGGAAATGACGTCGAAGCGTTTCAATCCTACCGGGATCTGGTTAAGGACTACCCGGACAGAGAACCGCCGTCCCGGGTTTGTGAAGATGACGCCGTAACGATATTTTATACCAGCGGCACAACCGGAAATCCACGGGGCGCGGTTTACACCCACCGGCAAAAGCTTCAGAATGCTGTGGTAAAAGCGCTGGATATCGGTGCCGGTTTAGAGGACCGCAACCTGGTTGCACTTCCCATGTTTCACATCGGCGGAGACAGTCACATCTGGCCTTTTTTCATTACCGGTGCCTGCAACATTATTTTGCCGTCACCGACATTTGATCCGCAAACAACCTTAGAAACAGTTCAAAACGAAAAGATTACCGACCTTCAGATTGTACCCACTCAACTGGTGGCGATGCTGAACCTGCCCGACATTAAAGATTTTCGTCTCGAAAGTCTCAAACGGATCTGGTACGCCGCTTCTCCGATGCCGACCCAGGTCCTGAAAAAAGGACTGGCGGTTTTCGGGCAAAAATTCATCCAGGGCTACGGGCAGACCGAGTCCGGTCCGCACACAACCGTACTGCCGAAGTCTTTTCATACGGTATCGGATGAAAAATCAGCGGATTTCGATCTGCTGGCTTCCTGCGGGCAGCCATGCCTGGGCGTGCACATGCGAATTGTCGACGAAAATGATCATGACCTGCCGAGCGGCCAGATTGGCGAGCTCATTGTGTCCAGTGACAGGATTATGCAGGGGTTCTGGAACAAGCCGCAAGATACCCGTGAAGTCCTGAAGGGCGGATGGCTCCGAACCGGAGATATGGGCTATTACGACGACAACGGATTTATTTATATTGCTGACCGCAAAAAGGATATGATCGTGACCGGCGGTGAAAACGTTTTTCCGCGCGAGGTGGAGGAAGTTCTTTACCGGCATCCGTCCGTGAGTGAAGCGGCTGTCATCGGTATCCCCGATCCGTACTGGGTGGAAAAAGTTCACGCGCTGGTGGTTTTAAACGCCGGTGCCGATATCGATGAACAAACCCTGATTGACTTTGTTAAGCAGCAGATAGCGGGCTACAAAGTTCCAAAGGGGATTGAATTTGTGGATAGCCTGCCCAAAAACCCGCAGGGCAAGGTATTGAAAAAAGAACTCCGCCTAAAATACCGGCGGAACGAATAAATGCATACAGGCAATCATGCCCGGAGGAGGTTTTGTGAAGGACATCAAACAGATTAAAACCGTTTGCCGCAGCTGTCATGGCGGCTGCGGCGTCATTGCTCATGTGCAGGGCGGCAAGGTCATAAAAGTGGAAGGTGATCCGGATTCTCCGATCAGCTACGGAAGCATGTGTTCCAAAGGGCTGGCGATCACCCAGCTGGCGTATCATCCGGACCGGGTCCTTTATCCCATGAAAAAATCCGGGGGCAACTGGGAACGCATTAGCTGGGACGAGGCCCTGGATACGGTAGCCGGCAAGTTCAAGGAAGCCCGGAAAAAATATGGAGCAGAATCCATACTGCTTGGACAGGGCACGGGCCGTGATTTTGAAAGCCATTTTTCCAGGTTGGGGAACATGCTGGGAACGCCCAACATGATTACCGCCGGTCATATGTGCTACTTGTCCCGGATCGCCGCCACCCTGACCACCTGCGGGCGGCATCCGGCCATCGACTACGCGGGCAACCCCAAATGCATCGTCATGTGGGGCTGTAACCCGCTCTGGACCAACCCGGATGAATACAAAGGTGTCAGCTTTTGGCGGGCATACCAGAAAGGGGCCAAGTTGATCGTCATTGATCCCCGAAAAGGGTTTCTGGCCAAAAGGGCGGATCTGTGGCTGCAGGTCAGACCGGGCACGGACGCGGCCCTGGCCCTGGGCTTCCATCATGTCATTATGGAAGAGGAGCTGTACGACAAGGAGTTTGTCTCCGAGTATGTCCACGGATGGGACCCGTTTGTGGAGCGGGTCAAAAGCAACTATCCTCTGGACCTCGTGGAGGAAATCACGTGGGTCGACCGGGATCTGATTCGTCAGGCGGCCCGGCTGTATGCCTCCACCAAACCGGCCGGCATCCACTGGGGTGTGCCCACGGAACAGAACATTAACTGCACTGATTTT
>JASFNW010000167.1:0-10826 GCA_050116835.1 Desulfobacterales bacterium
AGGTTTCGTAACCGCGTAAAATCTCGATCATTTCGGTCATCATTCGGATCGTATTGACATTCGACATTTCGAGATAACCCTGACTGACTTTGAGATCTTCATCCAGTTCCTGCAGCGCGTTCGGTTTCAGAGCGCGATAATAGTTATGGCCGGCTTTTTCAAGCGCATGAGATTGGGTAAAATCAATAATGCGCAAGCGGTCCACCTGCGATCCATCAACGGTGATAAAACCATCTTCGGACACCGAGAATTCACGCATCTGAGCGTCGGGTTTTGCGATGTTTATCTTTATTTCACCGCCTTTTCCCAATACCGGCCACCCTTCCTGAGTCACCAGCACCTCATCTGCATTGACCGTAAAATCACCCCTGCGCGTGTATTGAATACCATCGGGCGTATCCACACAGAAAAAACCGGTACCGGATAATGCCAGGTCGAAAGGATTTCCGGTTTCTTTGATTTTACCGGCGGAAAAATCCGTATAGGTGCTAAATTCCATCCAGTATTGCGGTGCCTGTGATTGTTGCCAATCAACCGGTCTTTTAGTGCCGGTGGCTGTGGCAGCGAGATCAAAAGCCTGAAAGCGGCCGCGGTCTTTTTTAAAACCGACGGTATTGACATTGGCCAGATTGTTGGATATCTGCTGCAGGCGTTTCTCGTATGCCAGGGCACCTGTAGCCGACATGTAAATCGATCCGTTCATTGGCAAATTCCTCTTTCCAGAGACCCGCACGCACACAGCCGGGTCAGATGACTCGATAGGGGCGACAGGATGACATCAAAGCCATCCCGTCGGTCCGCGCTATTAATTGCAAGACACATACCAAACGGATTTTTAAGGAATCGGTTTGACAAAGCTCTAAAACAATACCGCGCTTGACCTGTAACATCAGTAAATTCAATAATATCATTATGTTAATTTTATATATAAGGACCGGCTGCAATGTCCAAAAATACGGCCCGCGCAGACCGTCTGGCGCATTGGTCCCAACAGGGGCGCATTATGCCGGGTGCGGTATTTTTTGCCGCCGCAGCGGCAGGCCCCGCAGGGGATCCCACCCATCAGGGCAGCCGCCGGTTGCAGTGAAGGAGGATTGATCGAGACGGGTCTAAATGGAAGGAAGGTCCTTTTGGGGATCCGATTTACCCCTCAGATGCTTGAGCCTTAAAACCAGATCAACTTCGCCCTGCGGTACGTTCAGGCGTTCTGAAATATCGGCCAGGCTCAGACCCTGGTCAGCCAGGTTTTCGATTTCGCTATAGATCACGTTGACGGCGTCCGGTTCGCCTGTCTCGGGACTGGAAATCGGATCAAGGGAAGACCTCGCAATTGATGTTAAAAGACCGGTAGCGATGCGCTTGTCGTGATGACGATAGCAATCATCCAGGGTTTGGCGTTCCTTGTCGATGGTTTCCACAATGTGATTAAATGCCAGTTCAGTTTGCCGCCGGACTGCCTCCACTAAAAACTCGGTGCTCGCATTCAAGGGTCGCTCGGCCGTCGGCGCTTTTAAAATCAGCTGCTTGAACCGAATCCGATTCAGAATCAGGAAAATAATAATACATCCGCACAAAACAATTTGCGTTGCATCGAAGACAATCTCCCAGAAATTAAATGTGTGCAATGCCATTTCCACTCCCTATGTCTATCAATCCGGCAATCCGTCATCAGACACGAACATCGATAATCTTCCGCTCGGCAGCGTCATCTGGTTCATCGGTATCGTTTGATTCAGCGGTTTCAGTCGCACCGGAAGACTCACTTTTTGAGTCCTGACCCGTAACATCTACGGTGTCGGATTTCTTTTTTTTACGATGTTTCTTCTTTTCTTCTTCGTCATCTTTTCTCAGGTAATTTTCAAAAGGTGGCTTATCATCGTCGCGTTTTTTGCGATTGACGCGTCGAATTTGCCCTGAAGCCGACACCGGCGGCAGACCTTTGGGAATATGAATATCGTCAACCATGCGTCTATCCTCTTTGTGTAGATTTTATTCCACCTTTTAATCCTCCCACTTCCGAAATAGTTCTCAATTGCATGTGCCAATTCATACCCCACGGCGGTTGATGACAATTTAAAAGCAATGCCTAGTCATCCAGCAGATTTTGTTTGCGCAATTTGGCCCGTAAATGCAAGATGGCCTGAGAATGTATCTGTGATACCCGCGATTCGGTTATCCCGAGGACTTTCCCCGTTTCCTTCATTGTTAATTCTTCTAAATAGTACAACGAAATCACTAGACGTTCCTTTTCGGGCAACTGCTTAATTGCCTCTGCCATGGCTTGCCTTAATTCTTTAAGCTTGGTCATGGTCAGGGCATCATCGTCGTTGTTGATCAGATAATTCAACAGCTTTTCTTTCTCATCTCTGGAGGATACGCCCAATTCTTCGAGGCTGATAAAGGAGATACTGGACATTTGTTTTGTACGATACACCTGTTCAAGATCAATACCCAACTCCTCGGCAACCTCAATATCTTCGGCTTCACGACCGTATTTTTGCTCCAGACGCAAATAAGCAGATTCGAGTTCCCGTATTTTGCGCCGATTTGACCGAGATAGAAAATCGCGTGCACGCAATTCGCTAAGAACCGCGCCTTTGATGCGAAATATCGCATATGTCATAAATTTATTGTCCCGTCGGGGGTCATAGCGATCTACCGCCTGGATCAAACCGATGACCCCGACGTTCATCAGGTCATCGACATCTACCGTCGACGGTAGATGCACGGCCAGCCTTTGAACAATGCGTTTTACGTAGGGCAAATATTCGGTAATCAACTGATCGCGATATGCGGGATCTTTGGGAACGACCTTCTGAGTTCGTCTCTGTGCCAGGGCCATAGAATTTTATTTCTCCATTTATGAAATATGATTCTCGATTAAATGGTGCCAGAAAAAATGTGAATCGCCTTTGGGCGTCTGAATCGGTGGCTGAGCAATTATCTTGCGCGCCAGATCTTGGAAGCATTTGCTGGCACACGTATCCGGAAAAAGATCACTGACCAGTTTCTGCTGTTTGATGCCATTGGTGACGTTGGCGTCAAACAGCACGCTACCGACATAGTCAATGCTCATATCTAAAAATCTTTCCGTTACCAGATTCAGTTGCCGGAAAACTTCACTCCCCTGTCGAACTGAGCTGGCCAAGTTCACCAGCACCTGGCAGTTTTTCTCGGCATACTTTAATGCCAGTACCTTCATTAAGGCATAGGCATCGGTGATGGCAGTCGGTTCAGGAGAAACCACCACAATTATTTCCTGGGCAATCACATTAAAGTCCATTACATTTGATGAAATACCGGCCGCGGTGTCGATTAGCAGCAGATCCACCCGGTCGATCACCTCATCCAGCTCGCGTAAAATTTGAACTTTCTGCTGCCTGCTCAACTGGGTCAATTCCTGAATTCCAGAGGCAGCCGGTAAGATCAGCAGTTGACCGGGGCCTTCGACCATAATCTCGCTGATTGATCTTTCACCCGCAAGTACGTGTGACAAATTATATTTAGGCGCCAGCCCCAACAGTACATCGAGATTGCCCAGTCCGAGGTCTGCGTCTAAAATGAGTACTTTTTTACCCAGCTGGGTAAATGCGTAACCCAGATTGGCCACAATATTGGTTTTGCCGACCCCGCCTTTGCCGCTGGTAACCGCAATGACTCGCGGCGCTGTTAAACAACCCGTGCGGGGAGTAACCGGCTGCTTTAGATCTTGGCGCCTCCTGCGATCTGACAGGCGAATGACATTATTTGAGGGATTTTTCGACTCCATTGGGGTAGCAGTTCCTTTCAGCTATAAATAATTTGAGATTCGCACCGAATCCCTCTTTGCGGCCAGGTCAATCTGAGACGGTTTGCTTTTTTCCGGTTGACAATCTCTGCAGGGCATAAATTGCTGCATCCTGGCGACCTCTGCACTTGAAAATGTAATCAAATTTTTTGATTTTATCTTTTGGGTCCATTTACAATCCGCACAGTGAAAAATATCTGAATTTTTATTGGCGACAAAGTGGCTCTCACTGATTCGCATCTTTGTTTGGGGAGCGGACGGGTTTTTTGACAGGGGTTTTGAAACCGGCGCATGAAATTTAACTTCAGCCAAAAGTAAAGCGACCACTTTTTTGAGCGATCCGGTATCGATATCGCCCGGCACCTGACGACCGCTGGTTAAAAAGGACAGGGGCAACGGATGGTCGCTTAGGAGATTGATTAAATTTCCATAAGTGCAGCTTTCATCCAGCTTGGTGAAAATGTAACCCGCCACATTCATCGATCTTAGACGTTCAAAAATGTTGTTTAAATCGCTTGCTTTCATCATTGCGCTTAACGCCAGATAAATGTCGGCTTGGTCAACAGCAGCCAAGCAATCCCTGAGATCATCCATTTCATCCGGCATCGCCGGGTTCAATCCCGGTGTATCAACCAAAATAAGATCCATGTCATTGAATTCGCCAACAGCCGCTTTAAATGCACCGGGCGTGGCAGCTGTTTTGAATGGGATACCAATGGCCTGGGCATACACTTTTAGCTCGGCGCAAGCCGCGATGCGAACCGCATCAAGAGATATGAGGGCAACCGCCTGATGCTGCTCAATCGCATGTCGGGCAGCCAATTTTGCGACGGTGGTTGTCTTACCGACACCGGAGGGTCCAACAACGGCCAAAACTCGAGCGCCGTTGCGACCGGTGGACAGTGCTGCAGTCGACTGATTTTCAGTTTGCAATACCGCCACCATTTCAGAAACGATGGTATCAAGTGAATCCAGTTGATCCTGTTCCGCGCACTTGTTTAAGTGCTGGACGATATCTGCTGCCAGATCCTGTTTGACCCCCTGAGCCAGCAGGTGCTCAAAGACAGCATCCAAGACACTCTCAGTTGCGTCGTGACCCTCTTCTGATTTGGGCTGGGCGGGTTTGCGATCTTTTGGCGGTATCATGCGACTGCCGATCGTCCGCTGAACTTTTTGCAACCGGGGGCGGTCATTATTTGAATATCGACGATAAGCGTTTAAGGCACCCGTAACGGCGGTCGCTTTCGATTCAGCCGGAAGCCGGTAACTATCGACCGCGGCAGTCACCTCCACGCCCACCGATCTGACCGTGCCCAACAGTTTGTTCTCTTTTTTCAAGCTGCGGGCCGATAATATCACCGCATCCGGACCCAGTTCTTTTTTAATCAATCGCAGGGCAGATGTCATATTCTTGGCTTCAAAGCGTTTAATTTGCATCATTCAGCTCCAATACATCCAAAGATTGTATCTCAACGTTGCTGAGAATTTCATCATATGACAGCACCGTCACCCGGGGCATAAATCGATCTACCAGTTGCTTGACATAGTGCCGTATTTGGGATGAACACATCACAACCGGCTGATAGTCCAAAGAAGACAGTTTTTCCAGACTTACCGCCAGATTGTTCATCATCTGCTGGGCCATTTTGGGATCCAGTGACAAAAAGACGCCGTGTTCGGTTTGTTGCAAAGCACCTGAAATGGCGGTTTCCAGGCTATTGCCCAGGGTAATAGCGCCAATGGTGCCTTCCGCTGTCAGGTGCATTTTGGTTATTGTGCGCGCCAAGGCATGGCGCACATGTTCGGTTAAGATGTCCAGATCTTTGGTGACAGGCGCCCAATCGGCCAGGGTTTCACATATCGCCAGCAGATCGCGAATCGGGACCTGCTCGCGCAAAAGATTCTGCAGTACCCGCACAACTCCGCCCAACGGCAACAAATTGGGGACCAACTCTTCCACCACCTTGGGATGCGTTTCCTTTAAAGTATCCAATAATTGCTGGACATCCTGCCGGCCGAGCATTTCGTGACAGTGTTGTTTGACAATTTCGGAGAGATGGGTTGTCAGCACGGTTGCCAGGTCCACCACCGTATATCCTTTGGTCAACGCATGCTCTTTGACATCTTCTTTTATCCAGAGCGCCGGCAGTCCGTATGTGGGTTCCCGGGTCGGAATACCATCGATTTTTTCCTCAATCGCATTTGGATTCATCGCCAGGTAGTAGTTGGTCAATAATTCCCCTTTGGCCACATCATTGCCCTTGAGCAAAATGGAATACTCGCCGGCCTTTAGGCGCATATTATCCTGTATATGCACCGGCGCAACGATAATCCCCAGCTCGCGTGCAATCTGGCGGCGCAACGATTTGATGCGATCCAGCAGCTGTCCATTCTGCTCGATATCGACCAGTGGGATGAGTCCGTATCCTACTTCGACGGCCAGTGTATCCAGGGGCGGCAATGCATCGAAAGGGTCGGTCGGCAGGGCTTTTTCCTCACTCACTCTGGCCTCCTCCTCAGTTCGGGCACGCTCTTTGACTGACTGGAATATTGAATAGGCCAGTCCGCCGGCCAAAACAGCCAAAACCAGGAACGGAATGGTGGGCAGCCCGGGCACCAGGCCGAAACCAAACAGCACCCCTGCGGCGACCGCAATGGCTTTCGGCTGTATGAGTATTTGCGATGATATTTCTTCTCCCAGACTTGATGCCGCCCCGGCGCGGGTGACAATAACCCCGGCGGCAGTCGAGATGATCAGGGCCGGAACCTGACTGACCAGACCATCGCCAATGGTCAACAGGGTATAATTTTGAGCGGCGTCGACAAAACTCATTTTGTTTTGGAATATACCGATCGCCAGCCCGCCGATGATATTGATCAGCGTAATAACGATTCCGGCGATGGCATCACCCCGAACAAACTTATTGGCACCATCCATGGCGCCATAATATTCAGCTTCCTGGGCAATGATTTCCCGCCGTTCCCGCGCTTCCTGTTCCGTGATTAATCCCGCATTCAAATCCGCATCAATGCTCATTTGCTTGCCGGGCATACCGTCCAGTGTAAATCGCGCCGCCACTTCTGCAATTCGACCGGCGCCTTTGGTAATCACCATAAAATTAATGGCCACCAGGATCAAAAAAACGATAATACCCACCAAATAATTTCCTCCGACCACAAAACTGCCAAAGGCCTGGATGACCCTACCCGCAGCCAGGATACCCTCATTGCCGTGCAGCAAAATGATGCGGGTGGAAGCCACGTTGAGCGACAGCCGAAACAAGGTTCCCAGCAGCAGAATCGATGGAAACGACGATAAGTCCAGCGGTCGTTGAACATACATGCTGGCCAGCAAAATGATCAGTGAAAAGGTAATGCTAAAAGACAGCAACAGGTCCAGCAAAAAGGTCGGCAAGGGCATGACCATAAAAACCAGAATACCAACGACGGCAACGGCCATCAGAAGGTCGCTGTTTTTTGTAACCGCTGGAATGTGACCGGTGATTTGGATATGATCCGCCAAAAAATTTTCCTTTAAAATTGCTTCGATTTAACTGCCATCAACATTCGCATTATTAAACTTGAATCCTATTTGACTTTGCGACTTTGCGTGAGAATTCAAAGTTTCATCTCAAGCCGTCTGATACAACCCCTTAAGGCGGTAAACATATGCCAGTACTTCGGCCACAGCACGATAGAGTTCAACCGGAATAAATTCTCCGATTTCAACCATTTTATGCAGGGCCTGGGCCAACGGTTTATCCTCAACAATCGGCACCTGATGTTCACGCGCTGTTGCTTTAATTCTTTCCGCAACCGAGCCGGCACCTTTGGCAATCACCGTCGGTGCCACCATCTGTTCGGCATCAAACTTTAGCGCCACGGCCAGATGAACAGGGTTGGTAATGACAACATCCGCATCGGGTACGGCGGCCATCATCCGGCGTGCTGCCATTTCCAGTTGTGCCTTTCGAATGCGCCCTTTAACCTGGGGATCGCCCAGATCTTGCTTGCGCTCATCTTTGACTTCCTGCTTGGTCATTTTGAGGTTTTCCTCATATTGCCAGCGCTGGTAAATATAATCGAGAACGGCCAGCATAATGAGAGCCAGGCACACATAAAAGAAAATTTCCAGGGCCACGCCTCCAATGTAGACAAGTATGTCGCCCACTTCCTGTTGCATCAAGGCCGGAAATTTTGACATTTCCTTTTTAACGACGGCACCGGCAACCAGGCCGACGATCAGGATTTTTAATAACGATTTGACCAGCTCCACCAGTGCCTTAAGAGAAACCAATCTTTTTATGCCTGAAATGGGATTGAACTTGTTCAGCTTGGGTCGTATCGGCTCGCTGTGCATCTCAAATCCGATCTGCCCAATGTTGGCTCCCAGAGCGCAAACCAGGACCGCCAGAAACAGCGGGCTTAGAATAAAAAGAACCTTTTTAAAAACAACATGAGCAAAGGCACTCATATCGCTGACCGCTTCGATTCGCAGTGAGTCCAACTGCTGATAAATGCCGCCAACCACTTCCGACATATTCCAAAACATCCATGCTCCGGCGAAGTAAAAAAAAACCATGGCGGTCAACAGAATCATCACCGACGACAACTCCCTGCTCTGAGCTACCTGTCCTTTGCGCCTGGCTTCCTGCCTGCGCTTGGCGGTTGCTTTTTCTGTGCGTTCCTGACCTTCGCCTTGTGGCATCGCAGACCTCGTTTAAATTGCTAGGATGCGGCTTTCAGCAGCAAAAAAAGAGTATGACCCAGGTTGCTGAACACCGTCCGCAAAAACGATGACAGATAGGGCAAACTCAAGCCGACAAATATCAACCCGACCATTATCTTGAGCGGCATCGCCACAAACAGGACGTTCATCTGGGGCACGGTGCGGGCAATCAGGCCAAATGCAATACTGGTGAGCATTAACACGGCGATGACCGGAGCCCCCACTTTAATGGCAATCACGAACATGTTGCCGGCCACATCCATCAACTGCCCGATGAGCGAACCGCTGAGCTTAAACCCGAAAGGCGGAACCAGCTCAAAGCTGTCTGCCAGCACCTTAATGAACCAATGATGAGCATTGAGTGTTAAAAATAGTAAAAAAGCGAACAGCTGGAAAAATTGGGACAACAGCGGTACCTGCTGGCCGGCCGACGGGTCCATCACCCGGGCAATCGCCAGACCCATTTGATACCCGGATATCTGTCCTGCCATTTGCAATCCGACAAAAATCAAATTAACCGCCATACCAATGCTGATGCCCAGCAGAACCTCACTGACGGCCCCTAATGCAAAGCTGCCCAGATGATCCGGCACCGCAAAGGCCGTACGGTCCAGCAGGGGGTACAAAACGATGCTGGCCCCGAGCGCCAGACCGGCTTTAAATAAAACCGGTATACTTCTGCTTTTCAGCACGGGTATGCTCATCAAAATCGCACCGATTCGTAAAAAGATCAGAAAAAAGACCTGTAATGTATCTAGCGGGATCGATAATGATATCATTTATGACTCTCACCTGTCGCAAGTGAACATTCAGCGACACTAGCGTATATACAAAACAATATTGCTGAACAGATCGGTGGTGAATGTCAGCATGGTTTGCATCATCCAGGGTAAAAAAAACAGCAGCGCACACACCACCGCCAGCATTTTAGGAATAAAGGTCAACGTCATCTCGTTGATCGAGGTTGCGGCCTGAAAAATGCTGACCAGCAACCCTACCAGCAAACCGGCCAGCAACATAGGAGCCGCCAGCAAAATAGCGGTTTTAATGGCTTCGAAAAAAAAGCCGGTAAGAAATTCAGCTGTCATTAGACGAAACTCCTCACCAAAGACCCGATCAATAAATTCCAGCCGTCTGCCAATACAAATAACATCAATTTAAAAGGCAGCGATATCATGATCGGTGGCAACATCATCATGCCCATGGACAACAAAACGCTGGCAACGACCATATCGATTATCAAAAACGGCACATACAGCAGCAGTCCGATCTGAAATGCCGTTTTGACTTCACTGATGATAAACGAGGGAATCAGCACAGAGGTGGGAATATCATCCACATCCTTGGGACGTTGCACTTTCGCAATTTCAACAAACAGTGCCAGGTCCTTTTCCCGCGTCTGCTTGAACATAAATTTACGCACCGGTGCCGCCGCATTTTGCAGGGCCTGCTGTTGATCGATTTCATCGTCTAAAAACGGCTGCAACGCCTCCTGATTGACCTGTTGCCAAACCGGCGTCATGATGAAAAATGTTAAAAACAGCGCCAGACCAACAATGACCTGGTTGGGCGGCATTTGCATGGTTCCCAGGGCCCGGCGCAACAGCGAGAGCACAATCACGCAGCGCGTAAAGGACGTCAGCATGATCAAAATGGCCGGTGCCAGGGACAAGATCGTCATCAACAGAAAGATCTGTAAAACAACAGCCATTTTCCCGGTTTCCTGGGTCTGGTCCACATCAAGGCGAATAAAAGGGGGGGCGTTGTTGGACTCAGCAGCCGCCGCATCCGGAGCAGTGCCGCAAATCGCGCCCGCACCGATGGCCAGCACCGTCACAACAGCCATCAACCGTAAAAGGCGATAGCGCAACTTGCCGTTCAGACCCACGGCCTGCTTGACGCGTGTGCTCCCAAAATAGGTCACTGTCGGACGATATTTATATGGCTGCCGGGTCATCATTCACCGTTTTTGGGTGCCGTAAAGCGGCGGGTCAATTTGTTTAAATGATCGCTAAACGAAGGTGTGATACGTTCGCTTGCCGGACCCTGAAGGGTATCTAAAATCGACGGATCATCTATTTTGGTCAGCAAGCGAATGGTGTCGCCGGCAATTCCAACAACCAAAATAGCGCCGGGGATTTCCACCAGCGCGATGTTTTTTTTCAGGCCGATATATTGGCTGGCCAGGACCCGGATCATTTTTCCGCCGGACGCGCCGATATTTTTTTGCAGCACGCGCTTGCTAAAATAAAAAAAGACCCCCAGACCGGCCAGAACCAAAGCCAGGGCAGCCAACATTTTTAAGGTTGT
>JASFNW010000168.1:0-10762 GCA_050116835.1 Desulfobacterales bacterium
CAATTCGGGGTTTTGTTTTTCATTTCTACCCAGCCATCGAAGTTTGGCTTCCCATCCATATCCCAAACATTAAAAACAGGTAAAGATTTTGGTCATTTGGGCCGATAAAAATAATGCCTTCGACCGCTGATCTTTTTGCGGATAAAACTTTAATGCGCCGGGCTGCATCACACACTTGAAGCGCAACTGCCATTTTATCAGCGTGTTTCAGAAATCATAAAATTAAAAATATACATCATATCAAATGACTATAAAAACCATGAATATGCATACCAAAGATTCGAAGCCATTGAACACTTCTCACCAGATGCTGTCCACCTTAATCAAGACAATTCCCAACCCGGCATTTTTTAGAAATAGCGACGGCGAATTTGTAGACTGCAACCCTGCCTTTGCGGAAAAAATCCTGGGAACTCGCTGCGAAAATATTGTGGGGCAATCGGTTTTTGATCTGCCTGACATCATTCCTCAAGCGCTGTCGGATTTTTGTCTGGAAAACGATGAAAAATTACTTGGTGAACCCGGCGTCCAGACATATGAAGCCTCCATCGCATGTGCCGACGGTGTGCGGCGTGATTTTTTGCTCAACCGATCAACATTTACCGATCCTAAAGGAAGGATTGCCGGTATTGTCAGTGTGATGCAGGACTTAACCGATCAGCAGCGCGCTGCGAAACGGCTCAAAGATCAAACCACCGAGCTGGTGCGATCCAACCGGGAACTCGAACGTCAGAAAAAGAAACGCAAGGAGGCCAAACGAACGGTTAAGCAGGCGCACCGTGAATTTGAGCATCTGATATCATCATTGCCGACCATTCTGATCGGCTTAAACCACGATAATGAGATCATTCATTGGAACGCGATGGCCGCCAAGGTATTTCGCATTTCCGCGAGCGAAGTGATGGGCCTGAAACTCGACCGCTGTGACGTTGAATGGGATTGGGATGAAATATCAACCGGTATTTCAAAGAGTCAGAGCGACGGGTGCAACGTCCGGTTGGATAATATCCATTACCGCAATGCCGATGGTGAGGATCGATATCTGGGTTTTTCCATCACTCCTTTTAAAGGCGAGAAAGACCGCATTTCAGGCCTGACGATTATCGGTGCTGATATCACCGACCGCATAAAATTTGAAACCCAGCTACATCAATCTCAAAAAATGGAGGCCATCGGGCAATTGGCTGCCGGAATCGCCCATGAAATCAACACCCCGACCCAATTTGTCGGCGACAACACCCGTTTTTTGCAGGATGCCTTCGGCGATTTAGTCGCCGCCTGCAACCTATACAAAGAGGCCATCCAGGCCGTTAAGTCCGGCACATTAACCGCAGAAGGCATCCGAGAAGTTGAAGCGCAATTAGATGAGTTGGACATTGCCTATCTCCAGCAAGAAGTCCCTCTGGCCATCGGGCAGACGCTGAAAGGCGTCGATCGAATCGCCCATATCGTACAGGCCATGAAAATATTTGCCCATCCAGGTGGAGATGAAAAAGAACCCGTTGATATCAATAAAGAAATTGAAAAAACCATCACCATAACACGCAATGAGTGGAAATATGTAGCCGATTTGAAGACCGATTTCGATACCGCTTTGCCTTCAGTGCCGTGCCACCGCGCGGAATTTAACCAGGTCATATTGAATTTAATTGTGAATGCCGCACATGCCATCACCGATGCAAACGGAGAAAATCCATCTGATAAAGGCACAATTACCATCAGTACCCGGCAATCGGAAAACCGGGCTGAAATTCGAATCAGTGATACGGGCGCCGGCATCCCGGAGCACATCCGGTATCGTATATTCGATCTGTTTTTTACCACCAAGGAACCGGGCCGTGGAACCGGGCAGGGGCTGGCCATCGCCCATTCTGTGATCGTTGATAAACATGACGGCTCGATTGACATCGAAACCGAAGAAAATCAAGGCACCACCTTTGTCATCCGGCTGCCGATACACACGGATTTATCCGGAAATGAATGATCCATCCAAAAGACGCATTTTATTTGTTGATGATGAGCCGATGGTCTTAAAAGGCCTCCAGCGGTCCCTCAGAAAAATGCGTTCGGAGTGGGAGATGCGTTTTTCGACAAGCAGCAAAGAGGCGCTGGAGATTTTGAGCGCCGAACCTGTCGATGTCATCGTGTCTGATTTAAGAATGCCGCAGATGGATGGCGCCCAGCTGCTCGCTGAAGTCAAGCGCCTGCATCCGCAAGTGGTGCGCATTATTCTTTCCGGGCAGGTGGAACAGGAAACAACGTTCAAGTCGGTCCAATTGGCGCATCAAAGCCTTTCCAAACCTTGTGATGTCGATATTTTAAAACAAACCTTAAACAAGCTTTTTGGTTTGCGGAGTTTGCTGGAAGATGAATCCATCAAGCGCATAGTTTCACAAACAGAAACGCTTCCGAGCCTGCCGGCCATTTATACCGAAGTCATCAATGAGTTGCACGCCCCGGAGCCCTCGGTGAAGAAAATCAGCGATATTATTGCCACCGATCTGGCGATGACGGCCAAAATTTTACAGGTGGTCAACTCGGCATTTTTCGGACTTGTTCGTAAAATCAACAATCCCAAAGAGGCGGTCATGCTGCTGGGGACCGAAACCATTAAAGCCCTTGTGCTGTCGGTCAAGATTTTTTCCGAATTTAATCAGAAAAAATATGCCTGGTTTAACTTCGACGAATTGTTCAATCACAGCATGTCCGTCAGTATGTTTGCCCAGACCATTTCCAAAGAGGAGCGCCTGGACCCATATCTGGTCAATAATGCGCTGATGGCCGGCATGTTTCACGATTTGGGAAAATTGATCCTGGTCACCAATTTTCAAGAACCGTATCAGAAGATTTTAGTAGAAGCCCGACGCAATGGGCAACATCTGTGGGAACTTGAAAATGATCGGTTCGGAACCAGCCATGCCGAAATTGGCGCTTATTTAATGGGCTTATGGGGACTGGATTATCCGGTTATTGAGGCAATAGCGTATCATCACTGTCCCGGCAAGAGCCTGGAGGCTTCAACCGGGCTTCTGACTGCCGTGCATTTTGGGGATGCCTATGACCGTTTCAAAATGGATGAAGGTAATTGCGGCGAATTAGAACAACTGGACCGCGGATATCTTGACAATCTGGGAGTTGGCCATCGGGTAGAAGAATGGCACCGGGTTTGTCAGAATCTCGCAGAGAGGAAAGGGTAATGAAAGATAAAGTTTTGCTGGTCGATGACGATGCCATGGTACTGGCCGGACTCAAGCGCCAGTTGCGGAGTCAGTTTCGGGTCGACACCGCACTCAGTGGTGAGGATGCCTTGAAACAGGTGCAGGAAAATGGTCCTTATGCTGTGATTGTTTCTGACTTCATGATGCCGGGTATGAACGGCGTCGAATTTTTAGCGGTTGTTAAAAAGACCAGTCCGGATACCGTGCGCATGATGTTGACCGGCACGGCGGATATGCCGACTGCCATTCGAGCGGTAAACGAGGGCAATATTTTTCAGTTTCATCCCAAACCATGTCCGGCCGACACCCTCAGCCAGGGCATTCAAAGCGCTATCCAGAAATACCACAAAACGGTTTACCATCAGCAGCAGCTGAATAATTTTAAATCGTCTCTGGAAAAGGCCAGTATAGTGCAACAGGAACTGTTGCCTAAATCAGATCCTGATTTCGAGGGTTTTGATATCGCCGGCCGCAGCATCTGGTGCGATGAAACCGGCGGAGACTATTATGACTTTTTATATCCCCCGACAAACGGCAAAAAAAAGATCAGCATTGTGGTGGGCGATGTTACCGATCACGGCATCCCATCTGCGCTGCTGATGACAACGGCACGCGCCTTTCTCAGAGAACGCATTCAGACATCACCCTCAACATGTGCCGCCATTCTTTCAGATGTGAACAAACGGCTGGTGCAGGATGTTGAAAAGCTGAATCTTTTTATGACCATGTTTTACTGTGAGATTGACGCTCAAGAAAAGTGTATCCGCTGGGTCAAGGCCGGCCATGAACCCGCCATTCTGTGGACACCGACCAATGCCGATGCACCCGAATTTCTCGCTGGGGAAGGCCTGCCCCTGGGCGTCCTGGAAGAGACGATCTACCAAGAATATCAAAAGCAGATCGGTTCCGGCCAGATTATTTTAATCGGGACGGATGGTATTAAAGAGGCGGTTAACCGAAGTGGCGAAATGTTCGGCACCCAACGGTTGCTGCAGGTGATTAACGACACAGCTGACCAGCCGGCTGCTAAAATCCTGGATAGCGTTTTTAAATCTCTGGATCGATTTTGTAGCCCGCTAAAAAACGATGATGACGCCACCCTGGTCGTGATCAAAGTGCAGTAATATCAAATAAAAACGGGTAAAGCTCTGATGTCGATTTTCAAACCAGAGCTCAGGGATTCGCAGTTGAACGCCTGAGTTGGCTTGGAAATTTATGTCTGCCGGTTGCCCGCCGCTGAGGAGATATCTTCGACAACGAACGGCGAGCATCGCACGCCGATGCTCATTTTCTTTATCCAAATCCGCACCATGGTCAGGGCTTCCCCCTCGATGTTAACGATATTCGGCAACTCCTCCACGTACGCAATATCATCTTTATAAAATTCGTAAAACACGTTATGTGAACTGTACGGATCCGAAATTAAAATGATTTTACCCTTGTCGTACGGATGCCGTTGGGGTGATCCGGAAAAGGCGACATGCGTTCGGCGCAAGGCTTTTCGATCTTTCGGGCGCCGGTAGGTTTGAATTTCAAATTTTATGGCTTCTTGGGGATGTTTGGTGTCTGCCATGAAGAAATCTCCTATTAAAGAATATTCGAATGACGGTAAAATGAAATAAGCGTTTTATCTCATGAAACATATTATTTTTCAACGTGTCGGGGGCATCTATGGAAGCATTGAAGGGATATCAAAAAAAGTTTCTCAAAGGACTGGCCCATGGACTAAAGCCGGTGGTTTTTATCGGTCAAAAAGGCTTGACCGCCAATCTGATCTCCTCCATTCAAGACGCCCTTGAAACCCATGAGCTGATAAAGGTTAAATTTGTAGAATTTAAAGACAAGCAGCAGAAAATCAACTTGGCCGAAACGCTTGCGGCGCAAGCGAATTGTCAGCTGGTGGGCATGATCGGACACATCGCCATTTTATTCCGTCAGCAGACCGATCCGGAAAAATGCAACATTCAGCTGCCGCAGCGCTAAATCGATAAGCGGCTGTCGGCTTTACGGATCCTGCGCGTTTGAATCTTCCTGCGTCGCCATGGTTTCATTTGGATAGATCACCAGCCGGTCACCCGGATGAATCGGTTTGCGACCGTCCAGGCGATTCCAGATAAGCAGCGCCGGCAGGGGCACTTTGAATCGCTCGGCAATGCCTGTCAGGTTATCGCCTTTTTGAACGACATACACCCGCTCCTGATTTGTCGCCTGCCATTGCTGGACCAGTTGTTTAAAGCGTGCATCAAACCCATCGGCGCTACCCGGGGGAATTAAAAGCGAATGCGTGCCGGCTGCCATAAAGTGGCCGCGGATTTCCGGGTTTAGATCTTTAATGACCTTGAAATACGTGTTGGCGGCCTGAGCGACTATCTGAATGGGTGTATCCTGAAAGCATTCGATTTGAATACGCTCAAACGCCAGCGGCGGATATAAATCCTGATCCGTGAATTGAAAGCCGAATCGCTCCGGGTCCATTAAGATCATCTTAGCCGTAATAATCCTGAAAACGTACCGTTGCGTTTCGAGTGGCAGGTACAGCTGGTAGTAATCGCGCTGTTTTTGAGATGCCATTTCACTTAGCAAACCCAGTTCCCCCATGTTGTAGGCTGCAGCCGAGAGCGTCCATGATCCCAGCATTTCATAAAGCGCTTTTAAGTAATTAATTGCGGCCTGAGTTGAGGCAAAGATATTTCTGCGTTCATCAATTTCGGCATTGATTTTAAGCCCGTATTTTTGGCCGGTTGATTTTAGAAACTGCCAGAAGCCAACAGCCCCACTGTGCGAGCTGGCATGCGGGCGGAGTGCACTTTCGATAATGGCCACATATTTCAGGTCATCCGGCATGTCGTTTTCACGCAGCATCCTTTCGATAATAGGTAGATAACGGGCGGAGCGTTTTAGCCACAGGACCACTTGCGGCCGATCCCAGATCGTCAGCAGCAATTCTTTTTCCAGGCGTTCTCGCACTTCTTGAGAATCCAGCGCAACGGGCTCACCGCAAAAATCCAGCGGTTCGTTGATTTTGATGTGGGTTATCAGCGATGGCCAAGCAAAGGGTTGCTCGATTGCCGGCTCCTGGGCCCTGGAGATACCCGTTCCGGTCAGTATACTCAACACCAGGATATATGCGATGTGTTTCATATTTACCTAATCCTTTGCAGACGCTCAAATTAAAATATCTATCGTATTCTTAAACAAAAAATTTACGGTCCCCAGCGTGCCTGCCGATCGGTAGGAGCGAAAAAAAAGAAAAGATCCGTTTGTCAATTTATTGGGATTAGCAGGCATAGGGCTGTCGCCTGTGGGTTACCGTCAAGAGTTTCTATGCCGAGAAAGGTTCATGTGCTTTTTCAAAGGGCATTTGCGGTGCGCACCGAAGAATATAAAGTCAATATTCCCACGATGACGAAGAAAATTCCGGCACCGATTCGAATATAATGCGCAGGGATCACGCGACTGATGCCAGCGCCGAAGACAACGGCAATTAGGGAGCTGAGCACCAGGGCTCCTGCGGAGCCCAAAAATACAGAAATCCGCGAATCGCAATCAGCTGAAAAACAAAAGGTTGCCAGTTGGGTCTTGTCTCCCAGCTCAGCCAGAAAAATCAAACCGAATGTGGTCAACAATATTTTTAAATCCATAGGGTCCCTCACCTTAATTCATTATTTTAGTTTCACAATGCCCTGAGGTATTCTGGCTTCAACGACACCTTGCCGTCTATAGCTTCATCGATCAGCATGAGTGTGGCCTCCTTTTCTTTCGGCAATCTGGCTCTGATCGGCAGGTAATTTGAAGCGTGATTGGCATGGAAAAGCCCCCGGGTCAGATTTGTGCTCGCAATCATGGTCCTGAGCTCCGCCAGCATTTCCTGGGGCTCGATCAGGCGAAATTGCCCGTTCATGTAATCTTGATGAAGCGGGGTCTCAGGTATAAGCATCAGGCTCAGCGCGCCCACATAATCGGGATCAATTTCAGAAAGAACACGTCCGGTCTCCCGGGCATGCAGCTGGGAACGTTCCGGGCCGGCAATCCCCAGTAGCACGGTGACTGAAAGTTTGAAGCCGGCCTTTTTTGCCTTGCGGCCCATTTCAATCATCTGGGCGGCAGTGGCCCCTTTATTAATTTTCTTTAATGTCACGTCATCTCCGGTTTCAAGCCCCATATAAGCAATACCGACACCATGGTCTTTGAGCTCTTTGAGCTCATCGATGCTTTTCATCTTCAATGCTTTGGCATTGGCGTACA
This sequence comes from Desulfobacterales bacterium, assembly GCA_050116835.1. Lineage (GTDB taxonomy): Bacteria > Desulfobacterota > Desulfobacteria > Desulfobacterales > JAHEIW01 > JAHEIW01. Next base: position 7,464 of record JASFNW010000168.1, read on the forward strand.
ATCCGACCCGCGTGACCCAGGGCAGCTGCTTTTTGATTTCTTTGAGGATTTTAAGAAGTCTTTTCTGGGGAATAATAAGCGCATCGCCATCGCATAGGAAAACCCGGCGCTGCCGTCGGCAGTGTTGGGCGGCAAAAGCAATGTCCTCCATAATGATGGAATCGGGTTTTATCCGGAAGCGTTCACCCTTGTAGGTTCCGCAAAATGTGCATTTATTGCGCGAGCAGCCGACTGTTACCTGCAGCAATATGCTGTTGGCTTCACTGGGGGGACGAATAATATTGCCTTCATAGTGCATGCTTGAACTTCCGTCTGATATGTAAACGGACCGATGTTGAAATCAGCCCGTTTTTTAATCTTTTTAACCATTTCCGGCCGCCATAGCAACCGTTTTCTTCAGGCGGCGCCAGGCGGTGGTTCTTTGTTTCCATCACCGACACAGGTTTTTTCCAGTAAATCATCCTTAAGATAATCGTAAAGGCTGCCGCGATAAGAGCAGTTTATCGCTTCTTTGATTTTTTTTATCAGATATTCACTGATGGCTGCTTCGCCGTCAATGCGTAAACGAAACGCAATGAGTCGTTGTAACCTTTTGTCCTGCTTATCCCGATCGGGTACCATTCGCATAACACGTTGAAATATTGTCTGAAAGGCGCCGTTTTGTTCTTCAATTGATATGATGTTGTCCGTCATGATTTTTTCTCCTCCGGATAAAAAATCATTGGTTGCCAAAGCCATTTTGTCTGCCACAGTCCGGGCAGGTCCAGGTGATCGCGTTGCAGGACATCCCCCAGATGTTTTCTTGCATGCAATCCTGACAAATGCTGAAGCCACACCGGCACGTCCAGCAAAATGTGAACGTCAACCTGCAGCAATTACACGCATAGGACCTGAGGCGGCGTCGCCGCCGGTAGCCAGATTCGGTGGCCGGCACTTTCATGATTGTTGTTTTAAATCTTAAATGTTATAGAATGCCTTATTCGGCTCCGTCAGCCCTGCGATTACCTGAACGGACGCCTAATTTTCCGACCGTCTTGAGTTATCCAAAAAAATAAATCAATACAGAATATATGTCAAATTGGAAAGAATTAGAGAGCTGATATCGACCCTGCAAAACCGGGCTCCTAACCGACGGCCACCCGGCCTCGAATTGCATCTTACAGGGCACTCAGCGGCTTAAGGACAGATGAAAGAAGACAAAACCATATACCTGATCGATGGAACGGCATACATTCACCGAGCGTATCATGCGATACGGGGGTTATCCAATTCCAAGGGGCTTCCAACCAATGCAACCTTTGGGTTCACGCGCATGCTGCTAAAGCTTCTTGAAGCGCGTCATCCCCGCTATGCCGGCATGTTTTTCGATGCCAAAGGCCCAACCTTCCGCCATAAAATGTATACCGAATACAAGGCCAATCGCCCCCCCATGCCGGACGATATGGCCGTTCAAATCCCTTACGTTAAAGAGATTACAGCGGCACTACACATCCCGATTGTTGAGATGCAGGGTTTTGAGGCTGATGATCTCATTGGAACATGCGCCCGGATCGCCGAAAAAAAAGGATTTACTGTGGTTATGGTCACCGGTGACAAGGACTTTATTCAGCTGGTGACCGATCAGGTGACGATCTGGGATCCCATGAAAGACGCGACCATCGATGCTGGCGTTGTCAAGAAGTCTTACGGTATCGAGCCTCAGCAGATGATTGATGTCATGGGGCTCGCCGGCGATACATCCGATAATGTTCCCGGGGTTCCGGGGATTGGTCAGAAAACAGCGCTGAATCTGATTCAAAACCATCATAGCATGGCCAGGTTATACGAAAGCGTGGAGTCCATTACCGCAAAAAAGCAACGTGAAAATTTGATTCATTATCGTGACCAGGCGTTTTTAAGCCGGGATCTGGTTAAAATTGACGTTGAAGCCCCCATTTCCGCCGATCTGGCTGACTTTGAAATCCGTCCGGCGGATACCAATGCGCTTACAGCGTTGTTCCAGACACTTGAGTTTCGACAACTGCAGCATGCGCTTACTCAAAAAACCGATTTGAGCGACAAAGATTATCAACCCGTATTAACAAAAGAGGCGCTAGACCGGCTGATTGAGCGGCTGAAATCCGCCCGGCTTTTATCTCTGGATACCGAAACCACATCCCAAATACCGATGAAGGCTCGTCTGGTGGGGCTGTCTTTTGCCCTGCAGGCCAACGAAGCCTTTTACATTCCCTGCGGCCATGATTACATAGGCGCACCGCAACAGCTCCCCTTAACTGAAGTGTTAAACGAGCTCAAGCCGATACTGGAGGATCCAGCCATTAAAAAGGTCGGCCAGAACATAAAATACGATTGGATTGTTCTGGCGCGTCATGGCGTTATGCTGGACGGCGTCACATTTGACACCATGGTCGCCTCCTACCTGCTAAATCCGTCTAAAAGAGCCCACAATCTGGATCAGATTGCATTGGATTTTTTGGGACACAAAACAATCCCTTATCAAGAAGTTGCCGGCAAAGGTAAAAATGCTTTGACTTTCAATCAGGTGCTTTTGGAGAAAGCCGTCCCCTATGCTTGCGAGGATGCCGATATCACCCTGATGGCCAGGGATGTTCTGATGCCCCGATTACAGGAGATTGATCTGCAAGATCTGATGGAAAACGTCGAGATGCCGCTGGTGCCTGTGCTGATGAACATGGAAATGACAGGTACCTGCGTCGATATCGACCGACTGCATGAACTGTCCAAATCTTTTGCGCATCAGCTTGAAGCGCTGGAAGGCAGCATTTATGGTCTTGCCGGTGAAGAATTTAACATTAATTCCTCCAAACAACTGGGCACTATTCTGTTCAACAAGCTGCAATTACCGGTATTGAAAAAAACCAAAAAGAAAACCGGATATTCAACCGATGTGGACGTTCTGACCCGCCTGGCTGAAGAACATGAATTACCGGCGCTGGTTTTAAAACATCGCACCCTGTCAAAGTTAAAATCCACCTACGCCGATGCCCTGATTGATCTGGTGAACCCCGAGACCGGCCGCATTCATACGTCATATAACCAAACGGTAACGGCCACCGGCCGCTTGAGCAGCTCTGACCCAAATTTGCAGAATATTCCCATTCGTAGCGCTGAAGGCATGGAAATCCGAAGGGCTTTTGTACCCCGTAAAGGCTGGAAACTGGTTTCTGCGGATTATTCCCAGGTCGAATTGCGAATTCTGGCCCACTATTCTGATGACCGGATTCTGATCAAGGCGTTTTTGGACGACGAAGACATCCACGCACGCACGGCCAGCGAAG
>JASFNW010000169.1:0-10725 GCA_050116835.1 Desulfobacterales bacterium
TCTCCAGGGCCGCTCTTATGTGATCAAAGCTCACGTCGAGCTCCACACCCACGGCAATACTGGCAGTGGCATTATAGACATTATGAATTCCGGGCAGATTCAAGTCGATCGTTCCCATATTTTGGCCGTGATGAAAAACGTTGAAACGGCTTTTGCGCTGACTGAATTCCACGTCCCGGATCTGAAAATCCGCCTGGGAGCTCATCCCGTAGGTGGTATAGCGTTTTTTGAGCTGAGGTATCAGTTCCTGGATGGGTTCGTTGTCCAGGCACAACACCGCCAGGCCGTAGAACGGTATGCGATCTAAGAAGTTCAAAAATACGGTTTTGATCTCTTCCAGATCCTTGTAAAAATCCAGGTGCTCCTTGTCGATATTGGTCACGACCGCGATGGTCGGTGAAAATTTTAAAAAGGAGCCGTCGCTTTCATCGGCCTCGGCCACGATAAAGTCACCTTCACCCAGCACGGCATTTGAGCCGATACTTTTTAATTTGCCGCCGATCACCACTGTGGGGTCCAGCCCGCCCCGGGCCAGCACCGAGGCCACAATCGAGGTGGTGGAAGTCTTGCCATGCGCACCGGCAATCGCAATGCTATATTTTAACCGCATCAGCTCGGCCAGCATTTCAGCACGCGGGATGACCGGAATCGATTCCTGCCCGGCCGCCCGAACTTCAGGATTGTCGGTGTCGATGGCTGAGGAATAAACGATCACATCCGCCTCTTTGATATTCTCGGCTGCGTGCCCCTTGTAAATGGTGCCGCCCAGTTCTTCTAAACGGTCTGTTATGTCGGTGCTTTGCAGGTCCGAGCCCGATACTTTATAGCCCAGGTTCAGCAGTAATTCTGCAATACCGCTCATGCCGATACCGCCGATGCCGACGAAGTGAATATGGTATTTCTTTAGGTACATTCCTTATGGCCGCTCGCAATGAGTTCTTCCAAAGTTGCTGGTAATCGAATATTCCTTTCAAAATCAGGGCAAATCCGAAACTCGAATATCGAAATTCGAAACCATACTTTAATTTCAAAATTCAAATGACAAAAACAAAGTTCAAATCATTTTTTTAGGTCGGTTTTACTTCTGCGTTTTGAGCATTGACATATTCGTATTTCAGATTTGTTTCGTATTTCGCATTTCGGATTTCGAATTTTTATTATTTTGGCTGCCAACTTTATGGTATTGAATATCAACACCCAGCAATCTGTAACAGTCGTCAACAATGTGCTGGGCGGCATCCGGATGGCCCAGCCGGCCGGCCTTTGCGGCCATTGCCTTCAGGGCCTGCGGGTGCGCTGCGTAATATTCAATTTTGTGCGCCAGGGCGCTGGCTGTCATATCTTTTTCATGAATCAGTTCAGCAGCCCCATTGTCGGCAAGGGTGGCGGCATTGAGGGTCTGGTGGTCATCGGCTGCAAAGGGAAAAGGGATAAAGATGACCGCCTTTCCCATGGCCGTCACTTCAGCAACCGTTGTGGCTCCCGCCCGGCAGATAATCAGATCCGCCTGTTTGTAAAGCGGGCCCATATGCCGGAAAAATGCCTGAACTCTGGCCGTGACATCTTGATGCCGATACGCCTCGGCCACCATCTGCTCGTCAGCAGGACCGGTCTGGTGAATGAAGCACAGACCGTCCTTGTGGCTTAAATGACCGAGAGCTTCAATCAGGGTTGTATTGATTCTGTGCGCACCCTGGCTGCCGCCGATGATCAACACACAAAATTTCTCGAGTGCGAAGTCCGCTGCCTCAGCGTCGTGATTGTTTAAAAGTTCCCTGCGTACCGGATTGCCGGTGAGCCGTATTTTTTGCGGCGCGAACCGCGCCCGGGTATCATCAAAAGACACGTAAATCCGATCGGCAAATGGCGCCAGGATCCGGTTGGTGACACCCGGTAATATATTTTGCTCGTGCAGCACAATTTTGGTGCGCAAAAGCCATGCGCCCAACACCACCGGCCCCGCCGAATAGCTGCCAAGTCCAACCGTGAGGTCCGGTTTATAGGATTTTAAAAGGCGCATCGCTTCAATAATCCCTCTGGGTATTTTCAGGGCCGATCTGACTTGATTCCATATACCGCGGCCTTTAATGCCTTCGGCTGTTATGGATTCAAGCCGAAAATTCGTCCGGCCTAACACCGAACGCTCCAATGGATTGCCGGTGCTGATAAACACAACGCTGTTGCCTTTATTACGGGCCATAAACTCCTGGGCAATGGCCAGCCCCGGAAACAAATGGCCTCCGGTGCCGCCGCCGGCGATCACAATGTGTAGCGGGCGCTTGGTGCTTTCACCTGTTGTTTCACCCGCATTGTCACTTTGTCGGCTGTTTGTATTCATCTTCTGTTATTTGTTATTGGTTATTCGTTATTGGGTTCCTGCCTTCATATTTTTTTCTGTTTTCGAATAACAAATAACCGATAACCAATAACTTAAGACCTGCTGGCTGCGCTGATATTCATCAATATACCGATGGCGGCCATATTGAGCAGAAGCGACGTGCCCCCGTAGCTTAACAGGGGCAGGGTAAGGCCTTTGGTCGGCAGCAGTCCGAGGGCCACACCCATATTGACCACGATTTGAAGCCCCATTGCGATCGCCAGTCCCACTGCCAGATAAGCGCCGAATAGATCCGGAGCACTGCGTGCAATGGCGATACCCCGAATGACGATCCAGGTATACAGCCCGATGATGATGACGACACCCAGCAGCCCGAGCTCCTCGCCAATGACTGAAAAAATAAAATCCGTATGCGGCTCGGGAAGGTAAAATAGTTTTTGATATCCTTTTCCGATACCGGTACCCCATAGTCCGCCGGTTCCAAACGCCATCAAAGAATGTACGATTTGATAGCCTTCATCGCTCGAGTGCTCCCATGGATTGAGGAAGCCTAAAATGCGTTTGGCGCGGTATTCGGCGTTGATCAAAAACAAATACGCCACCGGCAAGATGACGAGCATAGTTGCCAGAAGCTGCGAAAACCGAACACCGCCGATAAACAGCATGATCCAGGTCAGCGCGCCGAAGATAAAAACAGTGCCAAAATCCGGCTGGATAAATATCAGAACAACGAAGACGCCCAGCACCAAAACGTGCGGTAAAAAGCCGATTGAAAATTGTTTGATCTGGTCTGCCTTTTTTTCCATCGAGTATGCCAAGTAGATGACCAACGCGATGCGGGCAAATTCAGATGGCTGAAACGAAAAACTGCCCAGCTGCATCCATCGGGTGGCCCCACCGGCCGAGAGTCCTAAATCGGTAAAATGAATAATTGCCAGAAGCCCAAGGGAAAGCCCGATCAGCGGATAGGCCAACACCCGATAATAGCGATACGGGAAATGCCTGCAGCCGACAAGCACGACCGCACCCGCCAGGGCGAACAGTGACTGCTTTTTAAGAAAAAAGAAGTCGCTGCCGAATTTTTTTAGCGCCAGAGCCGAACTGGCGCTGTAGACCATCACGATCCCGATACCCACCAGAAAAAGAACCGGAAACAACAGCGGGATATCATAATAAGCGCTTTGGGTATGGTGGTGTTTTTTTGCCATTGTTTTCAAATTTAACCGGTTGGCCGTTTGAGCCCGTTACCGGTTTGTGGTTTCTGGCCAGAGAATTAAATCCATCTCATGCCGTTTTTTTTAGTTTTTTAACCGCGCGGCGGAAATCATCGCCGCGTTCGGCATAACTGCCGTACCAGTCAAAGCTCGCACACCCGGGTGATAGAAGAACGACCTCATCCGGGCTTGCGTCCGCAAATGCCGTTGCCACCGCAGCGTCCATTGAATCCACTATTTTAGTCGGTGTCAGCCGGCCGAGCGCATTTTTGATAGGGTCGGCCGCTTCACCCATTACAATAAGTTCTTTGACGTGCTTGCCGATTGAGTCTGCCAGCACCTTGAAGTTGCCGCCCTTGTCGCGACCGCCCATCAACAGCACAATCGGCCTTGAAAAACAGTCCAGGGCTCTGAGCACACCGTCCACATTCGTGGCCTTGGAATCATTGTAGAAATGGATGTCGTTGATGGTGGCCACACGCTCGAGCCGGTGCGGCAGGCCTTTAAAGTCAACGAGTGTTTGCTCAATCCCTTCAAATGTTCCGCCGGCCGCCAATGCGGCCAGGCTGGCCGCGCACATGTTTTCATGATTATGTCGCCCCATAAGGGCGGTTTGGGTTATATCCAAAGTTGCTTGAATTCCGCCTGCAGCGAGTTCAGTCCAGTCGAATGCGGAATGCGGAATGCGGATTTTGGATCCTATAGGTTCTAATTTTTCTAGATTCAAGATAATGCGCTTTCCGTTTAGGACAGCGCCCTGATCATCGGCCTGCAGCGAAGGGAAAAACAGGCGTCGACTCTTAATATCTGCTGTTTTGGTTCGAATAAGCGGGTCTGAACCGTTGAGAACGGCAATATCGTCGGCCTGCTGATTTTTAAAAACGCGCATTTTGGAATCTGCGTAGGCTTCAAAATCCGGGTACCGATCCAGATGATCTGCGGTGATATTCAGCAGAATGCCGACATTCGGGCGGAACCGGTCAATGGTGTCGAGCTGAAAGCTGCTGATTTCAGCCACAACAAGTTGCTCTTTTTGTCCGCTGCTGACATATTCGATCAGCGGATTGCCGATATTGCCGCCCACAAAGGTGCGAATACCGGAATTTTGTAACATTTGACCCAGAAGCTTGGAGGTTGTGGTTTTGCCGTTTGTACCGGTCACCGCAATAATGGGCGCCTGGATGAATCGTGCGGCCAGTTCCACTTCACCGACAACCTCTACACCCCTGGATCGGGCCTGGGCGATGGGTGCGATGGTATGGGAAACGCCCGGGCTGACGACAATCAGATTCGATTCTCGAAAGACACGGCGGCTATGGGTTCCGAGCTCTATATCGATACCCATATCACGCAGCTGTTCGACCGTGTCCCCCAGAGAAGTTTCATCGGCGGTGTCGGTCGCCATAACGCGCGCTCCCTGTTGATGCAGGAAGCGGGCGGCCGCAAGCCCGGTGCGGCCAAGACCGACAATCACTACATTTTTATCTTTTAATTGCATGTTTAATAAGTTCAATTGGTTTTATTCGTTTAATTTGTTTAGGCATTCAGATTGGCGAAAACCAATTTAACCAATGTAACCGATCAAACAAATAAAACGTTTTCATCTAAGCTTGAGCGTACTCATTGCCAGTAGAGCCAGCGCAATGGCAATTATCCAGAATCGAACGATGACCTTCGGTTCCGGCCAACCCTTGAGCTCAAAGTGATGGTGCAGCGGGGCCATTTTGAAGATTCGGCGACCGCTGGTCATCTTGAAAAAGCATACCTGAAAGATGACCGACAGTGCCTCGATCACAAAGAGGCCGCCTACCAGCACCAGCAGGATCTCCTGTTTGGTGATTACAGCAATGGTGCCGAGGGCTGCGCCCAGCGACAGCGAACCGACATCGCCCATGAAAATCTGTGCCGGGTACGCATTAAACCATAGAAAGCCCATGCCGGCGCCTGCCAGGGTACCGCAAAATATGGCCACCTCGCCGCTGCCGGCTACGTAATTGATCTGCAGATATTCTGAAATTTTGATATGTCCGGCAACATAGGCGAAGAACATATAGGTGGCAGCCGCAATGATTACCGGCCCGATGGCCAGACCGTCGAGGCCGTCGGTCAGGTTGACGGCATTGGATGCGGCTACAATTACCAGGGCAGCGAAAAAGACATATCCCCAGCCAAGGTCCGGTGAAAGCTTCTTTAAAAACGGTATCGTAACCTCGGTGGAAAAATCAGGGCTGGCGTAAACCAGCGATCCGGTGATGATCGCCAGAGCGATTTGCAACCCGAATTTTTTGCGGACTGACAGGCCCTTGCTGCGTTTTTTTACCTGCATCAAATAGTCGTCCACAAAGCCCACCAGGCCATAGCCGATAATGACAAAGAGCATAATCCAGACAAAATAGTTGGTCAGATCGCTCCACAAAAGCGTCGACACCACCGCTGAAGACACAATCAACAGGCCGCCCATGGTGGGGGTGCCGGCCTTTGACAGATGCGTCTCGGGCCCGTCGTCTCGGATGTATTGCTTCACCTGCATGCCGCTGAGCTTGCGAATGATCCACGGCCCGAGCAGGAAACAGATCAAAAACGCCGTCAGGCTGGCATAAATGGTGCGAAACGTAATATAACGAAATACGTTAAATACCGACAGCGTCGTGTGCAGCGGATATAGCAGGTGATAGAGCATCGATTCGTTATTGGTTATTTGTTATTGGTTATTTGTATTTTATCGCGGCTTCAAGCCGCTCCCACGAGTATGCTCGGTCCGTAGGAGTGGCTTCCAGCCACGATGAACTATAGGCACTTGCCAATTTTCGCATTTTAGGCACTTTTCTGTGAGTGCTACCCGCCCGCCTCGCCCGTCCGCCGCAATCTGCATATGCTTGAGAGCGGGACTGTCAACAGCGATGGCGGGCAGGCAGCCGCAGCCAACTGGGTTATTCGTTATTGGTTATTAGTGGGAGCGGCTTCGACTCGACTGAGCTCGTCGCAGGCAAGCCGCGAAAATCATTCAAATAACCAATAAACTTTACCTTAATTTTGCACGAGTTGGAGGCTTTCATATGCAAGGCACTTAAGGGCGAAGCTATAGTGTGTACTATGCTTCGCCCTTAATAACACAGCAGATGGAAGCCTCCGGCTCGCCCGCAGGGTGAAAATTAATGCGATAAAATCGTCTCTATCCTTTGTTCTTGATAGAAAATTTGTTTCACAATTCGAGTTTGTGTATTTGGTTGACATTATCATTAATGAAAGTTTCGAATTAATTTTCATGCAAGATTCAGGAAATAACTATTTACGATTAAGTCTCCGGCTTAATGCCGGCCCAGGCTTTGAGCTCTTTGACAATCGTCTCCATCCGGGCACCCCGGGATCCTTTGATCAGAACCCAGTCGCCGGGCTTCAGCGATTGCTTGAGTCTGTCGATGATTTCATCCCGGGTCCCGGAAAATATATCTGCCGGCTTCATTTTGGCAGTTTTTGCGCCGGCAGCCACGGCGCTTGCATACTCACCGGTTACCAGCAGTTTATCGATGTCGGCGGCTGCCGCCCATGCGCCGACCTGTTTATGCAGCGCTTCAGACTGGTCTCCCAGTTCGAGCATGTCGCCGGCCACAAACAGGCTGCGGTTATTGTGCCGTAGCGTCCTCAGGGTCGTAATGGCGGCTTTCATCGATTCGGGATTGGCATTATAGGTGTCATCGATGATGTGGATGCCGTTAGGCGTTTGAAAAATATCCATGCGGCCCCAGACCGGTTCAAAGCTCTCCAGGCCGATCCTTATTTCTTCGGCCGACAATTTCAGCAAGTATCCGACGGCGGCAGCAGCCAATGCATTCAGAATCATAAACTGCCCCGAGACATTCAGGGACACCGTCAGGTGCTCGTCCGGCAAATGCAGCGTAAAGGAAATGCCGCCTGCTCGTTCGTTTATTGCCGTGGCTCGGATTGCGGCGTTTTTAGACAAACCAAATAAGAGCACCTCCCGCTCCGTGCGGCTGGCCATCTGATAGACTCTGCGGTCATCGGCGTTCAGCACGGCGTTGCCCCCGGCTTTAAGATGTTTGATCAGCTGCTCTTTTTCGCGCATGACACCATCTAAAGACCCGAGGCCCTCGAGATGCGCCGGCCCCACGTTTGTGACGACACCGATATCCGGGGCGCAAATCCGGGCGAGGCGTCCAATTTCACCGGGGCTGTTGGTGCCCAGCTCGACCACCGCCTGGTCATATTCATCGCTTAACCTGAGCAGGGTCAGGGGTACGCCGATCTGATTGTTGTAATTGCCGATGGTCGCCAAAGTGTTGTACTTTTGGGCCACTACCTGCACGGTCATCTGACGGGTTGTGGTTTTGCCGTTGGAGCCGGTTATGGCCGTCAACGGCACGTCGGTTCGCGAACGATGATAGGCCGCCAGGTCGCCCAGCGCCCGGGTGGTATCGGCAACGGCCACACAGGCGATTTTTTGAACCTGCCAAGCGGCAACGGGCAAATCCGCTGAGTTTTCCCGGCTGACGATCAGGCCGCTGATTCCCTGCTGGACGACGTCATTGATAAAAGTATGCCCGTCATGAACGTCACCGGCAATGGCAACAAACACATCGTTGGGCGCAATGTCACGCGAATCGATACCGATGTTTTCAAATCCCTGCATAGGGTCTCCACTTAACAATTCGCCGCCGGTGGCGTTGAGGATGTCAGATAATGTCCATGCTAAAGATGGTTGGTTGTCCATGGTCCGTTGTCCGCAATACATCGGCTTAAGGCATCTGGCTCAAGGCTCATGGTGGAAGGCGCGCAGTGCTTTTCGAGCCTCCTCCCTGTCATCAAAGTCAATGGTTGTCGATCCTAATATTTGATAAGTTTCATGGCCCTTGCCGGCAATCAGCACAGTATCGCCCGGTTTGGAAACCGCGATTCCCAGCCGGATGGCCTGCTTGCGGTCGGCCTCGACCACATAGCCATTCTGCTTAAATCCATTGCTTAAATCAGCCGCCCGGTAACGCCGGCCCTTAGATTTTTGAGCCCCTGCGATAATGTAATCGATGATCTTCATCGGGTCCTCAGTACGCGGGTTGTCCGATGTAATGACGGCCAGGTCGCAGAGGCGCGCAGCGATTTCACCCATCAGCGGCCGTTTTTCCTTATCGCGGTCACCGCCGCAGCCAAACACGCAGATTATTTTTTCCTTCATCACCGCCTTTAAGGCCATGATCACATTTTCCAGCGCATCGGGTGTATGGGCATAGTCGACGTACACATATCGCCCGATCTTGTTTTCAATAAATTCCAGACGCCCCGGAATAGCTGAAGCAGCTTCGATTCCGGATTTCACAGCAGCGTTTGAAATATCCAGCGCCGCTCCGACGCCGGCCGCGCAGAGGATATTTTCAAGATTATGCTCGCCGACCAGCCGGGATTTAAAATCAAATTTGCCGCCCGGGGTCTGCAGTTCGCCCTCGATACCGCCGGGTCCGCAAACCGCGTTGCGGGCACGGACGGTTTCATCCGGCCCCCAACCGGTTGTCAACACCGGAACGGTCAGCATTCGCGACAATTCTTTACCGCTGGCATTGTTGCAGTTGATAACTGCAACCGCTTGCCCACGTTTGGGCCCCTCGACCAGATAGTCGGTGAAAAGCCGTTGCTTGCTCAGCCAGTAAGATTGCATGTCGCCATGAAAATCGAGATGATCCTGGCTCAGGTTGATAAACACCGCCACATCAAACCAGCAGCGTCTGATGCGCTGAAGATCAATGGCGTGAGATGAAGCTTCCATGACCACATGGCTGACACCGCTGCGCAGCATATCGTTTAAAATTCGTTGCAGGTCTAAAGATTCGGGCGTTGTGATCGGGTTGTTGAAAACATTGCCGGCATACCGATAATTAATGGTCCCGATGAAGCCCACCGCCAACCCGGCCTGCTGCAGGATACTTTCCACCAGGTAGGCGGTTGTGGTTTTGCCGTTGGTGCCGGTAATACCGATGACCGTTAAGTGCGCCGAAGGATTGCCGTAAAAGCAGGCGGCAATATCGGCCAGCGCAAGGCGGCTGTCGGCAACCCGCACGTTTGTTACATGGCTGCCGAACTGCTTTTGCGAAACAATGGCAACTGCGCCTCTTTCGATGGCATCTTCGATGAAATCATGACCATCGACAGTATGGCCGGCGATGGCCACAAATACCCCGCCCGGCTGGACTTCCTGCGAGCGATAATGAACCGATGTAATTTGGGGATCGACGTCTTTATCAGCTCCCGTGTGCTCGACAGACAATGGTTTGATGGTTTTAACCAGATCCGACAGTTTCACCCTCTGGCCTCGATTCTGCGCGAAATCGCAAATTGTTTTGTGCCGCTTTCGGGCGGTATGTTCAGGTAATTTAAAGTTTCGCTCGCGATCCGGCGAAACACCGGTGCGGCAACCGTCCCGCCGTAAAATTTCTCCTGAGGTTCATCTATAACGACCACAATCGCCAGTTTGGGTTTTTCAGCCGGGGTAAATCCGACGAAAGAGGCGATATAGTTTCTCCTTGAATAGCTTCCGCTTTCATCCAGTTTGCGGGCGGTGCCGGTTTTCCCGCATACCGTATAACCGTCCAGGGCGGCATTGACACCGGTGCCGCCTTTGGCGATGACCGTCTTCATAATGGCCCTGACCGTTCGAGCGGTCCGGGCGGAGATGACCCGTCTGACCGTTTGCGGCTGAAACTGTTTGATGAGCTCATGATGTTGATCTGTTATGGCCTGCACAACAAAAGGCTTCATCAAAAGGCCGTCGTTGGCAATAGCGGAAGCCGCCGTGATCATTTGCAGGGCGGATACCGAGACGCCATAGCCAAATGAAATCGTGCCGGTGTCAATCGCGGTCCAGCGTTTGTAAGGCGCCAGGCTGCCGGCGGTTTCACCGGGAGAATCGATTCCGGTTTTGGCGCCGAAGCCGAATTTGCGATACATCCTGTAAAGGCGTTTGCGACCGAGTTTTTCGCTGACTTTTACGGCCCCGATATTGCTTGAATATTTGATGATCTGTTGCAACGACAGCCAGCCGTGTTTTTTGATGTCGTGCACCACATTGCGACCGATTCTATAGGCGCCGTTTTCGCAGAAAAAAATATCATGGGCTTTGATGTTGCCGGACTCAATTGCCGCTGCCGCGCTGAATATCTTCATCGTTGA
>JASFNW010000170.1:0-10717 GCA_050116835.1 Desulfobacterales bacterium
ATTTTAATGCCGTGTACGAAAAATACTTTGGTGAAATCCTGCCGGCCCGTGAAACCGTGGAGGTGGGAAAGCTGCCAAAAGATGTACTGGTGGAAGTGTCGACGATTTGCAGCAGATAAAAAGTTTGCAAGATGGTAACCGTGCATTACAGTTAAATCTGATTCTGTTGGAAAAAAACCGGATACGCAAACAAAAATCACAAGACTGTAAGGCACATTTATGGGCAAACGAAAAATAAAATTGCTCGTAACCGGCGCCAGCGGCTTTATCGGCCAGGAGGTCGCCCGCCAGCTTGCCTTTGGCGGATACCGCCCGCGGCTGATGATTCGCAACGCCGGCGATGACTGCGAAATCTGCCATCTGCCCGCCGATTTCATCATGGCTGACCTGCGAAACCGCGGAAGTCTGAAACAGGCGGTCAAAGGTGTTGACGGGATCATTCATCTGGCAGCGCGAGCCACATTCGAAGCCTATGAGACGTTAAAGCCTTCCATTCTGGATGGTTCGGTGGCCTTGATGGAGGCCGGAATGGCCGCCGGCGTTCGCCGGTTTGTTTACAGCTCAAGCCTGCTGGTCTACAATGGGCGTTCGCCTCGCGTGGATGCCGACACCCCGGCCCATCCGATCCTTGATTACGGCCGGATCAAAGTCGACACGGAACGGCGGCTTTCTGAAATGGCGGCATCCGTCGGGATGTCTTTTGCCGCGTTGCGTCTTCCGCATGTTTACGGTGCCAAAGACTTGTATTTCAGCCAGCTGCGATCCGGCCGCCTGATCCTGCCGGGTCTCGGCAAGAATATTTACACCCATCTGCATGTCGCTGATGCGGCTGCAGCCATCATTGCCTGCGCCGAACAGAGTTTTTCAGGCATCCTGCCCTTCGGCGACCGCCTGCCCGCAACCTGGGCGGCCTTTCTTAAGGCCGTCCGGCCATACTTTCCACACGCACGCGTCCACTTAATCCCCCAATGGTTGGCTCTCCTGGCGACGGCCCTGCTGACTCCTTTCCGACACCGTCGTCCGAACCCGGGCCTGGAGACACCGGGTGCGGTGCGTACCTACAATTTCAATCTCGCCGTCGATTCGGACCTTCTTTGGAAGGACCTGGGATTGGCACCAACCTATCCGACAATTCACGAGGGGATTCCGGCTGTGGCTACAGAAAGCGGCAATTTGTAATTTTAAAATTAAGGAAAAATTTTACAATAAGCCAAAATATAAACATAGCTTTAATGGTTCTCAGCGGTATCGGCATTGGAATTGGAGCTTCTTTTTCTGGTCTAGGAGGCGGATTTCTAACAGTCCCCCTGCAACTGTTTCTGGGATACTCTGCTCAAAAGGCAGTGGGTACATCTTTTCTAGCGATTTTGGTATTATCACTGTCTGCCATTTTCGCGCATAATAAGTTGGCCAACATAGATTATCGAACGGGGTTGATGATAGGAATCGGAGGAATTATTGGCGCCCAGATCGGAGCCCGGTTGGTGGAACATGTTTCGACGGCAAACTTCAAAAAAATTTTTGCCGCCATCCTAATTGGACTGGCGATGTACCTCTTTTTCAGTAAGAACTAGCACCTCTGTGTTTACAAAAATCGAGCACTTTATACTCCATGTAGCCTATCCCATCCTCGCTTTCAGTATCAAACCAGGGCCCTGTCAAATGCGGCTCGAGACAACAGGCTGGGATTCATCCTCCTGAGTTTGGATATCGTCCAGATATCAAAAATGGATTCTGAGAAAAATCCGGTCAGATTATGGTAGTATTTCGCGGCCGCCTCGTCCTCTATAATAAAGGATATCACAATTTTTGGGGTGCTTTGAAAAGCTTTGATTAGCTAAAGTACCTGTTCGCTTATCTTCTATGTGCAGTACCCGTTTGAATCATATTTTTAAAAAATGCCGGCTCTGTGCAAAATAGTGAGTTCCCCTCGAATTTACCCAAATTCTCAATTTCACCTGAAAAAATCACAGTTGACAATCAAACCTGCCTCCGTTATCAGGTTGGTATTGCTTTCGTTTAGCTGATGCCTCAGTATGTTGAGCTGCAGTTGGCCCTGATACACAATTCGCAATTTTCTTTTGATGCACACCGAAAAAGCAATTTCTTATCTTTTTGGTACCCTGATTCTATCTCAAAGCACCAAAGGTTTACGAAGACGTTTGTCAATGGAGGTGGGAAATGAAAAATTATAGGGATGGCAAAAAGGATTGGGTATCTTCAAGGCATCTTGAAAATTTTAAAATCCTCATATTCGCAGGATTTTTTCTCCTGGTTTTTTTTCCTGTGCTAGGTTGTGCCCAGAAATCTCAGGGGACAGACAGGGTTTCTCTGTCACAGACACAGATGTCATCACAACCCGAAGGATCCCCTTCAATTCTTGCTCAGCACAGCAGTGCCAAAAAATCCGCCATCTCCCATCCGACCATACTAGAAGGAGAGTCATGTATTTCAGAGAAGTGCCATGCCGAGATGGGTACAGCCTCATACGTCCACACGCCGATTGCCCAGGGATCGTGTAAGTTCTGCCATGATGTGGCCGCTTCCAAGGCCCGTTACGGCCTGAGAAAGTCCGATTTGGATCTGTGCCTGAGTTGCCATGAAGACCAAAAAAATTTCTATAAACAGGAGGTCGTTCATCCTCCTGTGAACATGGATTGTATCAGTTGTCACAACCCCCACCAATCTCCCTATAAATTCCAGCTTGAGAGTGGACCTTCCTCGGCCAGACTTTGCTTTACCTGCCACGACGAGGATGACAGGATGGAATTTAAGTACCTGCATGGCCCGGTAGAGTCAGAAGATTGTTTGGCCTGTCACACCCCCCACGCGTCAAACTATAAACACCTCGTGCGCGAAGGCCCGCATGAGATTCAGCTGTGTGACAGCTGTCATGAAGAAATCCCCAAAAAGATAAAAAATTCAGCCTTCAAGCATGGTGTGATCAATGAGGGGCTGTGCTCCCCCTGTCACGCGTTTCATGGATCTGATTTAACAAAACACTGGACACATCTCTTTCCTGATAAATTCTACAACCCTTATGACCCTGAACTTTATGGCCTTTGCTTCCAATGCCACGAGAAGGCCCAGGCATTTCTCGAAAAATCTACCACCTTGACCAATTTCCGCAATGGGAAGCGGAATCTCCACTATCTCCATGTCACGAGGAGAAAGGGACGGACCTGCATTGCCTGCCACGATGCTCATGCTACTAACCAAGAACGACTCATCCGCAGCTCGACGCCCTTTGGTCCATCTAATTTTCATATTCACATTGTATTTGTTAAGACCCCCACGGGTGGAACCTGTTTAAAGAGTTGCCATGTTTCCAAGGGATATGACCGGGAAAAACCCTTGGAACTGCAAGTAGATACAAAACCCGCCATAAAAAGCAAGAAGCCGAAATAGTATAGAATGTCCTTGCTGCTCGCTTGCTTCAGACAGCCGAAGGCTTGACATATATCTATGAGCAACAACAAGATGATCCCATCACACGTTCTTTTCAAGATGACAATAGGTATTGTATTAACTTTTTGCTGCGCGCCCATGATTGGATATTCACAATCAGATGAGATACGTGGATTGATTCAAGCCCTGGAAGACAAAAATGTCAATATACGCAGACGGGCAATAAGGGAACTGAAAAAGGCTGGCCCTTCTGCTGTTGAGCCTTTGATCATAGCCCTGAAAAGTGAGAAATCGCGTGCCCGGGCAGGTGCAGCCGAAGCCCTGGGTAGGATTAAGGATACCCGTGCTGTCGATGCTTTAATTGCCATCCTAAAAGATAACATCTCAAATGTCCGTGCAGCGGCAGCCGAGGCCTTGGGTAAGATTAGGGATGACCGTGCGGTTGAACCTTTGATTGCGGCCCTGCAGGATAAAAATCCTGACGTCCGGAGTTGGGCGGCAAACGCCCTGGGAGAGATCAAGGATACCCGTGCCGTTGAACCTATCATTGCCGCCCTGCAGGATAAAAACGCACATGTCAGAAGTTGGGCAGCCGAGTCCTTGGGGGAGTTTAGGGATTCCCGCGCAGTAGAACCTTTGATTGCCGCTCTAGAGGATAAGAACGAAGATGTCAGAAATTCTGCAGCCAGGGCACTAGCAAAGATAAAACCAGCATCCTAACCCCAACTGTGTTGCTCATGTGGTTGGGGCAAACTATATAAAAGGCGTAAGGCTCGGGGCAAGCAACTCGTTTTCCATAGGATAGCGTATATGACGAAGGAGAATTGACTGTCCATTACCATCTGGGTTAACTTCAAAGTTCTTGCTTACAAGGGTGATTGGGTTTTCCGAATCGCAACGCTCGGCGCACTGCGCACCCCTGTCTTTTACCGCCTTTGGCGGTAAAACCCGAGCCACCCGCTGTGCGGGTGGTCGTTGAATCAATAAGGCCGCTTCAAGCAACTGTCTACGGCCTGGAAAGTGGCCTCATAAAAAATGGGGAACTAAGGCTTTCCGATTTTGGCTCATCAATGCGGGTGCACTATGAGAGTAGAAAGACAGAAAAAACCTAAAAGGACGGACCTGCAATATTCTGTCTCTTACAAAGCTATTGCCGTTGGGGCTTCACTGCTATTTCTTTGCTACTTCAGCCGGTGTGCCAAGTCTGTTTCTCAAGAGGACACGCCATCACCAGAGCATATAGCTTCGGAGATTGAGCAAGAAAGCCCCGCTCAATCCGGCCAAAATGTGGTCACTGTGAGCTACCCTGGTGATATGGCAGTTATGGAATACAACCTTCTAAGTATCTCCTTGAGCTTACTCCAAGGTTCTTCTGATTCAATAGAAGTAGAGGTAAATAGCCAAATTAAGGCGCGTATCGTTCCACGCCGGAGGGTCGAATGTTTGTCTGTTACACTGGAGCCTGGCATAAACAAAATAAATATAATGGCCAAGAAAGAAGATAGAATTGTAGATGAGGTTGCTTTAAATGTTTTTCGCAGATCGGATCTTGTCGGCAACTATGAAAAGCCTCCTGCTGGTTTTGAAAAAGTTTATTTTCATATGAAAAACCGCTCTCAGTGTGCTGCCTGTCATCATCTATTGGAACCCGCGGAAGTTGACAACAAGACCATCAATATCGAGACCTACGCTGCTGAAGTTTCAAAAGATAAGGCTGTTGTCCCTACCGATTTTAGCTGTTACTCGTGTCACCGGGGGATTACCAACCACTCATTTGTTCACGGGCCTGGTTTTGTCTGGAGTTGCCTCACATGCCACAACGCCCAGGGGGAGCCAAAGTATTCCCTTAAATACCCGGTTCCAGAAATGTGCTACAAATGTCATGCAGAGCAAAAACAACAAAGGAGCGGTAAAAAAAACTATCACGCGCCGTATGTTACGGACAAATGCGGCATGTGCCACAACCCTCATGCATCAGAAAATCCTTGTAGGCTTGTCCGACCTATCTGGCTTCTTTGTGTAAGCTGCCATCCGGGCCAGGCCGACGGCAGGCATGTCGTTGCACTTTATTTTTTTGGAACCAGGCTTCACAGGCATCCGACCCACGGGGTCCCAGACCCTTCAAGAAAGGGGCATGAACTTACCTGTGCAAGTTGCCATGATCCCCATGCATCTGACTTCCCCATGTTCATCTCAAAATATGTCCCCAGAAGTTTTGATTTATGCAAAAAATGCCACTACCAGAAGTTTTGATTTTCCTTTGGATAATCAGATGTAACATGCAAATTGGGAATAAGAGAGATATGCGTTGGATTGAGAGTGATTTCGTTGGATAAAAACGAAAAGCTATTTTCTATCTTCTACCATCGAATCGTTGTCAACTGCCATCTGCCCTTTGGCTGCAGATGGATGGGACTGTGATTCAGAGCGCTTGAATCTGGCCACCACAGCATTTCTGATATCGCGCACGATCAAATAAAGTGCAGGCACATACAGCAATGTCAGGAAGGTGGCCGCCAGCAGACCGAAACAGATGCTGATGGCCATGGGGATTAAAAACTGGGCCTGGAAACTGCGCTCCAGTAAAATCGGCAGCAACCCGGCAATGGTGGTGATGGACGTCAATAAAACCGCTCTGAATCTGGCTTTGCCGGATTCCACCACTGCTGTTTCGACGTCGAGACCCCAGCGCACAGAGCGGTTGATAAAATCGATTAAGATCAGCGAGTCATTGACCACAATTCCGGAAAGTGCCACGATGCCAAAAAGACTGATGATGGTAAATTCCATCCCCATGACCAGATGGCCGAAGATGGCCCCGATCAGGCCGAAGGGTATGGCCGTCATGATGATCACCGGCTGGATATAGGATCTAAACTGGCTGGCCAGCAAAAGAAAAATGCCCATCATCGCCAGCAGATACCCCGACTTCATGCTATCAACAGACTCACCGGTTCGTTTGGCCTGTCCTTCCAGATCATAGCTAACACCCGGATAACGATCCACCAGGCGGGGCAGGAAGTTGGCTTTCAGGTCAGCCACAATCTGACTGGCGTTGGCCGTATTTTCATCAATATCGGATATCACCGTTACGGTTCTTTTACGGTCCACGCGATGGATGACCGAGTAGGCCCGGCCATGCGTGACATCGGCCACCTCTTCGATGGGAATTTCCCGGCCATCATCGGTCCGTATCCGCATTTCCTCGAACCCGGAAAGACTGCTGCGCTGCTGATCTGCATATCGGACCATCACCTTGATATCATCCCGACCCCGCTGAATGCGCAGGGCCTCTTCTCCGTAAAAGGCCTGACGTATCTGTCGTGCAAGCCCGCGCATGGTCACCCCGATGGAACGCGCACCGGGTTTGACCCGCAGCTTTTTCTCCTGCTTGCCGGGTCTAAAATCATCGGAAATATCATAGGTGCCGGGGTACGTTGCGATCTCTTTTTTGAGCTCATCGGCGGCCAGGCTGAGCTGATCAAAATTTTTTCCGCTCAATTGAATTTCGATGGCATTACCGGCCGGTCCTCCTCCCAGCGTCAGAAACGCCAGCCGATCGACACCGGGCAATTCGCCAACCTGACTGCGCCAGCGGTTCATAATGTCGTTGGTCGACAAGCCCGAGCGTTGACCGGAGGATACCAGTTCCACCCAGGCTTCCCCGACATGGCTGCCGATTTGGGGCGGCTTCCAGTCACGGCGCGGAATTAACCCCACCAGCGCAAAAGTATTTTGAACCAGATCACCGTTTTTTTCTGCAAACTCGGGAAATGCGGTATTCAGTTTAAAGGCGCTTTTTTCAAGATGCTCAATGGCCTTTTCAGTTAAGCTGATCGGGGTGCCCTGCGGATAATTAATTTCGGCAATCAGCCAGTCACTTTCGCCTTTGGGAAAAAATACGAAGGGCACATAGCCGCCGGCCACGATACCCAGGCTGATGATCAGCACACCAATGCCGATTGAAAATGTAAAATAGCGATTCCTGACCACGTAGTGTATGGCCGGCGTATAAACCCGATTAATCGTGTATTGCAGCATCCCATCGACGCGTTTTCGCAAACGCTCAAGCAACGAATCCGCTTCTGCCCTTTTTTTCTCGGATTGCCGTAATGCTCGGTGCAGGTGCGCGGGAAGGATGATCAGCGCTTCACCCAAGGATACAAGCAAAATGATAATCACTGCCATGGGCATAACCGCGATGAATTTACCCATGATACCCGCAATAAACATCAATGGCAAAAAGGCCACAACCGTGGTCGAGACTGCCATAACCACCGGCCCGCCGACCTCCTTGAGGCCGTCGACCACAGCCGTAGATGGTGTTTTACCCCGATTATAGTGCGTATAGATATTCTCCCCCACAATAATGGCGTCGTCCACCAGGATCCCCAGGGTCATGATAAATGCAAACAGCGAAATCATGTTAACGGTTTGACCAAAGGCGTTAAGCACTAAAAAAGCGCCCATAAACGAGATGGGTATTCCGATTGCCACCCAGAAAGCCAGCCGGAAGTTTAAAAACAGGGCCAGTGCAATGAACACCAGCGCAATTCCCTGAGCCCCGTTGCGCAGCATCAAATTGATGCGATCGCGCACTAAAACGGACAGGTCTCCCCAGGTGGCCAGATCGATATCTGAGTCCATCTTGTAATCGTGGGCTGCAACGTAATTTCGTGCCATGTCGGAGATTTCAACGATATCCTGCTCGCTGGTACGGCTGATCTGCACCAAAGCCGCCGGCTTACCGTTGAAGCGGGCTTTGATGTCGACATCTGCAAATCCATCGATGACGGTAGCAACTTGTCCGAGCCGCACCACGGTTCCGTCCGCCCGGGTAATCAATGGGATGGCGTCAAATTCCTTGCCGATATAAAGCTGGCCTTTGGTTCGGACCAGAATTTCTCCCTGGGCGGTCTTGATCCTTCCTCCCGGCAGATCGATACTGCCGGCGCGCACAGCCCTGACGACCTGGTCAAAGGTAAGCCCGTAACGGCGTAGGTTGTCTTCGGACACTTCGACTGCTATTTCATAATCCCGCACGCCCAGGAGCTCGATCTGGGTAATGACTTCGGGCTGCTTAAATCTTAGGGTGGACCAAAAACCCCGCTCGGTTTGAGACTCTATCTGCGAAACAATGCGTGCATCCAGTAGATCGTCACGAATTTTTTCAGCTGCCTGCCGCAGATTTCTTTCAGACACATCGCCATAGGCGGCTATGTAAATGGTGGGGTCGCGCTCGATGATCTCAATAACCATGGGCTCTTCGGCTTCTACCGGAAAGGTATCAATACGATCCACTTCCGCTTTGATCTCATCTAGCACTTTCGCGACATCCGTGCCGGATTCAAGCTCCACCAAGACTTCACCCCTGCCCTCCCGTGCGGTGGATACGATGCGGTCAATACCCTCGATGCCTTCGATTTGCTCTTCAATTTTGATGCAGATCCCTTCTTCAACCTCTTCCGGACTGGATCCCGGATAGTCCACGCTGACGTAAATCATATCCAGCGCAAATTGCGGAAACATCTCCCGGCGCATCTTCATCACCGTCAACAGCCCGGCCACGATGATGAACACCATGATCAGGTTAACGGTCACGTGATTCTTTATCGACCATCGGCCCAGTGCACGCATGTTATTGGTTATTCATTTTCCTTGCAGTTGGTATAGAGAGTATGACAATTTAATAATTTAAAGCTGTCTTAAAAATAGCAGATCACGTCCAAGGGCAAGGCGAAAACCGATTCAAAAGTGGAGCATACACGTTAGTATTCGAGCATTTTGAATCGGTTTTACGCGCGCCTTAATCTTTAAATAATTAGACGCGTGATCCATTTATCCTGGAGAACATAGCCCTTGGGCGTTAGATGCATTTTTAAGATAGCTTTACTTGACTCGGACAAGCATGCCGTCAGTGACATCCGACAGCGGGGTCTTGATGATGCGCTCGCCGTCCGAGATCCCCTGGCTGACAATGACGGAATCCTTAAACGCTCGCAATATATCGACGGACTTTATTTTAAGTTGATCGCCCTCAACGGTATAGACCCTATCTCCCGGATAAACGACGTGTCGCGGAAGGACAAACGCCTGGCTGACCTCTTTGCCCTTAATTCTGGCAGTTACAAACATACCCGGCCGCAGGCGTAAAGCATTGTTGTTTTCGCCGGAGTCGGGTAATGCGTCAACCTCGATCACCACCGGCAACGTCCGGGTTTTGTCATCCATCGCTGCCTTGACCCGCGTCACCTGCCCATTCCAGATCATCTGTGCACCTTGATTTTCAAAAACCACATCGGCTTCGATGCGGGTATCCCCGTCAAAATCCGTCGGCAGCCATTTGAGATCCTTGACCGGGATTCGCACCTCGATTTCCAATTCGCCGGCGCTGTAAATTTTGCCCATGCTCTGCCCGTTGGTGACATGCTGCCCGACCTCAACCGTTTTTGTCAGAACCCAACCGTCAAAAGGCGCTATAATGGCAGATCGGTCAAGATCCAACTTGGCGGTCTGATACATCACTCGGGCCATATCCCGCTGGGCCAGCAGCTGTTCTTTTTGAGGCCCGGTCAGGGCCAACTGGTTTTCGAGGGCCTGCAAGCGCTCCAGACTGGCCAGGTATTGCTGCTCGCTTTTATCAAGGGTGGACTGGGCGATGACTTTGCGATCGATCAGTTTTTTCAACCTGAAATATTCATTTTTGGCAAGCGATGCGTCAGACTTTGCGATTTTAATGCGCGCCTGCAGATTCAGAATTTCCTGTTCGAGGCGCTTGATCTCTGCCTGGGCTTGCTTGATCTGAACCCTGCCGCGCTGCACATCCAGCTCGTAGGTGCGTGGATCGATCTGGATCAACCGGGTTCCACGCGCAAAGAAATTGCCTTCTTCAAAGGTCGGATCCATGGCGACAACCTGCCCCCGAACCTCGGCCACCAGCAGCAGTTCCTCTCGCGGTTTGACCGTGCCGTATGCCTCGATGACCATCTGTACTTTTTCGGAACGTGCGGCAAGTACCTCAACCAGCCGACCTTTGTCTTCCACGACACGGCGTTCGGCTTTGGGCCGCAGGATAACCAGAACGGCGGCAACGAGAATCGCGGCCAGGATGACCACAAGTACCCGAAATGTCTTAAACGTGGCACCTTTTTTCATAGTTCCACTCTTTGGTCGAACGCATTGGTGGATGTAAAAATGCGCACGAAGAATAGCATAAAACAGCTGAAAAAAATAGCCGTCTGCTGTTATTCTTCGCGCAGACGGCTAAACAACGATTTCTCAAATATGAGCAGTGGTCATTTGCCTTCTT
>JASFNW010000171.1:0-10484 GCA_050116835.1 Desulfobacterales bacterium
ACGACCATTGCTGTTTTTTTGCCGGTCGTTTTTATGGAACAGGAAGCCGGACAGCTGTTTCGGGATATTGCCATCGCAGTCACCTTTGCCGTGGGGTTAAGCCTATTTGTTTCCATTTCGGTGATTCCGATGCTTTCGAGGCGCCTTTTTGAATTAACCGGAAAAAAAGATTCGTGTCAGACCGACACCCAGGACGGCAGTGGAGTGGGCAACCGTCTCGTCAACGCCATTATGGCTGTGGTCAAAAGGGTCACCCAGAATTGGATCACCCGGACGGCTACCGTTTTGATCTTCAGCACTATCGCCGTGTTGGGCGCCTGGCTACTCTTGCCCAAGGCGGAGTATCTTCCCCAGGGCAACCGCAATCTGGTCCTCAACATATTGATTCCGCCACCGGGTCTTTCATTTAAAGAAAGAAAAGCAATCGGAGAACACATCTATCGATTTAATGAGTCCTATTTTGGTAAAGACCATAACGGGTTTCCCGGAATTAAAGAAATGTTTTATGTTGGTGCGGAACAAATAATGATCTTTGGTGCCATCAGTACCGATGAGCAGCGCGCCGGGGAGCTTGTGCCACTGTTCAGACGCACCATCTTTTCGATTCCCGGCATGTATGGTGTGAGCACCCAAGCCGGTGTTTTCCAGACTTCTCTGGGGCGTGGCCGAACCATCGAGGTCAACATCAGCGGCGATGATTTAAATCGTATCGTTCAGGTGGCCGGTGCCATGTATGGCGCTATTATGAAAGAAATTCCTCAGGCCCAGATACGGCCGGTACCGTCGCTGGAGTTGCTGTTTCCTGAAGCCCGATTGCTGCCGCTGAGGGATCGCCTCAAAGCGGTGAATATGAGCGCCAGGGACTTTGGCATTGCCCTTGATGTCCTTATGGACGGCAGGGATATCGGGGATTTCAAACAAGAAGGCCAGAAAAAGATTGATCTGATTTTAAAAGCATCGGAAAAAGAAATATCGACTCCAGAAAAGCTTTATCATTCGATGATTGCCATCCCCGGAGGCAAAATTGTCCTGATTTCTTCGCTGTCGGAATTGGAACGTACCACTGGAATCACTCAGATCCGTCATCTTGAACGACAGCGAACCATTACCCTCCAGGTCACCCCACCGTTTTCCATCCCGCTGCAGGAAGCCATGGAAATTATCAACAATCGGGTTGTCAGCTCCATGACCGAACAGGGCCTGATGCAGGGAACCGATGTGAGACAGAGTGGTGTGGCCGACAAGCTGACGCAAACCCGTCAAACCCTGCAGTGGGATTTTATTCTGGCGGCCATTATCGCCTATTTGTTGATGGCTGCCTTGTTTGGCAATTTCGTCTATCCGTTGATCATTATGTTCACGCTGCCACTGGCAGCTGTCGGCGGATTGTTGGGGCTCAAACTGGTCAACTGGCTGATTGCGCCGCAACCCCTTGATATCCTCACGATGCTGGGATTTGTCATCCTTGTCGGTGTTGTGGTCAACAATGCCATTCTCATTGTTCATCAATCGTTAAACAACATCCGGTACAACGGTATGTCGTATCATCAAGCCGTGCTGGAATCCACGCGCACCCGCTTAAGACCCATATTCATGAGTGCGTCCACCAGTATCTTTGGTATGCTGCCGCTGGTGCTGATTCCCGGCCCGGGATCTGAATTCTACAGGGGCCTCGGGAGTGTGGTCCTGGGCGGTCTGGCCGTTTCGACCGTTTTTACGGTGCTGGTCATCCCGTCTCTGTTGATGTTCGCCATCAAAATGGAGCGGCCGAAAGATCAATGATCATCATGTGCCTCCTACCGCAGTTTCATTTCTATGCATTGTGCCTTGTCTATGGATCTTTCAGCATTAATGTATAAACCTTAGACGCAATATCAGCGAACATTTAGGAAAAGGTAATCCTGTGAAACAAATTGCCTTAAGTGGAATCAAGCCGACCGGCACATTGCACATCGGCAACTATCTGGGGATGATTAAACCGGCTTTTGATCTGATTGAAAAATTTCAAACCCTCTATTTCGTGGCCGACTATCATGCGCTAACGACCTTCAAGGACAAAAATACCTTAAATCAAAACGTCTATGATGTGGCTGCTACATTACTGGCATTGGGACTGGATCCCGAAAAGGTCATTTTTTTCCGGCAGTCCGATATACAGCAGATATATGAATTTACTTGGATTTTAAGTTGTTTCACCCCCAAAGGCTTACTCAATCGGGCACACGCCTATAAAGCCGCTGTTGATGACAATCTTAAAGCCGGCAAACAATCCGACGCTGATATTAATGCCGGTTTATATAACTATCCGGTTCTGATGGCCGCTGACATCTTATTGTACGGTGCTCAATGGGTACCGGTGGGGCAAGATCAACGCCAGCATGTAGAAATCGCCCGTGATATTGCAGTTGCTGTCAACAAAAGCTGCGGGAAGGTTCTGACGCTGCCGCAGCCTCTCATTCAGGAAAAAGTGATGACCATACCGGGTATCGATGGTCGCAAAATGAGCAAAAATTACGATAACACAATTCCTATTTTTGCCGATACCAAATTCCTGCGCAAACAGGTGATGCGAATCGTGACCGATTCCAAACGCCCCGAGGATCCTAAAGATCCGGATGCGTGCAATGTCTTTCGTATCTATAAATATTTTGCTTCTGCAGAAGCCATTGCTGCCCGGCGCAATGCCTACCTTGAAGGTGGATTGGCCTACAGCGACATCAAACAGGAGCTGTTTGAACGGCTCAACGACTTTTTCGGCAGTCGGCGTAACACCTACCGGCAAATGCTGGCGGATAAAAAGCATCTGGATCGTATTTTGAACCAGGGTGCCGAAAAAGCGCGGGCTTTAGCCGAACCGGTTATCGATCGGCTTCGACGGGCCATCGGAATTCGTCGCTAGCCAAAATTAGGTTTCAGGTTTCAGGTAACTTGTTCAATCAAAGAATTCCAATATTCATCTTCAGCGTTCAAGTTTTGTGTTTCGGGTTGCCAATTGCGTGGCTTGAGTCGCTATTCGCCAGCGGCAAAAGAAATGAAACGCTGAAGCATAGGATCATAGGATGCCGGAGGGGTTTTATTTTGAATTTTTCAGATTCGGAATTATGTTAATCAATGGGTAATTTCGAATACGGCTTTTAATAAAAAGATATTTCCTCGACACAGAGGTTGTGATAAAGGAGAACCTTCATGATTGATAAGGAAGAACTTTGCAAAAAAATTATTGCTTTGTATCCGGATATCGGACAATGCGGTATCGATGTCAACGTTGAATTTGATGAGGATCAAAACACCTGGGTGGTGGACTTAAAAAAAGATAAATTCGAGCTGAAAACCTTTTTGGAAGAGGGCGATGCCGAAAAATGTATGCGCGGTGAACAGTGCGTCAGCCTCGGTATCGAAATCGCACAGCTCAAAGGCAATATTGAGCGTATGCCGGCCCGATAAGCAACTTACGCCTTATTTCTGTGAGCTACTTTCTGTCTTACCTCTTAAAGATGGTCTCGAGTGTCAGTCTTCGGGTTCAAAGAATCAACGTTCACCCGCCGTCGCTTCAGCTACAGCGCGGCATGCAAGGTTCAGGTTTCGATAAACGTAATATCGCTTTGCGTTGATCTCAAGGGCATTTTATATGGCCCTTGAACCTCTCAATCCGGGATCTTGAACCGACGTTCGATTACGAAAATATGAAGTATCGGAAAGAAAAAGATACCATGGGAACCGTGATGGTTCCGCAGAGCGCTTATTACGGCCCTCAAACCCAGCGGGCGGTCGATAATTTTCCCATTGGTGATTTGACAATTCCGGTGTCTTTCATTCATGCTCTGGCATTGCTCAAAAAGTGCGCTGCCAGGATTAACAAAGACCTAGGATTGCTGGATGCCAACTTGGCCGACGCCATCGAAACGGCCGCCCAAGAAATTATGGAGGGTCAGTTTGACGACCAGTTTGTCGTCAATGTCTTTCAGACCGGATCGGGTACATCCACCAACATGAATATGAATGAGGTGCTTGCCTGCCGTGCCAATGAGATGATAAGCGGTAAAAAGAACGGAAAATCACCCATTCACCCCAATGATCATGTCAATCTGGGACAGTCGAGCAATGATGTGATCCCTTCGGTGATTCATATCGCCGCCCTGATCGCTATCCGGCGGGATCTCATGCCCGCCCTTCAGTCGCTTCAAGAATCGCTCGCGCGTAAGGCCCAGGAGTTTGCGAAAATCCACAAAATTGGCCGGACCCACCTGCAGGATGCGGTCCCGATGGTGCTGGGGCAGGAGTTTTCCGGCTATGCCCGCCAGATTGAATTGGGAATCGACAGAATTGCCGCGGTCGAAGACCGGCTTTGCGAGCTGGCCGTGGGCGGCACCGCCGTGGGGACCGGCGTCAATGCGCATCCGGAATTTGCCAACCGGGTTATTGCCTTGCTGTCCGCACATACGAACATACCGTTTCAGGAAGCAGCCAATCATTTCGAAGCCCAGGCTGCCCGGGATGCCGCTGTCGAGACCAGCGGCGCCCTTAAAACCCTGGCGGTGAGTCTGGTTAAAATAGCCAACGATATCCGATGGCTGGCTTCCGGTCCGCGCTGCGGCATCGGCGAAATTACCCTGCCTTCCTTACAACCGGGCTCTTCCATAATGCCGGGGAAAGTCAATCCGGTGATACCCGAAGCCGTTATCCAGGTAGCCGCTCAGGTCGTGGGCAATGATACCGCGATAATGATGGGCGGACAGGCCGGAAATTTTGAGTTGAATGTTATGTTACCCGTGACGGCTTACAACCTGTTGCAATCGATCGAGCTGCTTGCAGCCGCAGCAGGCGTGTTTGCTGAAAAGTGCATTGACGGTATCAATGCCAACGAAGAAGCGTGCGCGGGCTATATCGAACAAAGCCTGGCGCTGGCGACCGGCCTGGTTCCCAAGATCGGATATGATCAGGCGGCTGCCGTTTCAAAAAAAGCCTATGAATCCGGAAAAACCATACGGCAGGTTGTGCTGGAAGAAAAAATTTTGACTGAAAAAGAATTTAACGAGTGGCTGCAGGATCAGTTCAAATAATCCGCAAACCAACCGGTACAAAGGCTGTTTGAAAGTTGATTAAAAACCATAAAATCCGTCACCAAAAGGGGACTGCAAGCATAAAGGCTTTACCACAAAAACACGAAAAAAGACAAAAATAAAATGATTTCGTGGCTTATTTTTCAATAATCCGTCAATAGTTTATGATGTTTCAAGGAAAAGGAGAACGATGTATGGCCAGAAAGTACTACAAAGTTAAAACCGCCTGTCCGCAATGCGGCTGCACCGAGCTGACGACGCTCACCACTGAGGAGATAAAAAAAAAATACGGGGATGTTGCCAATTTCGACATGGAATGCGGTGAGTGCATGCAAAAATATACCGCCGATCGAAAAACCGCCTGTCCGGAATGGGATGCAGACTGCAAGCTTCAGGAGGAATGAAGCGAATGGCCGAAACGTCGTGCCAGTATGAATTTACTGGCTTTGACCGCCTGAAGCTTTTTTGGGCACTTTCCAGAACCCCCCACGGTCTGCTGGATATGTCTACCGCTGCACTGGCGTCATTGTTGTGGCTGGGATATTTCCCTTCGCTTAGAACGATAGCGCTGGGATTAATAACCGTCTTTGCCGGGTACACCGCAGTTTATGCGCTTAATGATGTGGTCGGTTACCGTGCAGACAAAAAGAAACTTCAAAAGGGAAACCTGCGGGAGGTCGATGAATGCCAGGATCTGGATGCCATTCTTGTCCGTCACCCTATGGCACGTGGCCTGCTGAGCTTTAAAGAGGGACTGGTCTGGTCAATCGCCTGGGCGCTGCTGGCCATCGTGGGCGCCTACCTATTAAACCCGGTCTGTGTCTTGATATTTGTGGGTGGTTGCATTCTTGAAACTATCTATTGTTACATGTGGAATGTCAGCCCTTCGCGTACAATCGTCAGCGGTGTCGTCAAAGCAGCCGGTCCGATCGCAGCCGTATTTGCTGTTGATCCGAATCCGGCCGTTTCCTATTTGGTCGTCTTATTTTTATTGATATTTTTCTGGGAGATCGGCGGCCAGAATGTTCCCAATGATTGGATCGATTTGCAGGAGGATGTTCGGTTCGGGGCCCGCACCATCCCTATCCGATTCGGGATCGAGCAGGCCAACATTATCATATTCGGATCCATTATCCTGACACTGATCCTGTCGGGTGTTTTGCTGATTTTATCCCCGCTTACCTTCGGGCTTCCATTCATCATCGGCTTTGCTCTGGTGGGATTTTATTTTCTACTGTTGCCGACCATTACGTTATTCCAGACGAACGAGAATTCTCATGCCATGATACTTTTTAACAAAGCCAGTTATTACCCGCTGGCGTTGCTTGTTGTTGTGGTGATTAAATTGATTTTTTGATCGGGCCATTTTGGGGAGGATATTGATGCAGGAATTTGACAGTGCTGAACTTGAAAAATATGATGGTCAAGAGGGTCGACCCATCTATATTGCCTATAAAGGCAAGGTTTATGATGTAACCAACAGTAAACTATGGAAAAAAGGCCTCCACATGAAGCGCCATCATGCCGGAGGCGATCTGACCACCGACATCCAGGGAGCACCGCACGAGTCCGATGTATTAGAGCGATACCCTCAAGTCGGCACGCTGAAAGAAGAGGCCATTGCTGCCGAGCCTGAGATGCCCCGTTTTTTAGCCTGGCTTCTGGAAAAGCAGCCTTTTCTCAGACGTCATCCCCATCCGATGACGGTTCATTTTCCCATTGTATTTACCTTTTCAACCTCGGTCTTCAATATTCTGTATTTGATTACCGGTATCAAATCATTTGAAATCACCGCTCTGCATTGTCTGGCCGCCGGAATTTTGTTCACCGCTGTCGGCATCGCCACCGGCCTTTATACCTGGTGGCTGAACTACCTGGCGCAGCCCATGCGACCGGTTAAAATTAAAATACCACTGACCCTCTCCCTGCTGGTTACCCAGATCATCCTGTTCATCTGGCGCATTTCCGACCCGACTGTCCTGGAGTCCATTTCCGGCGCCAGCATAATCTATCTGCTGCTTGTGCTGGCGTTGATTCCGATGATTACGGTTATCGGGTGGTTTGGGGCATCGATGACGTTTCCCGTTGAAAAACACTAAAACGCGTTTCTGAACACTCATCTTTTGGCCCAGGACTGTGTTGCTCGAAGTCGGAATTTACTCACGTACTAAATGTACGCTCCGTCATTCCGACTCCTCGCGCCGTGTCCTGAACCAAAATCTAATGGTTTTGAAACGCGTTTTGTATTCTTAGATATTTTTTCCGCCTTTTGAACACCTTAATCTATAAAATCAAGACGTGAAATCCCGCCGAGCCGATCGGCGGGGCCCTCGACCAAGATCTGACGCCTTAGAAGCCGGTTTCGTATTTTAACTTCATTCCTCGCACCTTTGAATACCTTTAAGTATCCCCATGAGCTGCATGCCCCGCCGGCTTGTCAATGCGTAGGTCACCACAGCGAAGAGGGGATTGTCCAGCATCGCTTGATAGAGCGACGCCGGATTGTTTTTCGTCATGAGTCGTCGTTTTCAGACATGAGCTGGCAAGGATTTATTTTATCACTGGACAAGCATGACCGAATTTATCTGATAGAAATGCATATTTCCATGACCGTCGCAGTACCCTCCAGTACCCTTTCAAAAAGGGCAAATCCATAGTCTCGGATTTACCCTCCGAGGTTGCAGGTAATAAACTAGTATCACAAGAATTTTGGACTTTTGATATTTGCACTTTGTTGGAGTTACCTTTAATATTTAAAGTGCAAAATTATTACAGATATATCAGCTTAATAAATGATTCGTGAAATTGCCTTGCTCGTTCGACAGGTTAACATTTTGTTAATTTGTCTTCCTTTTCTCATCTCTTTCATCTGATAATTTTGTTGCACAATTTCAATCTGGGAGGATTCGCGGAATTGATCGAAACTCCAACTCTTAGCTGAGGTTAGTTTTCATAGCTTTGTTTTAGTAGTCAATGCAGTCTAAGCTTTATTCCAATGACCGAATCTGAATTTGTGTGGTATCATATATTTGCATAGAGGTGGTGGGCGATAATGTGGGTAAGGATCAATTTCCCCAGGCTGCATGAACTAACCAATAGTAAGACGGCCTGTCGAACTTTTGGAATTACCTTCAACCTATTTCTTTCATGAACTGCTCGATTTTCTGGTTGAAAAGCTCTGGCTCCTCCAAAAAGGGGCAATGTCCGCTGTCTTCCATTATTTCCAAACGCGCGTCCGGTAGGTTTTCCATCAGGTACTCTGCCCCTGCCAGGGGGATGAGTTTCTCGTCTCGCCCGAAGATCAAAAGCGCAGGCACATCCACCTTGCTGATCACAGGCCGATAATCCTGCACAGTCTGGTCGAAGATGATGGAAGCAGCGATTGTGGCTGGAGCCCGGGAAATTTCGGAAAGCATCCAGTCCACTTCCTCCTGGGCTGGTGGTGATTTAAACATCTCGCCGATGAAATCCAGGATAAACTGCTTCCTGGTTTTCGGCTCCTGCAGATCGGTCATTATGGATTTGAGAATATCGAAATCGGCAAAGCCGAGATCCCAGTCTGGCCACTTGTAGTCAGAGGGAGTCTCCTCAATAAATACAACAGCCTTGACGTCTTTGGAGCCAAATTGAGCGAAGTAGTCCCAAATTACAAATGAGCCCATAGACCAGCCAACCAGGATCGCATCCTTCAATTCCAGGCCATCCATGAATGCGCGCACATCTCGTGCGTAATTTGACACCGTGTGTCCGCTGTGTACATGGGCAGACTGTCCATGCCCACGCAAGTCCAGGGTAATAACCCGGCAACGGTCCTTGAAATAGCTCAGCTGATTCTTGAAAAAACGGCTCGACATCCAAACACCATGGATGAAGACCAATGGCTGTCCCTGTCCTTCGCTCTGGTAATGAAGCTCCGCTCCATCGGGCAGTTTGAACTGTGGCATGGTTTCTTCTCCCCTGTGGCATACAAATTATAGGCTCAGACTGAAACTAAAACTATGTCATTGCTCATGTTTAGTGTCAAGTTTTACTTTGCCTTAGTACACCACGTCCTCTGGGTGTAGTTGCTTATGGAGACAATACCCAATTTTGCGAACCTCTCAAAACCTACAATTCCAGAAATATTGATAGATACTCATATTTTTATGCTTTGACGCCGAACGGCGCATCATAAGATATTAAATCTGAGTTGAGTAAAGTATATTGTGCGCCATACAATAAAGTAGCCACTGGATATTAACTTTTATTTTGCCCCTTAAGGTAAATTTGTTCATACCTTTGTGTACACGAATGTTGGCAAATACCGGCTCTACAATGCCGATGCGCTGTGGATAGATTTTACGACCCTTCTGGGTCTCGATCTTTTCGACCATCGCCTGGGATATGTTTTTACCCTTAGCATCTGCATAGTATGTTAAATGGCGGCACTAGGCATCTATATATCGCAGATACTTGGCCCTGAGCTGACAGCGCCTGCAATCGGCTTCGGTGGATATATAGACCTTCAAAAGTTTACCCTTATGTCGCCCGGATTTGACCAATGGCTTAAGACGCTTGCCATTGGGACAAATATATTCATCTTTATCACCATCATAGTCAAAATCAGCAAATGTAAACTTTTTGGATCTGGGCCGATAACCTACCCGGCTGGCAAATCGCTTGTCGCGGTTGCGAAATTTATTGTCAGGAATATAGGCATCCAATTTTTCTTCGTTACATTTGGTTAAATGGGTTACACTATGATAGCTTGAATCAGCGGTTAGAATCGTGTCTTCAAAATAATCCTTGCTTTTGCCAATGCGCTCAAGATTTTTTTTGGCCCCATCGACTACCGGCGCTAAATTGTCATTGTCCAGCCCTTTTCCAATCGCTTCGCCATGAACAATGACCTGGTGCTTTGAATCCACTAGCGCTTGCGCATTATAGCCCTGAACGGTGCCGTGGGCGGTATGCATCTTGGCAGAATCGTTGTCGGTGACATTGCTGTGAAACTCCTTTTTGTTGACCCCGATTTTAGCATCATTTTGCTTGAGCCACTTTTCAATGCGATCAGCTTGTTTTTGAAGTTTGTTAATTTGTTGCTCACGGTTGGATGGGGAGCGAAAATCATCGTCGTCATCTTTATCCGCATCGATCTGATCTTTTAACAGGCGCTTGACCTTTTGTCGGATTTTGCGCTTTTTCTTTTTTAAATCCGCTACCGTGCCGCTGCTTTCCTTAGACGCATTAGAGGGTAGCTTGACGCCGTCCAACGCAAAAAAAGTTCCCCCCCAATAAGTTTTCCTGCTCACAGACCAACAAGATGTCACAAAACAGCAATAATATTTGATCTTTCATCGAAGATACAAAAGTGGCAATGGTGCTGTGATCCGGACGCTGGTTGCCCGAAAGCGCCATAAAGGTCACATTCTCACAGCAGGCCCG
>JASFNW010000172.1:0-10416 GCA_050116835.1 Desulfobacterales bacterium
GCTAGGAATAATGATTCAGGATATTACCCCTGAGCTGGCGGAATCATTTGGGCTCAAAAACGAAAAAGGCGTCTTAATCTCTGATGTTGTCCAAGGCAGCCCGGCTGAAAAAGCGGGTTTGTCAAGAGGCGACGTAATCCTGCAGTTTGACGGCAAAGAAATTGAAAATGCGCATAAGCTTTCGCAACTGGCGGCAGCCACCACACCAAACTCCGAGGTGAAGATTGATTTTTTGCGGAACGGACAACAGAAAACCATCGCCCTTACGGTCGGAACAATGCCGGCAGAAGGAGAGCAAAAAATGGTTTCTCCTGAAGAAAAAAGCGACTGGGGAATTATGGTTCAGGAACTCACTCCGCAACTAACCCAGCAACTGGGATTGGACCCGAAAACAACCGGGGTGGTAATTTCCAATATCCAAGAAGGAAGTCCTGCTGCCGAGGCAGGATTGCGCCCGGGTGATTTAATCACGGAAGTCAACCGGGTAGCGGTTAAAGATTTGAGCGACTATCAGCAGGCGCTCCAAAAAGTCAAGAAAGGCGATAACCTGCTGCTGCTGATCAAACGCGCCGCTGGATCGTTTTATACCGTATTGTCACCAGCCGCCAAGGATAAAGGATAATGGATGCCCTGAATAGATCTGCACAGGCCAGGTCGTTACACCATTTGAAATGCCGCGAAAAGGAGAAACCCTGTGATGCCAGCTGAAAACATCTACGACTTGTACATAACGGATAAGGAAAGAAATATTCTCCTGGAAGAAAGATCCATAGATGTCGATACAGCCGAAAAAATCATCCGCGATTATCCCTGGCGCGATGGGGTGCAATCCTATGCCCAAATATGGAAATACAATACGAAATTCAGCTTTAGCGCACATTATATGACGGCGATAAAAAAATTTTATGTGGGGTTTTCCGATAAGGCGTCGCATTTTAAATTGCCACTGCCCTATGTCGGGGCAACCTATGGCATATTAGACAATATGGATAAGACCATCGAGGCGCTGCATTTGTTTTTCGCAGGCGAATTTGAAAAATTGGAACAATTTTTAGCAAACTATCGGCCCGAACAAAAGGGTGATTAAAATTCTTCAGAAACACGTGCCGCTAGCCGAGTGCAGATCCAATCTCAATGTCCGCCAAATTATCGAATATCTTCCTTAGGTGGCATGAGCAATATTTTTTTCAGTTTTTCCATTGCAGTTCCAAAATCCTGCCATTTTCCGTGTTCAAGCGCCTGTTGCGCTTTATCAAATTCTTCTCTTGCCTGAACCAGTTCATCCGTTTGGAGCCGGGCGGCTGTTGCTTTGGGCGCAGGTTCGGGGGCACCGAGCAGCGCTCTCAGGGCCTGCTCGAGGGTCGGCTCCATGACCACCTGGTCGCCCTGAATGACAATGATTCGCTTTAGCTGGGGGATGTTTATTCCCTCAGCGATGAGATACACCGGTTCCACGTAGAGAAATGCGTTGTCGATGGGAATAACAATCAAATTGCCGCGAATTACCCGCGATCCTTTCTGGTCCCAAAGGGACAGCTGTTCGGATATCAGCGTATTCTGATCGATCATGGCTTCAATTTGAATAGGACCGAATATCAGCCGTTTTTTGGGAAGTTGGTAAACAATCAGGTGTCCGTACTCCGGAAAATCACATTTGGCCGCCATCCAGGCGATCATATTGTCCCGGTTTTGAGGCGTAAAGGGCGTCATGAGAAGATAATCGAGCGCCTGCGTGTCGGGCAGCCGCATCAGAATGTAATAGGGTTCTAACGGAATTGCGCTGCCTGCATATTTTTCCTGCGGAAAATCCCAGAGATCTTCCTGGTTGTAGAATACCTGTGGGGTGGTCATGTGATACGTTCGGTAAAGATCGGCTTGTATGGTAAACAGATCCTCAAGGTAACGGAGATGTTTTTTCAAATCCTCTTAAAATTATTCCCGGTCTCTATGATTAGATTATGTTTTGTTTAAGAAACGCGCGGGCCGAGTATGGCCGTGATATCACGTTCTTCCATGTTTTCTTTCTCGAGCAGGACATGCGCCATTTTTTCGAGTTTATCGCGCTTGTCCGTGAGTAATTGTTTGGCATCCGCATAGCAGGTTTGGATAATTTGCTGGGTTTCGTCGTCGATCATCTGCTCGAGTTTTTCAGAATGCTCCATGATGCCCTGTTCTTGCCCCAGAAACAGATTCTGCTGATGATCGACCAGCGATATATTCGGCGCCTGCTTGCTCATACCGTAAACCGTAATCATATTGCGCACAATTTTGGCAATTTTTTCCAGATCGTTGGATGCGCCCGTGGAAACCTCGCCGAAAACAATCTCCTCGGCCGCCCGGCCGCCCAGCAATCCCTTGATTTTTCCGAGCAACTCGGAGCGGGACATCAGAAAGCGGTCCTCCAGTGGGGTCTGCAAAGTGTATCCCAGAGCACCGAGGCCCCGTGGAACAATGGAGACTTTTTGGATCGGATCCGCCCCGGGGGTAAAATGGCCCACGATAGCATGTCCGGATTCATGGTAGGCAACCACCTCACGCTCGTGGGGATTGATTAATTTGTTTTTCTTTTCCAGCCCTGCAATCACCCGCTCGATCGCATCCTGGAAATGCTGCTGAGAGATTTCTTTCTGGTCCTTGCGGGATGCCAGCAATGCCGCCTCATTGCAAACATTGGCAATTTCGGCACCACCAAATCCGGGGGTTTCGGCTGCCAGTTTGTGCAGGTCGACATCGTTTTTGAGGGTCAAATTTCGGGTATGCACCTCAAAGATCCGGACCCGCCCGATAAGATCCGGTCGATCCACCAGGATCTGGCGATCAAATCGTCCGGGCCGCAGCAAGGCCGGATCCAGAACCTCGGGACGATTGGTCGCTCCCATGATGATAATTCCGATCTGAGGATCAAACCCATCCATTTCACTGAGCAACTGATTGAGCGTGTTTTCCCTTTCATCATTTCTACCCATATAAGGACCCTGAGCCCTGCTTTTGCCGACGGCATCCAACTCGTCGATGAAAATAATGCACGGGGCTTTAATTTTGGCTTCTTTAAAGAGATCACGCACCCGAGCAGCCCCAACTCCCACGAACATTTCGACAAAATCCGAGCCGCTCAAGCTGAAAAAATGCACGTTGGCCTCACCGGCCACGGCGCGTGCCAGCAACGTCTTGCCCGTTCCCGGAGGGCCTACCAGCATGATGCCTTTGGGCAGTTTGGCACCCAGGCGCGTATATTTGTCCGGCTCTTTTAAAAAGGACACAACTTCTTTGACTTCTTCAACTGCCTCATCGACCCCGGCGACATCATCGAAGGTGACTTTGAGGGAGGGATCGACTTCATATATTTTGGCCTTGTTTTTGCCCACGTTCAAAAAACCGTGGCCGTCCTTGCCCATTTTGCGCATAATCCAGCCCCAGACAAGAAAGAGAATGGCAAATGGAATGATCCAGTTGGAGATCAAATGCGAGAAAAAATGCGATTCGATCTTTCCTCGGTAAGTGATGCCATGTTGCTGCAGATCTTCCAGCAGCGTTGGATCCTTGAGGGGAACGACTGTAAATTGACGCTTAATTTGCTCACTCCGTGCTGTTTCCGATTTTGCCAGTTTTTTTTCAAGATTGAGATACCAAGGGGTTTGTTTTTGCTGCGGCGCGAAGGCCGGTTTCGTGGAGGAGGAACTTTTCTCAGCTTTGGCTTTTGACGTCGGATTGGGGGTCTGTGATGCCACTTTCGAAGGTGCCTGTTTAGGTTTCAGGAAACCGTAAATCTTGTCCGATTCTAGAATTACACTTTGGACCTTATTTTTTGCGATAAGATCTCGGAATTTGCTATAGGGTATTTCTTTGCCGGCGGATCCGGAAAAAAACATCGTTTCCAGAAAAAGCATCAGTAAAAATACCATCAGGTAATAGCCGATTGAAAACTTGGATCGTTGAACCATTATCGCCTCCCGGGAGCAATGAACTTTGAATTAACCGACATACCATATATCCGGTTGCCTTTTACATGACTGTAAAGTGATACCGAAGGCTATGATCCAGGATATAGTCGAACAGCAATAATTCTATTTGCTCCCAGCCCTGGCCGTCGACCACCAGGGCGGGTTTGTTTTTTGCAAAATTAAACCGCCTGCAATGAAAAAGAATTTCCGGGTTTTCTTCTTTTAAGGTCTGCCAGATCTCTTCAGGACTACCGGACTTGCTCAGTGCTTTTATGGCATCAATT
Source organism: Desulfobacterales bacterium (assembly GCA_050116835.1). Taxonomy (GTDB): domain Bacteria; phylum Desulfobacterota; class Desulfobacteria; order Desulfobacterales; family JAHEIW01; genus JAHEIW01. Next base: position 4,226 of record JASFNW010000172.1, read on the forward strand.
ACCGCAATTTCACCGCTTGGTGTGAATCTGACTGAATTTTCTTCCATGCTTAATACATATTCCTTTGGCATGACTGGCCTCCTATCAACAAGATACTGGCAAGAAAAGTATTCTCCTCTGATTAATTCTGCCTATCTCTTTGTTTGACCTGCCTATGGCTCGATGAAGACCACCGATGGCATGTATAAAATCGCTGACCCAGGTTCATAAATATTTGACACCAATACTGTACCAGGTACCATCTTCCCGGTTAATTTCTCTGCACCATCTGACCTGGGCAAGGGTAGATGTACGCAACAGATTCCAGTTGCAGATATCAGAGACCGCTTCCGGATTTTGTCCGGTGCGGATATGTAAATTGGCGTGGGGCTTAAACGGACGCCTGGACTCAAAACACATACCCCTTGCGCTTATGTTCAGTGCCACCGAAAAATTTTCAAACCAATTTTTCGTGGAAAAACTGGAAAATATGATGGCGGTATGGGAAGCAAACCGCTCATCCGCCCTTTTTTCTTTTCTGTCCATTATCTTTAGCGTCCCATCTCTTTTGAAGCTTTTTTATGATAAAATTGAAAACACAATTCGGCTATCGGTGTTGCTCTCATTTTTTTGTCGGATTTCACTGCTTTTTCCCGTAAGTGTTTATCTGACAAGGCATTCCTCTATTTAGCTCATATCTTCCCAGCGAATTCGAGCAGTCCTTGCATCGCAGCGGGTAATATGACTCCCGGCTCAATAATTTTTCATCAAAAAAGTGTAAGACAAATATGGACAGCAATTCGGGTGATACTCCTACCGCATTATCAGACCGACTCCGATAGCGGAATCAGCTGCAGCAACTTATAGTTTAATCAAACTATGAAATGAAATGTCTTATTGGAACAGGAAGGGACAACACATGGACACACCGGCACTCAAAACAGAAACACAGAATGAATTGCCATTGGCGGAGGCTTTCGAAAAGCTTGAAACCAGCTCAAAGGGACTATCCGCCTCAGAGGCGGAAAAACGGCTGGATGAATACGGCTACAATGCAATTGCCGAGAAAAAAAGAAATCCGCTGCTTAGCTTTTTAGGATACTTCTGGGGACCGATTCCCTGGATGATCGAGGTGGCGGCCGTGCTTTCGATGATCGTCCGACACTGGGCCGATTTCATTATCATCATCATCCTGCTCGGATTTAACGGGCTGGTGGGTTTCTGGCAGGAATCCCAGGCCGGTAACGCGGTGGAAGCACTTAAGAAAAAACTGGCGCTCAAATGCAGGGCCCTAAGAGACGGTCACTGGCAGCAAATCAATGCCCGCCAGCTGGTGCCGGGTGACATCATTCGCCTGCGGCTGGGAGATATTATTCCGGCCGATGTGATGCTGTTTGACGGTGAGTACCTGAGCGTAGACCAGTCCGCCCTAACCGGTGAGTCGCTGCCGGTGAACAAGACTACGGGTGATTCCGCCTATTCGGGGTCGATCGCCAAACAGGGCGAGATGCTGGGTCTGGTGACGGCAACCGGCAACGAGACCTATTTCGGAAAGACCGCCAGACTTGTCGCCAAGGCCAAGCCGGTATCGCATTTTCAAAAGGCCGTGCTGCAGATCGGCGATTACCTGATTTATCTCAGTCTGGGTCTGGTGGTGACCCTCATGCTTGTACAGCTATTTCGCGGAACCGCCCTGCTCGAGCTGGTTCAGTTCGCATTGATCCTGACTGTGGCATCCATCCCGGTGGCGATGCCCGCGGTGCTTTCCGTCACGATGGCCGTGGGTGCAATGGCGCTTTCCAAGCTGAAAGCCATCGTCTCCCGCCTGGAATCGATTGAAGAGATGGCCGGGATGGACATTCTGTGCTCCGACAAGACCGGCACCCTCACTCAGAACAAGCTGACGCTGGGTGATCCTTTGATATTCGATGCAAAAGATTCTCAGGATCTGATTTTAGCGGCTGCACTTGCGGCCAAAGCAGAGGATCAAGATGCTATCGATCTGGCGGTGATCGACGGGCTTGAAGATCAAAACCTTCTCAATTCTTATGAGCAACTTAAGTTTGTGCCCTTTGATCCGGTGGTCAAACGCACCGAGGCTACCATCAAGGGCAAGGCCGGCAATGCATTTAGAGTCACCAAAGGCGCACCGCAGGTTATTCTCGAACTTGCGCAGGTCGACCAGGACACCAGATCGATGGCTGACCGCGCAATTAGCGACTTTGCCACCAAAGGGTACCGCACTCTGGGTGTCGCGCGCGCTGAGGATGACGGAACCTGGCAGTTTTTAGGAATTTTACCCCTTTATGATCCGCCGCGCGAAGATTCAGCCGAGACCATCCGTCAGTCCCGCGCCCATGGTATTGCAGTAAAAATGGTCACAGGCGACAATTTGGCGATTGCCAATGAAATTGCAGGAAATCTCGGAATGGGAAAGACCATCTATGCTGCTGAAAAACTGTTGAGAGGCGATGCAGACGCAACCCAAATGTCTGCCGATACGGCTGAAAAGGTCGAGCAGGCCGGCGGCTTTGCCCAGGTTTTTCCGGAGCACAAATATGGCATCGTTAAAGCGCTGCAGGCACGCGGCCACATTGTCGGAATGACCGGAGACGGGGTCAATGATGCACCGGCCCTGAAGCAGGCGGATATCGGCATTGCCGTCAGCGGCGCCACCGACGCCGCCCGTGCGGCGGCATCTTTGGTACTGACGGCACCGGGACTATCTGTGATTATTAATGCTGTTGAAGAGGCCCGCCGGATATTCGAGCGTATGAACAGCTATGCCATTTACCGCATCACAGAGACAATTCGCATCATGGTTTTTGTGGTACTGGCAATGATCGTGTTCAACTTTTACCCGATCACCGCCATCATGATCATTCTGCTGGCCTTTCTCAATGACATCCCCATCATGACCATCGCTTATGACAGAACCGGCCTTGATCCCAACCCCGTACACTGGAATATGCATCGGGTTATTGCCGTATCGACGGTGATGGGTCTTACCGGTGTGGCCGGCAGTTTTCTGATGCTGTTTTTGGCGGTTGACTGGCTGCATTTAACCATCCCCCAGATCCAAACCTATATTTTCCTGAAAATGGCCGTTGCCGGTCACCTGACCTTATTTGTCTCCCGCAGCAAAGGGTTTTTCCTGAAAAAACCCTACCCGGCACCGATCATGATCTGGTCGGCCGTCGGCACCAAGCTGGTGGGGACTCTTTTAGCAGCCTATGGCTTCGGTCTGATCACGCCGATCGCCTGGTTCGAAATCGCTCTGGTCTGGGGATATTCGATTGTCTGGGCCTTTCTCACGGACTGGGCCAAGATTCGGGTTTATCGCCATTTTGCCATGGCTACCACACGGCACAAAAATTTTCTCAGGACTGTGAAACAGTCGCTTCACCATCAAACAATACATCAGCTTCCACGCTGATTCAAATGACACAAAAAAAACAGGATGTATGAGGCGCCTGTTTCACTGCGGGAGGTGAGTCATGATTCATCCCATGCTTGCCCAGAAGCTCAAGAAATTAAGCCAGACCAAAAATATCGCAGGCATTCAAAAGCTATGCAGTTCCATTCACCCCGTTCGGGTTGCCGACGCTTTGGCGAAGTTTTCTCCCCAACACATCGCTGAGATACTTTCCGTTATCAAGCCGCGAATGCGAGCTGCCATTTTCAGTTATCTGGCGCAACCGAAGCAAACAAACCTTGTTGAATTCTTGAAACGTAAGACGCTGATCGAGATGGTTGCTTACATGCCGGCCGACCGGCGCGTCGATTTTTTCAACCAACTGCCCGCCGCAAGCCAGGAACTTCTGCTGCCTGCCCTCGCACATGCCGAGCGGGAGAATATCTTAAAACTTGCTGCCTATCCTCCGGAAACCGCCGGCGCAGTGATGACCTCGGATTATGCCACGTTATTCGCCGACTTGACCACCAGCGAGGCCATTGCCAAGTTGCGCCGCGAAGCGCCAGACAGAGAAACCATTTACTACACCTACGTTGTGGATGCCGACCGGCGGCTGATCGGCTTTGTTTCGCTCAAAGATTTAATCCTCGCCAATTCCGATCGTCGTGTCGCCGACATCATGCATCAGGATGTGATTCGCTGTGCGGTCACCGACGATCAGGAGGAGGCGGCACTGAAAATCCAAAAATACGACTTGATCGCCTTGCCGGTCGTCAACAAAGACAATATCCTGGTTGGGATCATTACCCATGATGACGCCATCGATATTTTTGCCCAGGAACACACGGAAGATATGGAAAAATTGATGGCGATTACAGGTTCCCATGACCACTTCTCCTATATGCGCACCACGGTCTGGACGCATTTCAAAAATCGAAGCGGTTGGATCTTTATCCTGGCGCTGCTGGGCCTTGTATCCGGTTATATCGTCCAAAATTTCAGTGCACTGCTTTTTCAAATTTCTATAATCGCATCCTTCATACCGATGCTGACCGATACGGGCGGAAACACCGGCAGCCAGGCGGCAACACTGGTTGTGCGGGCATTAGCCGTCAATGAAATTACGCCAAGAGAAACCTGGGTCGTCTTGCTCAAAGAGGCAAAGGTTGCGATACTGCTAGGAATTCTGCTGGGCATCTTTTCATTTGCCAGAGTGGTTCTTTTCGGCTGGAACGTGAGCATACCAGAAGGCCTGTCCCTTGCCGCCATAGGGACGGCTATTGCGATTGCCATGGGGCTTCAGGTGATAACGGCCACCCTAATCGGGGCGCTGCTCCCTCTGGCAGCCGCCAAACTGAAATTGGATCCAGCCGTGGTCGCCAGCCCGACCCTGACAACCGTCGTTGATATAACCGGACTTCTTATTTTTTTTGTCACCATCAAGATGTTTCTGGGGATTTAGAAATCATATCAGCGTAGCCGCAGATTGCTTTTATGGGTGCGCAGAGATGTCCAAACATCAATCATCTCTTTTTCACATAGATGGTCAATTTTTTTCTAGTCCCGCATGATAGCATGTAAGTTGGAAAAATCTCATGGTTCTGGTGAGAAACATAAATAAGATAAAGCATTTCAATTTGATTGATGATGGCTTCTACGAGAATCTTTTCTTCTTCATCCAGGTTTTTTTGGGGAACAACACAGACGCCCATAATCAACGAATTATCGTGGCGAGATGCAACAATGCTGTACCCTTTAATCGAACCGTTAGCAACGATGGCTTTATTGCTGATCCCTTTGCATTTTAAATTCACATCTTTCCTGGATTCAAGATGCTCTTTTATGGTTCTTAAATTGCTTTGACATATAATTCTGATCAGAACCCAGTCCGCGTTTACAATTCCCAGCACCTTGTGGGCAAATAAGGCCAGAGCATTTTTAAATGCACTTTCAGTCAGCGGATACCTTTTGAGTCCACAAAAAATAGATCGAATTTCATGGAGTTGAACATTTACCCCACCGATATATTTAAATGCATCGGTAAGTTTGCCCGACAAATCTCTCTTTTCCCGTGATAGCCTGCGCATCTCTTTTCGGTATTTTTTCAATTCCTTTTTGAAAACATTGGATAAAAGATAGGCAATCAAAAGAAGAATGATGATCAAAGCTGCCTCGACAACATCTTCTTGAATCACATATTTTTTGAACAGCAATAAATGATCGCTGATAAAAATGGGTGTAAAAGCAATTACAAATAAAAGCAGCGCAACCGTCACCACGTAGGCAAACTTGAGAAATTTCGTCCTATCTGTTGAATTGAATAATTCCAAAAGGCTCATTTATCAGATCCATCACAGTCTAACGCTATCTTCGGTGGCAGCTGAATTCCAGAAGAAATTTTCCGGAAGGCTTTGCGGCCTCCCGAGAACCCGACAGGTTAGTACGCAGAACGCATTCGGCCGGTATTTTTATCCACGATTAACTTGTCAACCAGAGAATTATTTCTGGATAGCAGGTCGGCCTCAAAAAAGGATCCTTCATCTTTGATTTTTCCCAACTTTAAATTGGGGTTGTGTTTGGAATTTAGATAATCGTCGAAAATTCTCTCGGCGGCATTTTTATCTGTGTAGGCCCGATTTTTGTTGCGCTGTAGACTATTTTCTTCGTGGGGGCCCATCATGCTCGAACCCATACCATGAGCCTGATAGCCACCGTAATGCATCATTCCTGGTTCCATATCAAAACCGCGGTAGTCACGGCCACTCATTATACCCTCATCCATCGCTCGGGCAGTTAT
>JASFNW010000173.1:0-10229 GCA_050116835.1 Desulfobacterales bacterium
CCCATAGTTCGAATTAAGATACTAAAATTATTTATTTAATTTGCACAACGGGTATCGAGTCAGACGCCCGCTGACCTGGTATGAAATTTGCTCGATTGCATAAAGATGTCAATTAAAACCACGAAGGCCATGAGGCACGCAAAGAAAAATATTGAATAAATGACCGCAAAAGGTCTTCGTGAACTTCGTTTCCTTAGGAGAATGTGAACCATGCCAACCCAAACGCTTTTCGAGGGTGCCATTGCCGTTCTTCAAAAATCTCTGAACCGGGCCTCTTTACGGCACCGGGTCATCACTTCCAATATCGCCAATATCGACACGCCGAATTACAAGGCCTTTGAGGTGGTGATGGAAGATGAGCGTCAAAAGAAAGGTGGTTTTTCAAGAGCGCTGCAGCTGGTCTGCACCGAAGCGCAGCATCTTAACGGGCGTCGGCAGGCATCCGATCAAGTCAAAATAAAAGCCAGCGAGCCGCCGCCGTTCAACTTAAGAGCCGACGGCAACACGGTCGACCTGGACCGTACCATGGGGAAATTAGCTGAAAACACCATCATGTATCGGACCGCGGCCCAGCTGATTCGCAGAAAATTCCAGGGGCTCAAAAATGTGATCAGAGGAGGGCAGTAAGCATGGACTTTTTTGATGCAATGACGATTAGTTCCTCCGGTCTATCGGCACAACGACTGAGGATGAACCTGATTTCGGCCAATTTGGCCAATGTCAACACCACGCGTACAAAAAACGGCGGGCCTTACCGCCGCAAGGATCCTGTTTTCGCGGCCCAAACACCTGCAGGGTCGTTCCGCGAGATGTTGCGTAACCGACAAAAAGAACACCTAAAGGAAGTTGCTGTTGTGGATATCGTCGAGGATGCCCGTCCGTTTATTAAAAAATATGATCCCAGTCATCCGGATTCGGATGAAAATGGCTATCTGTCCATGCCCAATATCAATCTGATGGAAGAAATGGTGAACATGATATCTGCTACCCGCAGTTATGAAGCCGGCGTAACCGCCATTCAAGCCGCTAAAGATATGGCGCTCAAAGCGCTGGAAATAGGACAATAATGATGAATGAAGTCACCTTTCAAAAAGGACTGCCGCCTCTGATTGATCCACAACCCGATACCCGGGCCAACCAAGAGCCGAATTCGGCGTCATTTGGCGACATGCTGGCACGTTCGCTTAATGAAGTGAATCAGCTGCATGCAGCCGCCGATGACGCCGTTGAGAATTTGGCCACTGGCAAGCAAAAAGACATCCACCAGACCATGATCGCTCTGGAAAAGGCGGATGTGGCCTTTCAGCTGTTGATGCAGGTTCGCAATAAAATCATTGCCGCGTATGAAACGATCATGCGCACACAGGTCTAAAACCGGAGACCTTCATGAATTTTCGTCAAATACTATCGCAGCTACAAAATCTTTTCAAAAGCATCAGTCCTGCCAAGCGCATCGTCCTGTTAACCGTTGCGGTGGGCTCTGTCGCCGGTTTTGTGTTTTTGATGAACTGGGCCGCCAAACCCGAGTTTCATCCCTTGTACAGTCACCTGGATGCCAGTGATGCCGGTGTCATCATCAGCCGGCTGAAGGATGAAAAAATTCCATACCGTCTTTCCGCCAACGGCAGCACCATCCTGATCCCCCAGGAACTGATCTATGAAACGCGCATGGATTTAGCGTCCGAGGGTTTGCCCCAGGGCGGAAGCATGGGGTTTGAGCTGTTTGACAACACCAAACTCGGCATGACCGAATTTGCGCAAAATGTGAACTATCAAAGAGCCCTCCAGGGTGAGCTGGTGCGCAGCATCAATGGTTTTGAGGAAGTGGAAAGCTGTCGAGTACATATTGTCATGCCCGAAAAATCGCTTTTTGCCAAAGACGAAGAATCCGCATCCGCATCGGTCGTTTTGAAATTGAAGCATGGTAAATGGCTTTCCCAACAACAGGTGCAGGGCATTGTGCACCTGGTGTCTTCAAGCGTATCCCGCTTGATGCCGGAAAATGTTACCGTGGTTGACAACAGCGGCAGATTGCTAACCGGTCGTAACGACTCCACCGGAATCTCGACGCTGAATTCGGATCAACTGGACCACCAGCTTAAGGTCGAACGCAAGCTGGAGACGCGGGTCCTGTCGATGCTGGAAAAGGCCCTGGGCGCCAACCGGGCCATCGTGCGGGTGTCCTGTGCCTTGAATTTCAAACGGCATGAAATGACCGAGGAGCGATTTTTTCCTGAAAACCAAGTGGTGCGCAGCGAACAGACCTACAATGAAACAGCCAAAGATAGCGATCCGATCCCCGAGGGAATCCCCGGGATTCAATCGAATCTGCCTGAATCCAGCCCGGCGCTCAATAAAACCACCCAAGACGAGGCGACCACTTTTGCAAAGCAGGATCGCACCGTTAATTATGAGATCGGAAAGTTGACCAGTCGCACCCTGGAGCCGGTGGGCGGGATTGAGCGCGTTTCGGTGGCCGTGATGGTGGATGGCACTTATCGGTCAACTGTTACCGAAGACGGGGAAACGGAAACATCCTATGTCCCACGCTCACCGGAGGAGTTGAGCCAGATCGAAAATCTTGTCAAACGGGCGGTAAATTTCGATGCTCAGCGCGGCGATCAGGTGGAGGTGGTTAACATTCCCTTTGAGACGTCACAAATGGCTCAACCTGAGACCGATTCAGGGATCCCACGATGGCTGGAGCAGATCAAACAGTATAAGCCCTATTTTAAATACGGATTTTTGAGTTTGTTTTTATGTCTAACCTTTTTGTTTGTTGTGAAACCGTTGATCAGATGGCTAACGGGCAGTGCCGCCGGTGAAGCAGAATTGTTGCATCAACTCCCCAAAACCGTTGGGGAGCTTGAAAATGAAACCGATCCAAAGCTTCTGGCTTTTAAGGATCAGATATCCCAATTGATTACCCAGGATAGCGAAGCGACACTGGGGGTAATGCGAGACTGGCTCAAAGAAGAAGAAAGCGTTGATGGCGTGCAGGGTACGCACGATTAGGTCAAAATACGATGGATGCAAAAAATATATCCGGCCCGGTAAAGGCGGCCATTTTAATTCATGCGCTGGGACGTCCCCACGCGGAGCTGCTGCTCAGACAGCTGAATGATACCGAAAAAGAACGCATCCATAGTCATCTGTCGCAAATCCGGACCATTTCACCCGAGGTCATCGAGCAGGTCGCAGCCGAATTTGCCGCCATCGCCAAGAACTATCGATCCAAACAGAGCACGTCTTCGGCGACCGACAGCCACTCGGATAAGGCTGCTGCCGACACGCAATCTGAATCCAGTGGACTTGGGGCCCTCAAATCCTTAAATGCCGATGAGGTCTATGATCTGATCAAAGATGAGCAACCGCAGACCATAGCGATTATTTTGGTGCACCTTCAGACCCGTGTGGCCAGTGATGTGATAGCCAAATTGCCGGATGAAATTAAGACTGAGGTGGCCATGCGGGTGATTCATTTGGACAAGATCACAGCCACCATTGTCGATGAAGTCAATTCCGTTTTGAAAGACATTTTAAAATCCAAGCAGAATTCCGTTTCCAATGTTACCGGTGGCGTTGGTCGTCTGGCGGAGATACTGAATCAGACAGATGAGATATCCAGCGAATTGATCCTGAATGAACTGGAAGAGGCGGACATGGAGGTTGCGTCACAGGTCAAACAGCGTATGTTCGTGTTTGAGGACATCCTGCTGGTGGATGACCGCGGCGTTCAGAAACTGTTGCGCAAAGTCGAGACCATGGAGCTGGCGATCGCGCTCAAAGCCGCTTCTGAGGAAGTCAAAGAAAAGATCTTCAAAAATATGTCTGAACGCGCCGGCGAGATGCTGAGAGAAGAAATAGATGATATGGGACCGGTGCGCATGAAAGAAGTTACCGATTCTCAGCAAAATATAACCAATATTATTCAGGAAATGGAAACCAAGGGAGAACTCATTATTGCCGGCCGGCGAGGAGATGATATCGTTGAGTGATCCGATTAAAAAGACGGTCCCATCACTGGCAGATGGTTTTCATCTGCATTATTTCCCCAATATTCCGGTCGATGAGCCCGCTGCCGATTATGGTTGCCAGACGCATAACAGTGAATTTAAGCGCTCGCATTTTGAAAAGCTGGATCCGGAGCGAGCCTGCCCGGTAGAACCAGCCGCTCCGGAGACCCGCGAGACACCGCCGGTCGATGAAGGACCGTCAGTTGATGAGATTAAAGAAAGTGCCTTTCAAAAGGGCTTTCTCGAAGGGAAAAGAGTGGGGTTTGAATCCGGATCGAAACGCGCCGATGCCGTCATTCAAACACTGCAGCAGACCCTTGAACAACTGCAGTGCATGCGCTCCGAGATTCATCGGGAAATTGAAAAGGAAGTCACCCACCTGGCGTTATCGATTGCTAAAAAAATTGTCTGCCATGAGATCAAAACGACCCGGGAAACGGTTGCCTGTGTTGCCCGCGAAGCCCTGGCGCGCGTCGACAACCCCGGTAGCATAAAGATTAAACTTAATCCGGAAGATCTTCGATTCATTCAAGAAACCCAGTCTGAATTGAACCGCTGCTTAGATAATTTCGATGATGTTCACCTGGAAGCCGAAGACTCGATTCAAAGCGGGGGCTGTTTGATAGAGACCGATAGGGGAGATATCGACGCGCGCATCGAAAAACAATTTGAAGCAATCGAGGAAGCATTCCAGGGTCAGTTTGGACAGTCGCAACAGGAGCCCAAATAAGCAATTATGGCAATTCCCTTAGGTCTGGAAAAATATCGCCACTGTGTGGATTCCGCCTGCACCATTCAGGCCCAGGGAAAAGTTACCAATGTCGTGGGCCTGGTCATCGAAGCTCAGGGGCCGATGTCGCGTCTGGGGACGGTATGTGATATTTATACCCAAGGTGATCGTCGCAAGATAAGCGCCGAGGTCTTGGGTTTCCGGGACAACAAGGTCATGATGATGCCCCTGGAGGAAATGCGGGGCATCGGCCCCGGCTGTCCGATCGTCGCCCGTCAACAGCGCGCCGTCGTTCCAGTCGGTGCCGGGCTGCTGGGGCGGGTGATTGATGGACTCGGCAGCCCCATCGACGGCAAAGGTCCGATTGCACTTGAAAGTGAATATCCGATTTACGGGATGCCGGTTAACCCCTTGTCCCGCAAACGAATTAGCCGGCCGCTTGATCTGGGTATCCGGGCCATCAACGGTCTTTTGACGCTGGGTTGCGGACAGCGCATCGGTATTTTTGCCGGCTCAGGAGTCGGCAAAAGCGTATTGCTGGGCATGGTCGCGCGCAAAACCGCTGCCGATGTCAACGTCATCGCGCTGATCGGCGAGCGCGGCCGCGAAGTCAATGAATTTATCGAAAAGGAACTGGGTCCGGAAGGCCTGAAGCGCTCGGTCATTGTGGTGGCCACTTCCGATCACTTGCCGCTGATTCGCATGCGGGGCGCATTTATTGCCACCGCCATTGCAGAGTTTTTTCGCGATCAGGGCCAGCATGTTAATTTGATGATGGATTCGGTCACCCGCTTTGCCATGGCCCAGCGCGAAATCGGGCTGGCATTGGGAGAACCGCCGACCACCAAAGGCTATACCCCATCCGTATTTACGCTTTTGCCCAAACTATGTGAGCGGGCGGGAACCTCCGCCAACACCGGCACCATCACCGGCCTGTACACCGTCCTGGTCGAAGGGGACGATACCAATGAACCCATAGCCGACGCGCTGCGGTCCATCCTCGATGGCCACATCAACCTCTCCCGGGAACTGGCCAACCAGGGCCATTATCCGGCTATTGATATTCTTGGCAGTGTCAGCCGGGTCATGGAAGACATCATCGATGCGCAACAAAAACAATGCGCGCGTAAATTAAAGGAGGTCATGGCCACCTATCGCAAAGCTGAAGATTTGATTAACATTGGCGCTTATGTCGCCGGCAGCAACCCGAAAATCGATTATGCCATCGCTATGATTGAAAAGATCAACCGCTACCTGAGGCAGGACATCGACGACACCAGCCCATTCGATGCATGCATTGCCCAATTGGCCGAATTATTTGAATAATTACGTTTGCGCGCGAGATTGAGTTGAAACATGTCAGCCGGGTGTGTCATTTCCTGATCGGCGATCTGATTTCTAAATTGCCGGTGCCCCGATTTACCGCTTAAAATAGTCACTATGTATCAATTCAAATTAGAACCGCTGCTAAATCACCGCCGCTATCAGGAAGAGGTCCTGCAAAAAGAGCTGGCCGGCCTGAAAAAGCGCCTGCAGGCCGAGCAACACCAGTTGCGCAATCTCAAGAAGAAAAAGCGCCGCAACGTGCAATTGCTGGAAGCCAGGCAAAAAAAGGGCCGTCCGGCATCTGAACTCAAACTGTATGTTGATTTTATCGACTATCTCACAGCCCAAATGAAAATCCAGGCCGAACAGGTCGTGAAGGCACAGCATCGCTGTGATGCAACCCGCCAGGAACTGCTGGCGGCCATGAAAAAGCGCAAGGTGCTTGAAAAGCTCAAAGAAAAGGGCCGACGCGCCTATGAGCAGACTCAATTAAAAAAAGAACGCGCCCTGTTAGACGACGTCGCCGGGCATCAATATATCCTCAAATCCTGAACAACTGCCGAAATCACCATTAACGCGTTGTCAGTGGTTTCCATCTCTGCCTTTATCGTTTGCCATTTCATTAGAAGCATTTCAAAACCCCTTTTTCGCTGGTTTGCGGCTTTTGTAAAGCGCTAAGCTCGTTGCACTAAATCTTGAAAACTCGAGCTAACGCCCTAAAACAATTTAAGATTTTCGCTCAACGTCGCTAAGCGCTTTTTGACAAAAGTCCGCAAAATTAATTCCAAAGGGGTTTTAAAAAGACTTCTGGTGTGTCGTCCCAGAAATATTTGACAAAATGCGTGACGGTCATGTCATTTCCTGACCGGCGATATGAACCTCAAGGTGCCGGTGCCCCGATATTTGGGATTTGACCCACGCCATGGGTTAATCCAAACGCCTGGGTGCCCATCATCCCAAATATCGGATCACAGTGACGTTTGTGGGTTAATCATAGGCATATCGCCTATCAGAAAATAACATGCCCGTCTGGCAACTTGAGTGCGAGCATCTTCTGGGTGAGACCCGAACAATATTGCAAATTATTTATGGGACACGATACTAGCGCTTCGACAGGAAAAAACGGTAACCAGATGTAATTACAGGAAATTAGAGTGCTTGCCATCTGACAGCTGTTTTTCGCCTTCGACTCGACCCAGGATCGTTGCGAGCGGATATCTGCTTGCTGTCACCGCATACAAAACGAGTGGGAGATGAAATTCGCCGGCGTCGACCTGACCAAAGGTAAAGATTACCATTTCAGGCAAATATTGCCGTTTAAACAGCTTTTTGTGTTCAGCTGAACGCTGAGCATTTAGAGCATCGATTCTTATTGGCATTCAAAGTGCAAATTTAATTAAAAATAATAATTTCAGATGATTATATAAATCTCTGTTTTTATTGTTGCGTGCCGATGAAATCCCCGCCGCGTTTTGCAAGGATTGGCACGCTTGATGCACAAAGCATTGGCCGTCACCAATGCATTGCCAACGATAAGGGCAATAACAAGGAAGGAATTTATGTCGTCTAATGCTTTGATAATGCCGCCTGCCCCTCAGCCACCTGCCGGTGGAGCCGGCAATGCGTCGGGCACACACCCCACGGCATTTGAACGTGGCCGACCGGCTCAATCAGCCGATGAGGATCAACGTTTTCTGACGACATTAAACCGCGCTTGCGAACGTAAACCCTGCAGCCTGAATCGATCGCGCGGGGGTGAATCCCGGAGCGCTAAATCCAGCGAAAAGCCACCCGCAGCAGCTCATCCCAAAAGCAGTCGTCGGGTCAGCGATGATGAACCGCTTCAGGATCGGCCGGTTGAATCAGCAGCTGGCGCTTCAGAACCGGAATTGCCGCGTGTTTGCCGGCAGCCATCTCTGGGGTCCATCCATCAATTGCTGTTAAAGATGGCGGTTGCAGATGACGATGCTGCGGCGATTGAAGGCCAATCCGATGTTGACGCAGATGCCATCCAGGACTTTGTAAACCAGCTGATCGGCCACTTGAATTCAGAGGGGTACACCCAGCTCGCCGGGCTGGCAGATAGCGGACCTTTTGAGCAGCTGCCGGCGGACCTATCAGAGCTGGCCGGCAAGCTGCAATTATTGAAACAACTGGCCAACCGGTTCCTGAATGATCAGCCGGCTGCAGATCCGGCCGGCCGTCGGGCTGATCTCTCATATCTTGAATTTTGGCGTACTTTGGCATCGGCTCCGACCGGGGGCGCCAATCCCGAGGCCCGCTCAGACGCTTTTGCAGCCAGAGTTGATCATCTCATTCAGTTTCTGTTGCAACACGCTGAAAACAGGCCCGCGGCCCCGGGTTTAGAAGGGGCCTCCTCTGAGACCGGTGGCCAAAAGACGGCTGTGACCCTGGAGGCACTTGCTGCCGATGAAAATTTGCTGGTGCAAAAATTGATGGATCCGAAAAAGACGGCGGAAATTCAAACGGTCATGGACGGTAAGGACGGTCACGGATCAGCCGGGGGCGCTAAAAATAGCATTGCCGAGGCACTGTTGGAAGGGCGCATCGACAAAAACAACGAAGATGCGCCGGCTGCCAGAATGCAGTCTGGATCCAAGACCGCCGAGGCGGCGGTCGATCCGAATTTAGCCGGCCAGAACGGCACCGCCAAGCCTGCAGAAGAGACCGTCAATCTCAAGACGTCCGCTTTGCAGAATGACATGCTGTCGGCCGATCTAACCGGCAAAAAAGCGATACAGGCCGACGGCGAGTCCAAAGACACCGGCTTTTTAACATCACAGGAGAATTTGCCGGAGCACCTGTCAAAGCTTGAAAACGGTAGCCGGTCGGCCGAAGGTTCCCAACGCAGCTTGGCTTCGCAGACCCTGAATCAGATTGTGCAAAAGGCGGTTTTTTTAAACAACAACGGTCAAAACACGGTTCAAATCGATCTGAAGCCCGAGTTCTTAGGACATATCCGGATGCACATTATGACTGAAAGCCACCAGGTTGCCGTTAGAATCGTGGCGGAGTTACCGATTGTCAAAGATATGCTCGAAAATAATTTGAATCAATTAAAGGCTGAATTACAGGCCCAGGGTCTGCAAGTCGATGAGCTGGAGGTTTCAGTGGCACATGATAACTGTGCCGACGACGATCGCTACCAGAAAGCGGCTGAAGTGCGGCGTGTTCGCGCATCACGAAACAATCACATCTCCGCTGAAGGGGATGCCGAGTCCCGGCAAACCCGGCTTGGCATTCAGCGCAACGGCACGGCGCAAACCGCCGTTGACTATTTCGCATAAGGTAAAGCGCTAAGGAAATGTCAACAGCAGTGACAATTGAAAATGATCCCATGAGGTCAAAATGACACCCATTACCCCAATAGATCCAACTGCCAGCACGGCGCCATCAAACGCGTCGGTGAATATCCTGGGCAAAGATGATTTTTTAAACATGTTGATTGCCCAGCTTCAGCATCAGGACCCGTTGAACCCGGCTGATAGCACAGAATTCACCGCTCAGCTGGCGCAGTTCAGTTCACTCGAGCAATTGAGCAACATTCATGACAGCCTCGAGAACATGGAGCAGTTTCAAGCATCGCTGACCCATTCTCAGGCGGTATCCTACATTGGCAGGGAAATCACCGCCGCGGGCAACGGGTTGCAGTTAGCGGACGGCCAGACGGCCGCCTGCCATTTTGAGCTGGAAGCAAATGCCGCTATGACGGCGGTCAGCATCTATGATGCCACCGGCGGTTTCGTGAATTCTTTTGAGACCGGTCCGCTGGGCGTAGGCCGGCAGAGTGCCGTCTGGGATGGCAAGGATTATAACGGCAATCAAATGCCGGCCGGCGCCTATTCTTTTGAAATCCAGGCCGTCGACGCTACCAACGAAAGTGTGACGGTCAGGCCGCTGATGAGCGCGATTGTCACCGGTGTGTCGTTCAAGGATAAAACAGCATATTTGATGACCGAACTGCAGACCGTGGCGCTCGGTGATGTTATCGATGTTTTGGCAGCATCATCGCCGGCAACCCCGGTCACAACCGATACAACAGCAATTTCATATGAACATCCTAATGGAGGGCTATAAAAATGATTGGTTCATTGTTTGCCGGTATATCCGGACTCAATGTGAATTCCAAGGCGTTA
>JASFNW010000174.1:0-9956 GCA_050116835.1 Desulfobacterales bacterium
GGAGGTTTCGGGCACAAATTAAAAATAAAAAAGCGCTGATGTGTTTCAAGGTGACAACGCTTTTAAAGATGTTATCAGGCAAGTCGAAAGGAGTGTCGTATGAAGTACAAACGTTTCATCATCACAGCCGTTGCTGTCGTGCTGGCGGCCGCCATCGCGCTGTTGGTCACCGACCGCGATCAAATCGAAACCAAACCCGCCAAACCCACCGTTTCCAATGAATCACAACCCCTTCCCAAAACCGAAGAAGGCACCGTCCAGATCGCCAAAAAAAGCCCTGTGCAAGCTGCAGAGACATCAAAACCATCAGAAGCGGATACGTCGACCGAGATGATCATACCCGAGCCCGTGGAAGGCCAGATGGAGCCTTTTGAAGAAGATTCGGGAACCGAGCAGCTCACGGCCATGGTTTCTGAAAATTTGGAAGTCGACTGGGACGAAGCTGAAAAACATCCCCGTTTGGACGATTCGATGCTATCGGAGTTGCAAAAAGAACAAATTGAAACCGCGCCGGTTCCGGTCCTTTTACCCGAACAACAAAAACTGATCGATGCGGCCTTAATCACCACCGGGCCGGAATGGTATGCGGCTTCGATGTCCGAAGACGATGTCTCAATTTACGTTAGCGGCGTGGCCAAAGTGGTGCGGGCACCCGGAGCAGAGCAATACGATCCTCCGGCTTACGGCGATCATGCGCATTCATTGACCCGCAGCGAAGGCATCGTTGAAATCAATTTCAAGGCATTTGGCATTTATTATACCCTGTCGGTTGAGTGCTATGACCACGAAAACGATACCCGCTGCACCCAGGATGACTATGCCGTAGAACTGGCCAATGAATTGAAACTGGCGCCGCCCGAAAATCTGTAGCCCGTGGGGGAAAAATCATGAAGCGCTCTGTCATAAGTAAAATTTTGATGCTCTGGATCATGCTCATGCTGCTGGTTCCGGCAATCGGCATCGGCGCCATCCAGTCACCCACGTCGATCAGCAAGGCCAATGGCATTCTTCCGGATCTGGAGGATATCCTCGAGGAAGGCTACCCGCGAATTTTAAGCGAATGCTGGGACCAGTGCAAGAGCTGGTGTTTTAAAAGCTGCGGCTGCGGCAACGGCAATTTCTGTCCGAACAACTACGTGCCGCGCAAGCACATGGCCGCTTTTTTGTACCGCGCCCTTGAGCTGAATTAAAAAGGAGGGATGAATGAAACACTTTTCGATAACCATCATTTTGATCATCTGCAGCACGGTTGGACTGGCACTGACACCAACAGCGTTTGCCGGAACGTTCAGTTACCTGCCACCGGGCGATCTGGTCCCGGGCAGTGGCCAGGGACGCGTCGATTACAAAGTCTATCTGCCGGGCATGCGCTTTCCGGTTCAAAAAGCCCCGGCCTATGCCAATTCCCAGGTCTGGGGGGTAGGCGGCATGAACGGCCCTGGCGGCAGCGAATGCCACGCGGACAATTACAGCTACCCTTGGCGGGATAACTACTGCGAAAAACGAGGTTGGCCGATGCCGCTGTGCCCATCCGGCACCGGGCATCAAGGCCAGGACATCCGTCCCAGCACGTGCACGGACAGCGCGTACTGGGCAGTGGCTGCCGAGGGTGGTACCATCACCTACATCGGCTCCTACTCGGTCAGCCTTCAGGGTGACAGCGGCATCCGTCACAGCTACCTGCATTTGAATCACAGCACTCTGTCAGTATGGGTGGGCAAGCGTGTCGCCAAAGGCGACAAAATCGGCAAGATCTCCGACAACATGGGCAGCACGGCGACCACCATTCATTTGCACTACGCGATGAAATCCGGCGGCATCTATATCCCGACTTACATGTCGCTGGTGCGCTCGTACGAGGATCTGATCGATCTGCCGCGGCGCAAGACCGTTCTGATGGACACCGATTTCGACGGTGCGCACAACATCAAACAGTCCTACGGCAGGGGTGACCAGGAGGACCAGTATCTGGTCGGAGACTGGGACGGCGACGGCCGCGACAATTTAGCGGTGCGGCGCGGCAACAAAATCTATATGGACACTGATTTTGACGGCACCCACAACATCCTGCAAACTTACGGCGTAGGTAATTTAGAAGATGATTATCTGGTCGGCGATTGGGATGGGGACGGCCGCGACAACATTGCCGTCAGGCGCGGCAACAAAATTCTTATGGATACCAACTTTGACGGTGCCCATGACATTTACCAGTCATACGGAATGGGCGATGCCGAAGATCAGTATCTGGTCGGCGACTGGGACGGCGACGGTCGCGACAACATTGCCGTGCGCCGCTGGGGTAAAATTCTGATGGACACCAACTTTGACGGCGCCCATGACATTCTGCAACATTACGGCAACGGCGGCAGCGAGGACCAGTACCTGGTCGGCGACTGGGATGGGGATGGCCGTGACAACATCGCCGTCAGACGCGGCAACAAGATCCTGATGGACACAAATTTTGACGGCGGTCACAACGTCCTGCAGGGCTACGGTGCGGGTAATGCCGAAGCCGAATATCTGAGCGGCGATTGGGACGGCGACGGTAGAAGCAATGTGGCCGTGCGTCGCGCGCCATAAATCATTATCCTGCTCCCCGCTGCCTTGCTGCCGCAGAGCGGACAAACCAGTATAGGAGGATCCATGAAATCCGGCAAGCTTTCAACTATTGCAGCACTGGCAATCATCGCTGCGCTCATGCTGCTGCCAGGCGGGATGTTTGCTGCGGGGTCGAATTCAGAATCCCCATCAGCGCCCGGCGCCGAGCAACTAACGGTGGACTGGGAGGCTGCCCGTAAACACCCGCAGCTTGAGCCGAGCCGTTTGTCTGAAAAGCAACGCCAGGCGGCCAAAAATTCTGCCGTTCCGGTCCTTCTGCCCGATCGTGACACCCTGCTGAGCTCGGCCATGATTACCACCGGCCCGAACTGGTGTGCCGCTTCGATGGCCGAAGGCCGGGCCACGATAACCATCAGCGGCAACTCCAGGGTTATCCGGGTTCCGGGCATTCCTGAACCGCCGGCGCTGGACGACCCCAACCTGAAAGCCGATGCAGGTGAAGGCCGGCTGGAAGTCAACTTCAAGGCATTTGGGATCTATTACGACATTAGCGTGGAGTGCTACGATGGGGCCAAAGACCCGCGCTGTGCCGACGACCGTTTTGTGATGCAGCTGGTGAATAGCTTAAAACTGGTGCTCATGGATCAATAGAGGTGCGCACCGGCATATTTTGATAAACGGCTCACATACTAGCCGAACCCCTATATCGAACATTATATTTTCTGCAAATATTAACCGTATTTAAAAGAAATGGAGAAAAAATATGAAGCGCTTTAGTTTAGCCATTATGATATCCATGTGTGTAGCGATCATAACGCCGGCTGCGGTGCTGGCCGCGGCGTTCAGCTATCTGCCGCCGGGCGATCTGGCACCCGGCAGCGGCACGGGGCGCGTGGATTACAAGGTTTACCTGCCGGGCATGCGTTTTCCGGTCGAAAAAGCCCCGGCCTATGCCAATTCCCAGGTCTGGGGAGTGGGCGGCATGAACGGCCCCGGCGGCAGCCAGTGCGACGCGGACAACTACAGCTATCCGTGGCGCGACAACTACTGCGAGAAACGCTCTTGGACGATGCCCATGTGCCCTTCGGGAACCGGGCATCAGGGCCAGGACATCCGGCCGGCTACCTGTGCGGACAGCGTGTACTGGACGGTGGCCGCCGAGGGCGGGACCATTACCTCGATTGGCTCTTACACGGTCTACCTGCAGGGCGACAGCGGCGTCCGCCATCGCTACCTGCACCTGAATCACAGCACGCTAACCGTCTGGAAGGGCAAACGCGTCGAAAAAGGGGATAAGATCGGTAAAATCTCCGATAACATGGGTAACACCCCGACGACCATTCACCTGCATTACGACATGCATTCCGGCGGTGTCTACATTCCGCCCTATATGTCGCTGGTGAGTTCCTATCAAACCCTGCTGGGCATCGGTGACGCGGTCAAGCGCTCTGTCGCGGCCGACGGCGCCGACTTTGACGGCGATAACAGAGACGACGTCTTCTGGTATGCCGCCGGCAGCGCTTCCGACGCCATCTGGTACGGCACCGGCCGCAATAGGTGGTCCAAATATAGCGGTATGAATATCTACGGCACCTACGTTCCCATCGCCGGGGACTTCGACGGCGACGGCAACAGTGATATTTTCTGGTACGCCGCCGGCGATGCGGCCGACTGGATTTATTACGGCGAGGGCCGCAGCGGTAAATTCAGGGTTGTCCGCAAGACCGTCAAGGGCACCTACACACCGATCTCGGGTGATTTCAACGGCGACGGCCGCACCGACATTTTCTGGTACGGTCCGGGCACCAGCAACGACTCGATCTGGATGGCCACCACCACGGGTTTCAAATATTATCCGGCGGCCATCTGGGGCACCTACAAGCCGATTGCCGGTGATTTCGACGGCGACGGCAAAGACGACATCTTCTGGTATGCCGCCGGCGATGCCGCCGACTGGATTTACTACGGCACCGCCGATCCCGCCAACAAGGGTTTCAGGGTCGTTCAGAAAAAGGTCATGGGGACCTATACGCCGATCTCCGGCGATTTCAACGGCGACGGCCGCCACGATATTCTCTGGTACGGCCCGGGCGACAATTTTGACGCCCTCTGGATGGCCCAGGGTAGCGGCTTTAAATACTATGCCATCAAGGTTCTGGGCATCTACCGCCCGGTCAAAGGCGACTTTGACGGCGACGGCATCTGCGATATTTTCTGGTATGGCGTCGGCGGCGGTGTGGACAATATGTGGTTCGGCAATCCGGATCACACGTTTAAATGGATGGCGGCGAATGCCGTAAACGGTGTCTATATACCGATACCCTGACAGGCCGGTAACCGCTCGTCTTCATAAAGGGGGGGTGGCCCGCTGCCACCCCCTCCCCATGCTCTCTTTTTGATAGTGCAGCGCACAAAAGCATGACAGCCAGATTGATCTGAATGCAACCCAGGGTATATCGCCTTTTTTTCCTAATTTCGGCTGCTTTTTTGACAAAATTTGTCACCATTTGAATGCTTTGAAAACCGTTTTTAAGACAACCATATGAAAATATTCATATTTTAAAAAATAAAGATTTCAGGCCCGATTCTTGCATTTTTCTGGCTAAAATTCTGAGAATTTCGCTTAGACTTTTTAAAGAAAAAGCCAAACCCATCGTGAGGTGGGGACGGAAAGCCACGGGTCTGATTCAAACACAGACAGCCGGGTTGCCTTTAGGCTTTAATCAGGCAATTGGACTATTTTTTTTGACTTAAATGTAATACAAAGCAATATATTATACATACAATTTGGGGTCTTTTAATATTCAGTTTAAAAAGGAGACAGGCCATGAGAATTTTACGAAGACCAACAGGGGGGTTGGGGCGAATTCTGGTATTGACTATGGCTGTGGTCTGCTGGCAGCTGACATGCTCACCAGCCTTTGCAGAGCTGGCCAATGATCAGGCTATTTTTGTCGATTTTAACGGAATCGCGTGCGGGATCGTCAGCGCCGAAAGCATGTCGATCGTCAGCGAATTTGCCTGTGACCGGTACTCAGAAGGAATCGACGTCACCAGCGACGGCGCACGGGCGGTCATCAGTAATAGTCGTGGTGAAGAAAAATTGACCCTATTCGATCTGACGAAAAACCCGCCTGAGGTCATAGGGCAGATCGATCTAGTCGTGCAAGGTGTCCCGGTCGTGCAAGGTGTCAAAGAGCTTGACATCGCACCGGATGACAGTTTTGGCATTGCCACCGGCAGCATGGATGGACGCACAGTCAAATTCACGCTGGAACCATTTAAAATCGTCGGAACAAGCGATCCCTGGTATCCCGATACAGTCTACTATTTGGGAGGCAATCCCCAGGATGTGCATATCAACAGCAGCGGCACCCTCGCTGTGCAGCCAATGTTTCGCGGGGATTATTTTGCGGTGGTGGATGTGACCGACGCTATACCGGAGCTGCAGGATGAGATTCCAACGCCGGCCCATCCGGTTTATACGGATACCTTCTTGAATCACCGCGGCATCAGTCTGTCGCAATGGGATGACGACACCTTCGTGGCCACGGGCTCACCTTGGCATCGCTACGTTACGGTCGGTTCGCTCAGCGGGACCCTGGAAACTGTTGTTTTCGATGCACAAGGTTTTCCCGAGTCGGCGGATATCACCTGTGACGGCACCCGGGCAGTGGTGGAAACCTCCGCAGGCCTTATGTGGATCGCTCTGGACCGCGAAACGCCGGTGCTCTTAAGTTTTTTCGGTACCGACGCCCCTCGAATAGACTACTATTCCACCTCTACGGTGGCGTTTTCAGCCGATGGAAGCCTGCTTTTTGTTGGCGGGGGAAATCAGATCGACATCTATGACGTCTATCCGGATTTGCCGGAGCTCAGGGGGTCGATCACCATTGATGGCCGAAATATTTATTCGGTTGCCACGCTGCCCTGCTCGGCAGCGCCATCTGAAATCGAGGTTGCTGTCGACATAAAACCCCGCACTTGCCCCAATCGGCTGTACGTAAAGAGCAAAGGGGTTTTAAAGGTTGCCATTTTAGGCAGCGAGGACTTCGACGTGACGTTGGTTGATCCCAGAACGATTCAGATAGACGGCGTCAGTCCGTTCAACTGGAAACTCAAGGATGCGGCCACGCCTTATGATTCAGACGACATGCAGGGCGACTGCAGCGACTGCACCCGCAAGGGGCGCGACGGCTTCCTGGATCTGGAACTCAAGTTTAAAAATAAGGATATCGCCAGGGTCGTCGGCGCTGCCAACCACGGGGACTGCCTCGTGTTGACGCTCAGCGGTAAAACGTTTGACGGGCAAGACATTCTGGGCGATGATGTGGTTCGCATCAGCACCAAAAAGAAGAATGGCAAAGAGTGGTTCAAAAAATTCTTTCTTTCCTTGCTGAAGGCACACAAGAAAGACAAGCGCAACAACAGCTGCACCATCGAAAAAAAGAAAACGTCGCTTATATCTAAAATAAAATCGCGCTGGCACCGCTTTGATAAGCGCCACTGATGTTGACAACCAAACGGCGCATTTATATAGCGCTCTAACAGGAATACATTATCTGACGAATTGACCTGTTAATGAACTGAAAACAGAATGCCGGGTTACCGCGATGGGATAACCCGGCTTTTTTTTGTTCGGCGATGCGCCGCTTTCGACCGGTCAGGATTTGGCTGTATCCCTGGGGGCAGCAGGTTCAGGGGGAAGCACGTCAGGGCCACCGGCGCAATCAGGGGCCTGTGTTCGTTGTCCTGTGGCCAGCGCTGTTGCCGGTGGACTGCTTTTGTGGCCGGCAGGGCTGGTGTACATATCATTGAGTTTTTGGATGTAGCTGTTGGTGTCTTCTAATACTTTCGCCAGTCGGCGCTGCGTTCGCCGGCTCCAGCCGGCCGGCCGGCCCATCAACACACTCCGGTACCAGCGACTATTCTTTTGAAAGGCCCGGGCAAAGTTTACCTTCCAATCAGGGTTTTTAACTTCGGCCAGCAGCTTGCGGCTGACGGTGTTGGCTGCGAATCTGCGGACCGCAAAGTGAGCATAGCCGATGAGCAGCACCAGCAGGGCCAACAGGCCAAGCTTACTGTAATTTCCGCCCGGCATCCGATCTAAAAATGATAGTTTGAGAGTCAGCCCCTGCCAGTACCCGCCCCAGATGGTGGCGAGCAAGAACGCCGCCGCTGCGGCCACAAAGATAATCCCGTCCAGCCAGATGATTTTACTCCGCCAGTGAGAAATGAATTGTTGGATCCGGGGCACAATGTCGTTTTTGATCATTTGGGCGGTTTCTTCTAACATGCCTACAATTCGATAGGCCCTTTCTTCCCCAACGCGTTCGATGCGATCTATGATCTGTTTTATATTTGAATCGCGCTTATTTTCAAAACGGGCCCGAACGCTCTCATCGCTAATGGGGGTGGCCACCTCCGGAATATAAATGGCATAACAACAGCCGGCCGTCAGTTCTGACTGCGCCAGCGCCCGTTGCCAGGATGCGAACACTTCCTCGGTGTTGTCCTCAAGCGCTGTGGCGTCGATCTGGTTGAGGATGAATATGAATTTATTTGCATCTCGCCGATCTTTGGTACGCTTGACCAGATGCTCAAGGGTGTCATGCATCGAGCCAGATTCCGGGTGACGGGCATCAAAAAAAACCAGGACCAAATCAGACAAATCGATAATGTGATCGGTAATTCGCAGGGTGGAGGTTCGTTGGGCGTCCGCATCGAAGCCGGGGGAATCAATGAGGATCTTGCCGCGTAAGCGCTCGTTGGGGCAAGTTTTGAGCTGGAGGTATGAATCGATCCGCTGCCCTTCTCCTTCGGCCACCTCTTCGATCGCCTGGCTGATCTTGTAAAAAGGAAATCGTGGATCCGCATCCAGAGCCAGACCCGGCAGCACCCTGGCTTTATCATCATTCGTGTAGGAAATAACCGTAAACTTGTCATCAACAGCCTGGTTGCCGGTGGCCTGCAAACGGTATTGCAGGTAGTGATTAATGAAAGAGGATTTGCCGGATGAATAAATTCCCAGCACGGATATCAGGGGCCACCAGGAGGTGTGCGTCGCATGCGATTCATCGCGATCAAAAAATCCGAGGCGGCGGCTGATGAAATCCAGTTTCCGAAAACTGTCAACCACCTGCGAAAGGACTGGATTTTCCTCTTTGAGCCGCTCTTTGAGATGTGTCAACCGTTGGCCAATTTGGCTGTCATTGGACATGTCTTATGCTCCATTCGTTATCCGAGCCGGTGGTGGCGATCAGGATCCGCTTCCTCCCGGATTTTCGGTGACCTCTTAATGTTGATCATACCCCCATATAATTAATATCAGAATTCAGCGTTTAATTCAATTTTGAGGGCGATTCCGCCATTGAGTGACGGCAATGCCGCTATTTTATCATCTGGACAGATACGGCCAAGACGCGGGCAGAGTGGCCGATCGGATCATGGCGCTGCGCCATGCTATGCAAAATCACCCAGACGGCGCTGTGCGCAATGTGCCGGACAAAAATGCTACCGCCACGCTGCTGCTGGCCACCTGGAATTTAAAAGAATTTGAAGGCGGCCGTAACGACGAGCGCATTGATGAATCCTACTGGTATATCGCGGAGATCGTCGCGCATTTTGACCTGGTCGCCATTCAGGAGGTCGGCGGCCATCTGGGTGCTCTCAACAAGCTGCGGCGGCGGCTGGGAGGCACATGGCATTATGTGGTCAGTGATGTGACCGAAGGCAGCGCCGGCAATCAGTAGCGTAAGGCCTTTTTGTTTGATCGGCGTAAAATTCGATTCAGCGGCGTCGCCGGAGAAATCGTGATTCCACCGATCAAAGACAAAACCGGATGACGTTTTCCGTTCACATTTGAAAAAATGGATCGATAAGTGAGAGGCTACAAAGCCGTCAGCAATAGTTCCTTGGCGATTTGGGTGTGCTCAGATTCTAACTTTGCATCTCAACCCTGCAGCCTCAAAGTCAATCGGATCGGTTACACAATGACAGATAAAGGCAATTCCGTTTCGGTCCTATTTGGCGAAAATTTGATTGTCCCGGCGAGAAAGCAGACGATCCAGTTCAATAGACAATTTTTGCAGGTCGGTCAGCAATACTATGTTGCAGCCGGAAAGTTGATCCATAATCTGCGCGGCGCCCTGACCGCCGACGAAGATGTCAGTGCCCCTGCTCAAGTGGCAACGCAGCTTTTTCATTTCCGTAACAAGCTGGCGCTGATTAACAGCAAAGGTTATGCTTAGTGCCACAGCACGCGCATTTGTGCGAAGCGCAGCCGCAGCAATTTCATCTGCCGGCAGATTCGATCCAAAATATGTGCCGTGCCAGCCGGCCTCACGAGTGATTACCGCGATGGCAAGGGCCCCAAGATCATGCCGCTGGTTTAGCGG
>JASFNW010000175.1:0-9857 GCA_050116835.1 Desulfobacterales bacterium
CTGAGATACTTAAACATGTTTCTAAATCTCATACCGCCAGGTGTTTTAAAAAATACTTAAAAGGTTGATCGTCTTGATAACAGAAGACAGACGTCAGAGATCAGATGACAGATGAATAATATAATTGAAAGGTGGAAACGATGAAGACCTTGAAGCTGGCGGTTGTTCAGTTTACACCCGAGTTTGGCGAAAAACAAAAAAACTTTACCCGCATGCAAAAACTGGTGGAAAAGGTCACGGCCGATATCATTGTCTTTCCCGAGCTGTGCACCACCGGTTATTTTTTTCTTTCACGGGAAGAAATCGACCGGGTGGCTGAAACTGTTGATGGTGAAAGCGGCGAATTCTTCCAGAACATGGCACAGAAAAAAAATGCCGTGGTGGTGGCCGGATTTGCTGAACGCCACCAGAAACGCTTTTACAACTCATGTTTTGTCGCCATTCCGGAAGTCAAAAAGCCATCTGTCTACCGCAAAACCCACCTTTTCTATAAAGAAAATGACTGTTTTGATCACGGCGACAGCGGTTTTTTTGTGGTGGCGGATGAAAAGCGGGATGTCCGCATCGGGCCGATGGTGTGCTATGATTGGCGCTTTCCCGAATCGGCCCGGATTCTGGCTCTGCTGGGCGCCGATGTCATCGTCTGCCCGGCTAATTTAATCACCGAAGCCTGGCAACAGGTCATGCCCGCCCGCGCCATAGAAAACAAAGTTTATCTGGCGGTGGCCAACCGGGCGGGTGTTGAAAAAAGAAATGACGAAGAATTGAGTTTCAAAGGCCGATCCGTCATCTACGATTTTAACGGTCGGAAATTGGCACAGGCCCAAAGCCATGCAGACCAGGTTCTGGTGGTAGACATCATTCCGCCCCAAACGCGTGATAAATCCTTTAATTCCATCAACGATGTTTTCACCGATAGGCAGCCGC
Organism: Desulfobacterales bacterium; assembly: GCA_050116835.1. Lineage (GTDB taxonomy): Bacteria > Desulfobacterota > Desulfobacteria > Desulfobacterales > JAHEIW01 > JAHEIW01. Next base: position 928 of record JASFNW010000175.1, read on the forward strand.
AACACTATAAGCCGCTGACAAGATTGTAAAATATAATCTACCCTGCTATACTAAAAAATTGGCTTAAAAACCCTATCTTATGCCCGAGGGCCATGTTATGATCCGCTTCAAAATGCTCGTGTACTATCGTGTACACTCCGCTTTTGAACCGGATCACGCCTCGCCCGCGAACATAATTTAAGCTCTTTAAGCCAATTCTAAAAGTCCAACATCGATTATATAAAATGCCAGATGACGAGAAAAATACCTATCTCTGCTGAACGGGAGAACATATGGCGAAGAAATTTGAGGTGAAGGTTTCCGATTTAAGGCTGATTTGTGATCCGAAGGTTTTCAAGTTTAAAAACACATCCGAGGTCAAGCCCCTGGATACGGTGATCGGGCAGGAGCGCGCGGTGAAGGCCATTGATTTCGGCCTGAACATGGAAGATCCCGGCTACAATATTTTTGTGACCGGTTTGGCCAGCACCGGAAAATCAACGATTGTCAGGGATCTGGTCAACAAACACGCCAAACAATTACCCACTCCCGATGACCTGTGCCTGGTCAACAATTTCAAAGACGAATTTCGCCCCAAAGCCATCGCGGTGCCACCCGGAACCGCCATTCAATTCAGCAAAAAGATGAAACGGGCCATCGAGGGTTTAAAAAAAGAGTTGCCCGAAATATTTGAGAACGATGCGTATTTAAAAAAATTATCCGAATTGAAAAATACATTTGCTCAACAGCAGCATGCACTGTTTGAAAAGCTGGAAGCTTTTGCCGCTGCAAAAAACCTGTATATCGAGCAAACTGAAGACGATTTTCAAACCATCCCGATGGTCGACGGAAAACCGATTACATCCGAGGAGTTTAATGCTTTGCCGGCCAAGGATAGGACTAAAATCGAAGAAAATCTATTGCTTGTCCAGGCTGAAATCGAGGCCACCGCTATGGAAATGGAAAAAAATAACCTGGCCTTGCATGCCGATATCGAAAAGCTGATGGATACCTATGCACTGTCGGTGGTCAAAAAGCGGCTGGATCCGATGCGCAAAGAGTTCAAAGCCTGCGAAGACATCGTCGCACACCTGAATGCTGTTCAGGAGCATATCGTCGAAAATTTCAATTTTTTCATTCCGCCGAACAAAAGTGAAGCCCCGACGCCGGAGCAGGCGCCGCGCAATGCGAACGCTTATTTTCAGCAATATGAAGTCAACGTTCTGGTGGATCAGGAATCCACCACGGGTGCGCCGGTTATTTTTGAAACCAATCCCACGTATTATAATGTATTCGGACGCATCGAAAAACGTGCGTTTATGGGCACGATTAACACCGATTTTACCATGGTGCAGGCCGGCTCTATTCTGAGCGCCAACGGCGGTTTTCTGATCATGGAAGTTGATTCGGCAATGATGAACCCCTATGTCTGGGAAGCGCTGAAAAGAACGCTGCGCACCAAATACCTGCAAATCGAAGACATCCCGGAGGAAACCGGATTTGGGACCACATCGCTCAAGCCGGAACCCATCCCGCTGGATGTGAAGGTCATCCTGTTGGGCAGTTATCAAATCTTTGAAATCATCCAGAGCGAAGATCCGCGGTTCAATAAAATATTCAAAGTGCGGGCGGATTTTGACTCCGAAGTCGATCGCACCCCGCGCACCATCCAGCAGTATGCCCGCTTTATCGCCCGGGTCTGCCGGGAGGAAAACCTGCTGCCCTTTACCCCCAGAGGCGTGGCCCTCATGGTGGAGTATGGCGAAAAGTATGTTTCCAACAAGCATAAGCTGTCCATTCGATTTGGTCCCATCCTCGGTATTCTAAAGGAAGCAGATTACTGGGCCCGCAAAGGCAAGGCCCGCCAGGTAACGGACAAACATGTCATCAAAGCCTTTAACGATCACCGCTTCCGTCACAATCTGTATGAACACAAGATGCATGAATCCTACCTGGACAACACCATCATGATCGATGTCAAGGGTGCCGTGGTCGGACAGGTCAATGCCCTGGCGGTATACCAGATCGGAGAATTCTCATTCGGCCGGCCGGCGCGCATCACCGCCGAAACCTATATGGGTAAACAGGGCGTTGTGAATATCGAGCGCGAAGCCGAGCTCAGCGGCAGCACCCATGACAAGGGTGTGTTGATCCTGACCGGATATCTGGGGCGGACATTTGCCCAGCAGCACCCGCTGAGCCTGTCGATCAGCATCACCTTTGAACAAAGCTATTACGGCATCGACGGCGACAGCGCTTCATCCACCGAGCTGTATGCCATTATCTCCAGTCTGGCTGACATACCCATCATGCAGGGCATTGCGGTGACCGGATCGGTCAACCAGAAAGGAAAAATTCAGGCCATCGGCGATGCCAATCAGAAGATCGAAGGCTTTTTCGAAGTCTGCAAGGAAAAGGGTATGACCGGGCGACAGGGCGTGATCTTACCGGCTGCGAACGTCCAGAATCTGATGCTCAAAAAAGAAGTGGTCGATGCCGTCAAGCAAAAGAAGTTCCATATCTATCGGGTCTATACGGTTGAAGAAGGCATCGAGATTCTGACCGGCGTTTCGGCCGGCAAACCCGACAAAAATGGAATTTATCCAGAAGGAACCGTATACGGCGCAGTGCAGCAGAAGCTCAGAGAGTATATCCGGCGATCCAAAAAACTCAAAAAGGAAATCGAAGGCGAATCAGAGTAGTTGCAACTTATAGTCGTTGTCAAAAAAAGGTTCCGATTGCAGAACGTTTTTTTGCGACAACACTTATGCCGGTACCTTTTTTCGGAACATTTTGATGACAAGCGATATAAAAGCGAACTTCAAAACCCTGCCCGAATGACCCCCGCTTCGCGTAAATATTGATCTCGCTATTTTATACCCAGAAAGGCTTTCACCTGATCAATCTTTTTTTCGATTTGAGCCTGCCTTCGGATCATAATGCGCTGGGCGGTGGGCGGGCCGGCGCCATGCATGGATTCGATCAAATACCCGACCGCACCGGCACCGGCGACAAGATTTTCGATCAGGCGCAATACTTTCATCCGGTCGACCGTCTCATATTGCGGGTTGGCAGCCAGGTATTTTTGAATATATTCACCGGCCAACGGATCCTCCAGGTCCGCTGCCGCCGGCATGGTGCCCAGTAATCCGCCGGCGACATCGGTTGCCAGCCGTGCCAATTCGTATGGAAATCGCGTGACATTTAACTTGCAAACGTTGGCCAGCAGCATGTTGACCTGAAAATTGCCTGCCGCTGTCTGCTCCCCTGTAGCCGAACAGGCGATCCCACAAGCGTAAATCGTTTCGTTGAGGTGAATCATTTCCACGATCTTATCGTTGATGTGGCTGGCTTTATCCACGCCGTTCATTTTAGCAATCAACGCGGTTGCACCGATTAAAACATCACCCACCCCTGTTTTGCATCCGCCATAGCTCTGGCGATGATAGGATGCAAAGCGCTCGACCAGCACACCGGAAAAATCCACCTCGCCATTCATGAAAACACGCCCATTGGGAACATACACATCGTCGAATACGGTCATGACCTCTTGGCCGCCGAAAACCGGATTGCCCACATCTAAATGATGGGCTTCCAGCTTCCGGGTATCACTGGACTGCCGACCATAGATATAATGAATGCCTTTTGCATTGGTCGGTACCGCGCAACAGACGGCCCAGGGCTCTTCGCCCGGGCGCATCGTCAGTGTCGGCATGATCAGAATCTCATGCGAGTTGAGCATTCCGGTCTGATGCAGCTTTGCGCCGGATATGATGATGCCATCCGGGCGCTGTTCTTTGATTCTGAGAAACAGGTCGGGGTCAGCTTGATCAATCGGGCGTTTGCTGCGGTCTCCCTTTGGATCGGTCATGGCACCGTCGACGACAAGATCTTCTTGCTGAATCCAGCGCCAGTAGTCCTTAAAGCGTTCGTGGTGATCCGTACCATGTTTTTGATCGCATTCATAAGTTGTGCTGAATATGGCGTTGGCCGCATCGAGTCCGACACAGCGTTGAAAACAGCAGCCCGTCTGAATGCCGCAATAGCGCTGCATCTTGACTTTGTTGACCAGGTCATCCGTACTTTGATGCAGGTGGCTGAAGCGGTTGACCACATCCTTGCACAGGGCGGACTCGACGCAAAACAGGTCCCTGGTTTTTTTATCTTGAGCGGCGTCGTAGGTAAACGCCACCGCTTTCTGAGCAGGCCCCACCAGGCCGTGTTCAGGTAGATTTTCAGTCTTTTTTCCCAGTACATGCGCTTTAAGCTGCAGGGATTTGATTGATTTTAGATATTCGTCACCCTTTTTTAAACCCATTCGTACGCCTCCCGTTCGATGATGGTGGCCACACCCTGGCCGCCGCCCACGCAGGCGTTGGCGCAGCCGTATCGCCCCTGTTTGATATTTAATATGCGGGCCAGCGTGCCGGTCAAGCGGATGCCGGTGGCTCCCAGGGGATGGCCGATGGCGGTGCCGCCGCCCATGACGTTGACCTTTTGCGGATCCAGCCCCAGCTCCTGGATGCAGTTGAGGGCCACAATACAAAATGCCTCGTTAATCTCCCAAAAATCAATGTCGGCGGCTTCAAGACCGGCTTTTTTCAGGGCCTTTCGACTGGCCGGCACCGGACCGTGTCCCATAATCGTCGGATCCACCCCCGCAAATCCAATAGATCGGATGGTGGCCAGCGGTTGGATGCCTTTCTTTTGGGCGGTTTCTTTCGATGTTAACAGCATGGCCGTCGCCGCAGCGTTAAGGGGTGACGAATTGCCGGCCGTAATCATCCCGTCGGGTTTAAAGGCGGGCTTGAGATCTGCCATGCCTTCAGCGGTGACATCTTCGCGAACGGCCTGGTCCCGATCCACGGTCAGGGTCGTACCGTCAGCCTGCTCGGTTTCAATGGGTAAAATCTCATCATCGAAGAAGCCCTCGGCACGGGCTTTGGCGGCCCGCTGGTGCGATCGCGCCCCCCACTGGTCGAGATCTTCGCGCGTGAAATTTGTCCGGGAAAGAAGCTTCTCTGCCGTCAGTCCCATGTTTGTGGTGGTCATCATATCCCAGTGCTGATAATCGGCATCCGTAAAAAGCGTCAAGTTCGGCGCAATATGGCCTCTGTCAACCAGCTGTCCGCCCATGGGCACGCGGGTCATGTGTTCCATGCCCCCCACCAGGACAACATCGGCAAAATCCTGGGCAATTTCCATAAATCCGATGTGAATACCGGCCATGGCCGAGCCGCATTGCTGGTCGACGAATTTTGCCGATATGGTCTCCGGCAAATTGGCCAGAAATATGGGGTAGCGTCCGCCATATGACCACTGCTCGGTAACACCTGTTGCGCACCCCAGGAGAAAATCGTCAATTTCCGCCGGGTCGATTCCGGTCCTCTTGATCAACTCCGGCAGCAGCCGGGCGAGCAATTCATCGGCCCGCATCTTGCAAAACCAGTCCCGGCCCGGATCATTGGGCCTGGAGCGCGATTGGGCGGTCCTCAGATAACCTGCAATAACAACCTCTTTCATGAATATGCCTCCTTAATTCTGGATGTTGAATGAACTTAGCGCTTTGCAAAAGCTGCAAACCAGCGGAAGGGAAATTTTGAAACGGCCACTAGTCAGTGTAAAATGTCTTGCCCGCCTCGGCCATCTCCTTGATCAGACCCGCCGGCTTGAAACGCGGTCCATATTGTTTTTCCAGCTCGACGAGCTTTTGATATACATTATCAAGGCCCCACCGGTCGGCATACCGCAGGATGCCGCCGCGATAGGGTGGAAAGCCGGTGCCGTAAATCATGGCCAGATCCATATCCTGGGGCCGATCACAAATACCTTCTTCAATCATCAATACAGCCTCATTAATACCCAGAGCAAGCATCACGTCGATAATCTCATCTGTTGACATCTCCCGGGGGGAAATCCGGTTTTTCTGAAGATAGTTCTGGACGATATTTACAACCTTGGGGTTAGGCACCGGTTGATCTCCGCTGTAATCAAAATAGCCGGCCCCGGTTTTGCGGCCATAGCATCCGGTCTGGTAAATGCGTTCGGTTAACGGATGTATCTTGTACCGCTCACCCAATCTTTGCTCAAAGGTTATGTTGACATGGTAATTGATGTCGATTCCTGTTAAATCCGCCAGGGTCGCGGGCCCCATGGGCATGCCGAAATCCGTCATCGCCGATTCGATGGCAGACCCATCGACACCATCGGCAGTCAGATATACAGCAGCTCCCATCAGGCCGCCCAACTGGCGTGATACATAGAATCCGGGACCGTCATTGACCACGATTGGGATCTTTTTGATGGCGCGGGAAAAAGCGACGGTGGTTGCCAGTGTTTGATTACTGGTCTTTTGGGCACAGATGACTTCCAGCAGCTGCATGCGGTGCGCCGGATTAAAAAAGTGCATGCCGATCATGCGGCCCGGATCGTTTAGGATGGAAGCCATTTCAGTGATGGGTAACGCCGACGTGTTGGTGGCGAAGATGACATCATCTCGACAGATTCCTTCCAGCTGCTGCCAGATTTCCTGTTTGACCTGCATGTCTTCCAGGACGGCCTCGATGATCAGATCAACATCTCTCATATCCTCAAGGGATGTGGTGGTCTGCAGGTGGTCGTTTAACAGGTTTTCCAGATCTGCCGCCGTCATCTTCTTTTGCTTGATGGGATAGTCAAAAGTTTTACGGATAGACGCGAGCGCTTTATCAAGGGCTTTTTCATCGATTTCCCACAAAACCGCATCAAACCCGCCTTTGAGGAGCACGCTGACGATTCCGGAACCCATGACACCACCGCCGAGCATGCCCACTTTTCTGATTTTAGCCGGCTCAACACCTTCGATGCGCGGAAGCTTACCGGCTGCGCGGGTATTGAGGAAAATGCTGATGAGGTTTTTGGCCACGTCGGAAACCACACAATCGGCAAACAGCTCGCTTTCGGTGTCAATATCGGCATCGATATCGTAGCTTAAGCCTTTTTCGAAAGCTTCGGTCGCTTTAAAGGGTGCAAGATACCCTTTGGCCTGGGCGGCTGTCATGGCCTTGGCGACCTCGAGCAACCCTTTCTTCTCGGCGGCGCTGGGCAGTCGATCATGCCGGTTCCGGGTGGTGCGCAGTTTGATATTGATTTCACCCGCCATAAATTGCCGCGCGGCTTCTATGGCTTGATTCACCAGTTGATCCGGTTCGACGACCTCATCCACCAGCCCTCTGGCAAGGGCCACTTCAGCGGTAATGGGCTTGCCGACGGTAATCATCTCCAGCGCATAGCGAAGTCCGATCAGACGCGGCAGCCGTTGCGTGCCGCCGGCACCGGGAATCAATCCGATCTGAACCTCCGGCTGCCCCAGATGAACGCCCCGGGCCGCGACGCGGTAATGGCAGGCCATGGCGATTTCCAAACCGCCGCCCAAACAGTTACCGTTGATGGCGGCAACCACCGGTTTCGGACCGGTCTCGATCGCGTTTATGAAGCGGTTGTTATCCCTGAGCTTTGGCAATAGTTCGTCTTTGGTCTTGATGTCCTTAATCTGGGTGATGTCGGCGCCGGCAATAAAATTTTTAGCCGTTCCCGTTAGCACAACGGCCTGAACCTCTGCATCACCGTAAGCCTCATTAAATGCTTCCGCCAGTTCCAGAACGAAATGTCTTGAAAGCTGATTAACCGGCGGATTGTTCATCGTAAACACAGCAACGCCATCTTTTAATTCGACTTGAATGGTTTGGTAATCTGATTTCATTTTTTCCTCTCTATCTTCAATCTTGGTGTCGATGCTAACGTGTCAGGTTTTCAGAAGGCAGATGACAGGTGAAAGCAACTGCAATTTGAACATTTAACCCTAAATCGCTAATTTAAACACCCCCAAAACCCTCATCCGAGATTTGAATGGCCGCCGCACAGCCGTCGGCGATGGCATTCATTTTTCCCATGGTTGCTGGCAGCTCGGTGCCGATGAAAAATTCGGCAGTTTTAATCTGGCCCTCATAAAACGCTGTATCTTTTTTCTTCGGCGTGGCCGATAACTGGGTGGCTGCCGTCAAGGCGCGCCACAGCAACATCCAGGCCATAATAGTATCGCCGATCACATGCAAAAACGGCAGCGAGTGGGCAAATGCCACCTTGAATTCGGCCGATCCGGCCTTTTTGCCCAGGTGCAGGGCGACCTCGCCAAGACGGTTTGCGGCAGCCTCGACCTTTGCGGCCAGGTCTTGGGTAGGCGCCGTCTGCCGGGCGCTGATAACGGTTTTTTGAATCTCGCCGAGAAAATTCATAAATACCGTGCCCGCTTTCATGCCCAGCTTTCGTCCCAGCATGTCAAGGGCCTGGATCCCGCTGGTGCCTTCATAAATGGACGTAATTTTACAATCCCGGGCATATTGCTCTACAAGGTAATCTTTGGTATAGCCAGCCCCCCCGAAGAGCTGAATGGACTGGATGCAGACCTCATGGGCTTTTACAGCCATATAGTCTTTGACTACCGGTGTGAGCATCGAGTAAAGATCGCTGTGTCGCTCGCGATCCTGGGCTGTTTCGGAAACCTTACCCCTGGTTTGCAGCAGGGTCATGTAATAAAAGAAGCTGCGCATTCCGTCCACGTGAGATTTCATCCACAACAGGTTGCGGCGCACATCGGGATGCTTGATAATCGGCACCGAGGATGCGCTGTGATCGGCAAAATCAGCCAGGTCTCTTCCCTGGATCCGTTCACGGGCGTAATTGACCGCCAGCAGGTATGCCGATGATGCATAGGTCAATGCCTGAAGACCCGTACTCATGCGGGCACCGTTGATCATGTTGAACATGATTTTCATGCCTTCACGCTCTTGACCCAGCAAAAAACCGATACATTTGCCCTTGCTACCCAGGGTCATGGAGCAGGTGGCGCTGGCATGAATTCCGTGTTTTTCCTCAACCCCGGAGCAGACAATGTCATTGCGATCGCCCAGGCT
>JASFNW010000176.1:0-9832 GCA_050116835.1 Desulfobacterales bacterium
CTCTCTGTAAATTTTCTTCCAGCCGTAAGCGATGCGGCAGCCAAATCCATGCAGAGAGCCATGAGAAGTTGGCGGATTCACCGAATGACCGACAAGTCCCTTAAAGATCTGGCCTGTATGTTTAATCCGGTAATAAGGGGCTGGATTAATTACTACGGGCACTTTTACAGGTCAGCACTTTACCCGATTTTCAATCAACTCAATGGCGCATTGCAACGATGGGCCATGCGGAAATACAGAAAGTTACGCCGTCGCAAACGCAGAGCTTTTTATTGGCTCGGACGCATTGCCAAACACCGGTCTTATCTGTTTGCGCATTGGCGACTGGTGCGACAGTCGGCTGGTCGATAAGAGCCGGATGAACCGAGAGGTTCTTGTCCGATTCTGTGAGGGACTGAGGGGGAAGTTCCCTCGGTCTACTCGACTTTTGATTGGATGATCTTCCAGCTCGGTGGAGATTTCGTGCCTGATGTCAATCTTTCAGCTCAGCGCCAATTCACATTCAATTTCGTTTTCCAATAACAACAAGATAGCAGCTCTTTAATGTTAGATATTTAAAAAAAAATAATAATTGGTAATCATGACAACATTTCGGTGGATGAAATGAAATCGGTCACGCTTTTTCTAATTCTCAGATTCCTTGGTTTCATCCCCCTAAACTCCCATTCTATAACCGTAGCTTCAGTTGCACCAACTGACGATGCCAACGCCTTAATCTGCGTTCCTGTATCCATTCGGGCCTTTCTCAATTTTTCTCCACAGGTTTTCGGCTCTGCCGGGCTATTTTCATTGAAAATCTGCTGGGGAATAGGTAATGAAATTAAATGCGTTCTCTAAGGCAGGATATAGTTCGAATTTTTTATGTTCCGGGCCGCATGGCTAACTTTGCTGTATTCAAACAGAATAAAACTTTTGGAGGAAACAATGGTCAGTTTAAAAAAGCTTTTTACACCCGTTAAATCAATGAATAACGAAGCCGCCGAAGAGTTTATGGCCGAGCAGCCGGAAGGCTCTTACACGCTTTTGGATGTGCGTCAGCCGGGAGAATATGAGGCCGGGCATATTCCCGGCGCCAAGCTTATTCCACTGCCCGTCCTAAAAGATCAATTACGTCAGCTGGACAAACAGAAACCGGTCCTTGTTTACTGAGCGTCCGGCGGGCGCAGCCTGGCGGCGGCGCAACTGTTATCCGGTCTGGATTTCAAAGAAATTTATAATGTTAAGGGCGGCATCAAGGCATGGCAGGGGGGCACGGCGGAAGGTCCGCAAGAGCTTAACCTGGATCTGGTACGCGGAGATGAAACCCCGCCTGAAATGATTGCCGTGGCCTACGGGATGGAGATGGGACTGGGGGGCTTTTATCAAAAGCTGATTGAAACCGCTGAAGATGCAGAACTCAAAGCGCTTTTTGGCAAGCTGGCAGAAATCGAAGGCCATCATAAGCAACGCCTGTTTGATTTGTTAGCCGAGATCGACCCGCCCGACAAGGATATCGACGCTTATGAAGCCGATATTAAACCCTCTATTTTGGAGGGCGGATTCAAACTGGGTGAATTTATGCAAAAAAATGAATCCTATCTGCAGACGGTTTCAGATGTGCTTGAATTGGCGATGATGCTGGAGACCCAGGCGCTGGACCTGTATTTGCGCTTTGCGGATAAAAGCGCCGATACCGTCAGTCAACAAGTGCTTTTCAAATTGGCCGATGAGGAAAAATCCCACCTGGAGGCCTTGGGTAAGCTAATCGAAAAAAAGACGGCGTAGTTGTTTTATCTTCAGTAGCTACTGTGCCGTCTCAGAAAAATTGACAAAATGATAACCGGGCATGTCATTTCCTGACAGGCGCTATGAACGTCAAGGTGCCGGTGACCCGATATTTGGGATTTGACGCAGGCCATAGTTGGGCCCCAAACGCTTTGGTGCTCATCATCCCAAATATCGTGTCACGGTGTCCTTTATGGGTCAATCATGGGCATATCGCCTGTCAGAAAATAACATGGCCGTCTAGCAACTTGAGCGTCAGATGAATTTCTAAGAGTGGCTTATTAAGCTAAACGTTTGGGCAACGGATTTTCGTAAGCATTTTTGAGACGGCTTCAGGATTTTTTATAGTAGACCAGCGCCTCGGGGATGTATTTTTGAATATTGGCGATGCGGGTGGCGGGAGCCGGGTGAGTGGATAAAAGTTCCGGCGGCCGCCGGCCACCCTGTTCGTTCATTCTCTGCCAGAATGGGACCGCCTCGCGGGGGTCGTAACCGGCGCGCGCCATCAGGGTCAACCCGATGCGGTCCGCTTCGCTTTCATGAAGTCGGCTGTAAGGCAGCAACAAGCCCACTGTGGCACCGGCGCCATAGGCTTGCATAAATAGATTGCGTGTCATGGCTGAATTTTCGGAAAGCGCCACCGACAATGCCGCTCCCCCCATCTGAGCCAAAAGCGCCTGACTCATTCTTTCGTTGCCATGACCGGCAATGGCGTGGGCCACCTCGTGCCCCAGTACCACGGCCAGGCCTGTTTCATCGCGGGTATATTTTAGAATGCCCGTGTAAACGGCGGCTTTGCCGCCGGGCATCACCCAGGCATTGGCGGTTTTATCATCTTCAATTAAATTGAATTCCCAATTCAGATTTTTTATCTGGGATTGCATTCCGGCGTCCGCTAAAAAGGCCTCGGCCGCTTGCGCAATCTTAGACCCCACCCGCCGCACCATTTCGACCTGTTCTCGATTGGTGGATAATTTGCTTTTTTCGAGTACCTTGTCGTATTCCTGCAAACTCATGGATGCCAGCTGCGATTCGGGCAGCAACTGCAAGCTCTGACGGTGGGTAATGGGCACCTGGGCGCAGGCGATTAAAAAATAGCAAACCAACAAAATTGGCAAGAGACGGATGAAAAAATTCGATCTAATACGTACTATCGTTACAGACTCCATTTTTGTGGTTCCTTTATTCTGAAACAAAAATGAGTTTTATACCTTAAGACGCTGACAGTTAATGTTAAGTCGACAATACGAACATGTAAATGGGTAACGTTTAAATTTGACTCAGAGGGATCAACTGTTTGGATTTATCTGAGATGTGTTTTGAGTAGCGATTAGCTATCAAGGATCTGCCTGATTTTATGAGAGATTTTCTTTAGATTGAATGGTTTTTGAATAAATCCATTGCATCCTTGCTTCATGATGGCCGAAGCCCGGCGATCGAGGCTGTAACCGCTGGAGAGCAAGATCTTGGCATTGGGTTTAATGGCCCGCAGGCGGCTGAAGGTTTCACCCCCGCTCATATCGGGCATAATCATGTCTAGGATGACCAGATCGATCTGGTCCCGGTGACGCTGAAACAATTTGATAGCCTCCGCGCCGCCGGCGGCGACGAAAACCGTGTATCCCAATTTTTCAAGCAGATCCTTGCCAATATCGGCCACCATTTCCTCGTCGTCGACCAGTAAAATTGTCTCGGAACCGCCCCGGGCCTCTTCACGTTTGAATTTTTCGACAATCACCTGCTTGTCAGATGCCGGAAGATAGATTTTAAACGTGGATCCGTGTCCCTTCTCGCTGTAGACATTGATGATGCCGTTGTGGTTTTTGATGATGCCGTAAGCGCTCGCCAGACCCAGTCCTGTACCACCGCCAAATGCCTTGGTGGTAAAAAACGGTTCGAATATTCTTTCCTGGGTTTTTTTATCCATACCAATGCCGCTGTCTGAAACCGTTATGCGAACATATTTACCCGAATCAATGGCATATGGTTTGTCATAATCATCAGCCTGCAGGTTGATGTTTTCTGTTTCCACATAAAGATTGCCGCCGCCGGACATCGCCTGCCAGGCATTGACAAATAGATTCAATAGCACTTGCTGGATCTGGCCCCGATCCACATCGACCGGATAGAGATCTTCTTGAAATTTTTTGTGAATCTTAATTTCTTTTCGTGCCCGGCTAAACATGTCCGCATTTTTGTTGATGAGCACGTTTAAATTGGTTGTCTTGACCTGATATTTTCCGCCGCGCGCGAATCCCAATATTTGCCGTGTAAGATCGGATCCGCGTTTGACATAGCTTTCCATGTTGCTTAAAAATTCCTGGTGCGGATGTTCATCGGTCAGATCCATTTTCATCAGCGAGATATTACCCTGAAAACCCATCAGCAGGTTGTTAAAGTCATGGGCAATACCACCGGCCAGGGTACCGATGGCCTCCATTTTTTGCGCGTGCTGCACTTGAGATTCCAGGCGCTTTTTTTCTTTCTCCGATTGAATACGCGAGGTGACATCGCGCATAATACCACGAAACCCCACAGGTTGCTCATTTACACCCTTCATCAGGGACGCGGACACTTCCAGAGTTCTTTTCGTGCCGTCTTTTCGAATAATCTCATATTTGGTTATTGTTGCCGGTTCTGCGGTGCGAAAAACCCGATTAAATATCTGATACATTTTGCGGGCGGTTTGCGGTGATGTGTATTGACGATTATTCATTCCCAGCAAGGCATCATGTTCGTATCCGATTATCTGGCATACCCGATTGTTGAAAAAAGTGAAATTCCCTTTAAGATCGACTTCAAAATAACCCTCTTCGATGCTGTCCAAAATGTTGCGATATTGCCTCTCGGATTCCATCAACGCTTCCTGGGCAGATTTTCGCTCGGAGATGTCTTCCATAATGCCCAGCCAGTATTGAATGTTTCCATCTTGATCTTTAACGACTGAAGCTCTGACGATCGCCCACAGAATCTGACCGTCACTTTTTAAATAGCGTTTTTCAGTCTGATAGGAGGTGATGCGACCTGCACGTACGGCATTGCTCAGCTTGATGGTTTCCTCACGGTCGTCCGGATAGGTTATATCGACAAACGTCATGCCTTTAACCTGCTGATGGTGATACCCCAGCATCTGGAAAAAAGCCTGGTTGGCCTCCAGGATGTATCCTTGCGGGTCGGCAATCACGATACCCAGCGGTGCGGCGTCAAAAATGGTTCGAAAGCGAAAGGCATCCTGCCGGTATTCTTCCGCCAGCAGCTCTTCACTATCAGCCGGTTGCCCAGCTGGATCGCTATTTTTCTTCTCATTGAAATGCTGATCTTCAATTAACGGCTTCGCCATAATCGTGTCTCATCCATCGGCTATGTTTTGCTCTGAACATGAAAGTCATCGGTGCTTCGGTCCTGCAAGAATTTAAAATCGAAGCGCCGCATTTCAGCGGTGTCAAACCAGCGGTGTCCCTGATTCCGGCAGCTTTCACAGGCTGAAATCGGAATATGAACGGCCAGTATATGTTGCCCCCGATCTGAGGATGAATCGATTTGCCAGGTGCCGCCGCATTGCGTGCAGGTTTTCACCTGTTCGGTCTGTGTTTCCGCAATGCCGTCGGTGTCGTAGAAAATCTCGCGCCGGCGCTCAAAGATGTCACCTTTCGACTGAACCTGTTCCCGGATGTTTTCGCGCTGTTGCCAATAACTTAAGATCGTATCGCCGACCCGTCGGATGGATTCGCTGACGTCAGGGCTCTGGCGGATGTTGGCGGAATTATAGTCCGGTTCTTTAACATAACTGTAGTCCAGTCCGGCCATGGCCAAAACGATTCCCACATTCACATATGGTAAGGCGCCCTCAATGGCATAACCGCCTTCTAAAACGGCGATATCGGGTTCTAACAGTGCCGTCAGTTCGGCATATCCCTGCGCTGAGAAATTCATATTCGTAATCGGGTCGGTATAATGATTGTCTTGCCCGGCGGAATTGATGATAATGTCAGGCTCAAAATCCTTCAAGATCGGCAGCACCACCTCCTTGGTGACATACAAAAAGCCCTCTTCGGAAGTGTGCGGCGGAAGGGGAATGTTGATGGTGGTCCCGATGGCGTTGGGTCCACCGAATTCATTGAGAAAGCCGGAGCCCGGGTACAGCGTACGACCGTCTTGGTGGATGGAAATGAACAGGGTGTTGGGATCATGCCAGTAAATATCCTGGGTTCCATCGCCATGATGGCAATCGGTGTCGACGATGGCAACTTTCGCGATCGGGTAAGCCTGCCGGAGATATTCAATCATGATGGCTTCGATATTGATATTGCAAAATCCGCGTGCTCCGTGCACAACGCGCATGGCATGATGACCGGGTGGCCGTACCAGCGCAAAGCCACGTTGGACCTGTTTGTCCATCACTGCCATCCCGATGGTTTTGGCACCACCGGCGCTGATAAAATGCGATTCCGTCGTCACCTGCGCTACATCCGGCACGCAAAAATGGACGCGCTGAACATCCTGCAGGTTGACGGGCTCCGGCTTAAGTTCGATAATTCCCGCTATATCAAAAAGGCCTTCCTCAAATATTTGATCCTGCGTATACAGCAAGCGTTCCTCGCGCTCAGGATGCGTTGGACTGATGGCCCAGTCAAATGCCGGAAAGAAAACCAGACCGGTTGTATACTGCGCTTGAAGCATTTTGAATTTCCCAATTTCAAAGTCTTCTAAATTAATTCCGATGGCAGATTTATACCCAGTTTGACTGCTGTGACAATTTCGTTAGAATGTTATCATATCCTGCTATCAGGCCCGGCTTGACCTGAACCCTGACCCGAATATTTTTGCCAATGGTGTTGAAACCGCGCACCATATTGAATTCCAGGTTTTCGATTATTTCTGTTTCCAAAACATCCGGATCGGCCCCCCGTTCGACTGCTTTTTGTTTGAGCAGACGCAGAGCGAAATTGACGGCATCACTCCGGTTGAAATTGCGGTCGATGCGCTCAAAATAGTCCTCCTCGGGTGCGGTTACAATTTGGCTCTCCGTATCTGCAAACAATGTGATCTCGCAAGTGGTTCTGGCCAAGGCGGCACCAACTGCATTGGCAACTTTCCACTGGGGCACGACCCGGACCTTCAAATCGGACATCTCTTCAAGGGCTTCAGCGAAATAGGCGGCCGGACCACCCAGAACCAGAATCGTTGCGGGTTGTACCTTATATCCTTCCATCATTTCATGGACGGTATAGACCGGCTTGCTGTTTATGCGCCGGATAAACGCTTGTGCTGCTGACCAGATGCTTTGACAGGTCAAAGCGAAAACATTTTCAGCCAGCGCCTCAACGGATCGGTTGAGCTTTTTAGCAATGGGCGCAAAGCCTTCTAATGATTTTTCACGATCTCCATCAGTAATCCGGTCGAGCACAAACAACGCATCGGTGGGTGTCGGTGCGGGGCCGCCATATGCCATTGCCGCGCCCAGCCGTTGCGGTCCGATTTGCAGTCCGTTATGATTTAATCTGACTGCGCTGTCACCGCCCAGTCCAATGGAAACGGTATCCAGCGATCGGATCAGTGTATGGTAATCACCCAGCTCGATGCCCACCGGATTCAGCACCGGTGTGCCGTTGATCAGGAGCGCCATATCCGTTGTTGTGCCACCGATGTCCATTACCAGGGTATCTTCGTCTGTTGCGCTAAATCCCACGGCTCCCATGACACTGGCAGCCGGACCGGAAAGAATCGTCTGACCGGGGATCTCGATCGATGACTCAAAATTCATATTGCCGCCATCGGCCTTCAAGATGCGCAAGGGCAGGCTCAGTCCTTTTGATTGTAACGACGCGTCAATGGCCTGATAAAATTCCTTGTGAATGGGATACACAGCTGCATTTAGATAGGTCGTTGCGATGCGGCGGTAGAAGTTTAAATGCCCGGAAATCTGATGTCCGAGGAAAATTTTGTCAAACTGCTTTCGCAAGATTTCACCAATCTTAAACTCATGATAGGGATTGCGTATGGAAAACTTGCCGACGACACCAACAGTTTGAATCCCCGCCTTTTTTAAAGCATCCGCAACGTGCTCAATCTCTTCTGGATCAATGGGCGTTATTTCACGGCCGCGATGATCGACCGAGCCGGATACGGTGTAATAATTTGAATTGGTGCGGAAATGTCGAGGGTCGAGTCCCGGGCCGCTGGTTACGACCATGCCAACCGGCGGGATATTTTTCTGGACGATGGCGTTGGTGGTTAAGGTCGTGCTGAGGACAATGCGGCTGATTTTTTTGGGATCAATATCGGCGGTAATGGTGTTGATGCCGGTCAGGACCGAGTTATACAAATCATTTGAATCGGTGGGCACTTTGACCTGTCTTTCAAGGCCCGCATCCCCGATAAGGACCACATCGGTATGGGTGCCACCGACATCTAACCCGATAATCATGCCTTTTTCCCCATTCTAACCCTGGTAAAAATCGACAAATCCTATCTGATACGCACGGAGTTGTCAATGTTCAAGCTTCAGGGCTCAAGGGTTGGAGCCCTTCATTTCTTGCCGCTGGCTACTGGCTTCTTGCTTCTGGCTATGAATCCGTGACGATTGATAAGCTGCCAGCAGCCGGCAGCAAGCAGCCAGAGGCCTGATGCCTCAAAAGGACTTTTAAGCCTGGATCGAGATCGAATGTAGTTTAATAAAAAAATGGGCTACTGCGGTCGCGGACGGCTTTCCAGCATTTCAACAAAGGCTTCGAGGCGGGTACGCAGTTGGCCTTCGGCAAAATTGCGCTTATCCACACAATCGACTTCAAGATTCAACACCGGCACGCCGATTTCTTTGAGGCCATCGCTGATTAGCCCTCTGGCACCGGTACCCTGGCGGCAGCCCCAGTTGCAGGGGTTGATCGCCCCATCCAGTTTGAAGTCCCTGGCCAGCTTCTGGAGGTGCTTGATGCGGCCCTGGATGTCACCGTTCAACGGGATGGAAATCGCCCGGCGGGCCATGCCGGTATACGGGTCATCAGGGTCAATCGGATCCCAGTAGATGTCATTTAATTCATCTGAGACGATGTTGGCCTGATACTCTTTTTGCAGCAACTCGACCAGCGGATTGTTGAATTGAATGCGGTTTTGAATCCACAGCAACCGCAGTTTTTCATCGGGTACACCCGGTATGTTTTGTTCCCTGCGGGCCATAAATTCGTCTTTATACGCCCGGGCGATTTCAGCCGCAGCCGGCGTGCCGCAAAATAAAGGCATAACAAGACCGAAATTTGTCAGCAGGCGGCCGTCGGTGGGTGACGGGACATGTTGGGCAAGTCGATATACATCTTGCATCAATTTGCGGGCCTGATTGGTGTTTTCAATGGCCCGGCGCAGATTATCTTCATCCAGCGGCTCACCCGTGTGGCGGGCAACAAATCCGACCATATCTCTGATCTGGTCGGCCAGATAGGCAATGCTTTGTTCGGACTTTTCCTGGGGCACGTTCAACACAAATAGTTCTTTGTTAAAAAGATGGGCTAAATTTTCCATAACAGCAATCCCGCCCGAGCAAGGGCAGGTGGAGGCGATCAAAAAGTCCGGTTCGGGCATGATGCCTTTGCGAGCGGCTCCAATGACGGCACGATGATATCCACAGGTGTCGCCGACAAAGCCGGCCTGCTCGGCTTCTTCCAAAAAGGGGTCGGCTGTGCCGGTGGCGGCCAGCACGGCCCCCACGAATTCAACAAAGCAGGAAGTAATGCCCATGGCGTTGAGTAGATCAAAGGGGACGGCAATTCCACACCAGGCAACCGTGTCTTTCCCGGAATACAGACGACTGCCGAGCCGGGCCGTCTCCAGGGCGTATCTTTTTCTGGGATTGGGTAAAGCCGGATCCTGTAAAATCTTGCTCTCGATTCCGGCGGCCATATCTTTAAAATATTGGTACATCATTGGGCTTTACCTTTAATTGAGCATTTCGATGAATGCTTCGATTCGGGTTCGTTGTTGTTCGATCGACCGCAGGCTGCAGTCGCTTTCAAGCAGCAATAGCGGGATGTTTGCATGCTGCAGTGTTTCACGCACAGCCGGCAGGCGGTTCAGG
>JASFNW010000177.1:0-9678 GCA_050116835.1 Desulfobacterales bacterium
CGCTGGTCGTCATCTTTGGCTTCACGAATATCACGACAGCGATTTTTTCGGCATAGCTCGCTGATGCGGGAGACCTGATCTTTGAGACCTGCTGAAAGACCTTCCACTTCGACGATCAGAACAGCCGCCGCATCCCGGGGATAACCGCAGGCATAGCTGTCTTCGACCGCATTGATAATCGGAGCGTCCATCATTTCAAGGGTCGTCGGTATAATTCCCGCCGAAATAATATCCGATACCGATCGGGCCGCATCGCCGATATCATCATAGATAACGAGCAGGGTAATAACGTTTTCGGGCAGCGGCAGGATGCGCACCGTCACTTCGGTCACGATACCCATGGTGCCCTCACTGCCGATCAGCGCACCGCGAAGATCATATCCCGGTGGGTCATAGGCGCACCCGCCGACACGAACAACCTCGCCGCTGGACAAAACCACGTCCAAGCCCAGAATGTGGTTGGTGGTTACACCATATCTTAAGCAGCGGGGGCCGCCGGAGTTTTCGCCGACGTTGCCGCCCAGGGTCGCCACTTTCTGACTGGCGGGATCGGGCGCATAGAAAAAGCCCAGCGGTGCCAGGGCATTCTGAAGCTCTAAATTGGTAACACCCGGCTGCACCACAGCACAGCGTCGTTCAGGTGACATATCGATGATACGATTCAAACGCGACAGACAGATGACCACCCCGCCGGAAGGCAATACCGTGCCGCCCGAAAGATTGGTGCCGAAGCCGCGAGGGACAAAAGGAACCCCGGCCCGACGGATCACTCTGACAACCCGCGCCACTTCCCGGGTATCGGCAGGAAAGACAATAACACCGGGGTGCCCCTTGGCCAGCGAAGCATCATAGGAGTACAGTTCGGTATCAGCCCGCGACACTGAAACCCGGGTTTCGCCGACAATATGCCGAAGATTGGAAATCAATTCAGCATTCAGCATTGAATTATCCAAGTGCGAAACGACCATGAAGATTGGAAATTCTCACGCGAAGGCGCCAAGTGAATCTCATGCTGTAAAGCAATCATTCTTTGTGTTCTTTGTGACCTTCGTGGTTGTATGAACAGCTTCTTTCACCACCAAGTACACGAAGCCGGCGAAGTTTATGAAATGTATCAAGTTTTTAAAAATGGTGACACTCTGCGACTTTGCGGCTTTGTGTGAACATCATCTAAACTACGCAAAATTCTGTAATGTATCGCAGGCCTGTGCGCTCCGTTAACCAAACAACTCCAATCAGGCATTCAGCAGCGACATGGCGGCTTCGGAGCCGGCTGAAAGATCGGTTTTACAGCCCTGCACGGCCAGCGCGCGGCTGATGGCCGACAGGAAAAAAAGAACATTTTCAGCTGAAGATGAATACCCCATCAGGCCCACACGCCAGACTTGGCCGGCCAGCGCTCCCAGCCCGGCCCCAATTTCCAGGTTGAATGTCTGCAACAGATAACTGCGTACCTTGGCTTCATCGACGCCATCGGGAACACGAATCGTATTCAGCGTCGGCAGGCGATGCTCGGGTTTGACCAGCATCTCCAGACCCATGGCTTCTACACCGGCAACCAGTGCCTGGTGGTTTTTCAAATGGCGCTCAAAACGCTTTTGCAGGCCTTCTTCCTCGATCAGCAAAAGTGCCTCCAGAAGCGCATAATTCAGTGTGCTAGAGCTGGTATGATGGTAAACCCGTGGGGCAGATCCCCAATATTGTTCGAGCAGGGTAATATCCAGATACCAGCTGCGAACCGGATGTTTGCGATTTCGGGCCGCCTCGATCGCACGATCGCTAAAGGTGACCGGCGCCAGCCCCGGGGGCGCGCCGATGCATTTCTGAGAACAACTGTAAGCGGCATCTATCCCCCATTCATCAACTTTGATTTCGATACCGCCCAGTGAGGTCACGGTATCCAGCAGCACCATGCTGCCGCGTTCCTTCGCCAGCTGCACAATTTCATCCATCGGCTGTTGAACCCCGGTGGAGGTTTCGGCATGGACCAGTGCAATTACTTTGTAGTCTTTGCTCTGAAAGGCTTCTTTGATCTGTTGCGGATCCGTCGGCCGGCCCCATTCACCCTCGATGACTGTTAGTTCGGCCTCCTGACGCTCGGCCATTTGGCGTAGCCGATCACCAAAATAACCGTGCACGCAGATCAGGACCGGATCTCCGGGTTCTATCAGGTTCGCCACGCAGGCCTCCATTCCCGAAGTTCCTGTCCCCGGAGTTGCATGGGTCAACCTGTTCTGGGTCTGAAATACCCGCCGCAGCTGGTCACCGATTCGGTCGAGCGTTTTAAAATACGCCGGATCCATATGACCAATAACCGGTGATGTCAGCGCCCGGTATACCCGTGGATGAATATCCAATGGGCCGGGTCCCATCAGCTTTCTTAATGGCGCTTCAATAGAATTTGTTCCCATAAAACAACTCCTTCTGTTACTTTGGGTTGATATTGGCAGAACGGATATGCAAGGCTGTGATATCTGGAAGACACCTTTTGCGAGTATAAAGAGATGCGACAAAACTGTCAATAAAGAGTGCCTGGTTTTGATATTGATTGCACCGGATCGGGTTGGGTTTAAATTCAAACGGATTGCAGCCACTAAAAAATAGCCAAATTATTTTACAAAACAGATTAAATAGGCTACACCGCAAGAAACACAATGTTATTGGGTTTTCCAAACCGGGTGCTTTGCACCCGGCTTACCCGAGACGACCGGGGAACTTCGCGCCCCTGTCTTTTCCCGCCTGAGGCGGCAAAACTTAAGCCATCCGCTGTGCGGGTGGTTGTTAGCTCGAATAACTGAATTTACAGAAATGGAAATCTTAGAAAAAATACCGCTACATATCGATCCGCACAAGGTTGGAAAAATTCTGCACCTCAAACACGACAGCGATGCTCAACGCGCGGAAGATCTCATCGATAAAGCCAAGGCCTGCTGCAAGCCGAAGGCGGCCTACAAGTTATGTTATATCGATGAAAAATCAGACGATGCAGTTGTGGTCGGAGGCCTGCAACTGAAAAGCAAAGTTTTGCGCAAGAATCTGGATCCGGTTGAGCGGATTTTCCCGTATGTGGTGACCCTCGGACCCGGACTGGAAGAAGTGGTCAAGGAAATAGATGATCCGCTGGAAAAGTATTACCTGGATGTTGTCGGCAATGTCGCCTTAAATGCCGTACGCAAACAACTCCATGATCATCTGTGCGAAAAATTTGCCCTTAAAAAAATTTCGTTTATGAGTCCCGGATCGTTGCAGGAATGGCCGATTGAAGAACAACGCCAACTGTTTCAGCTGCTAACGGATGTTGAGGGCGCTATTGGCGTCCGTCTAACTTCCTCTTGTTTGATGGTCCCCACCAAATCCGTGTCCGGAATCTATTTTCAGACCGAGGTATCATTTTTTAACTGCCAGCTATGTCAACGCGGCAAATGCCCGGGCAGAAAAGCACGCTATGATGAAAATCTGGCCCGGGAATACGGAATAAGAGAATAGCCGGATAGGATGTCGATTTTCTTTCACCGCAAAGACGCAGCGTACGCAGAGATATTTTTTCTTTTTGCTTTTCGTTGACCTGCCGGCGCTAAAGCTTTGGCATGGCATGGAGGACGAAAAGCAAAAACCACCCTGCCTGTGGCAATACATCTTTGGGAACACAGCTGTTTCTTTGGTTTGAAACAGCATGAGGATAATAAAGACTTAACCCTGGAAGCTTGTCCGAAGATAGGCTAGCAGAGCTTTTTTCGGTTTTTCGCCCTCTCAGCGGAAAACTAAATGAACCTATACTTTGCGATCTTTGCGACTCTGCGGTGAAAATAATATTATTCCGAGGTGGGCCGCTTCAGCAGCTTGAGACGCTCTTTGGCAAAATCATATTCCAACCAGGTATCCAGAAAAGAACCCAATGCTTCGCGATAGTGTTTAATTGCCATTTGTTTGTTTCCGGACCCTTCAGCCCAGAGCCCGACGGCCGAGTGGGCCGTTAAGAGGTATTCAGGGCTTTCACCGGCCTGTTCTAAAAGTGCTCTTTCGGTCTGGTTGCCCAACAGATAATCACTGATGGTCAGATACCACGGATCCATGATATGCGCGGCAAATGCCTCGAGACTGGCTCGAGCCTCATCGGCCTTACCCTGTATGTTGAGTATCCCGGCCTGCAAAATTCCCAAACTCATCCGGTCACCATTCTGGCGGCCACCGCTGTCTAAGAAAGTGTCGATATATTCCAGGGCTTTTGTCCAATCTCCGTCAGCGGCACTGTAAAAGGCCAAGGCAACAAACACCTTGCGGTTGTCCGGATATATTTCGGATAACTTGATAAGCACGTCACGCTTCTCTTTAATGGCAACAGATTCATCGATGAATTTGGCCATCAATTGCGGCAACTCGGCTTTCAGCTGGGCTTCTTTTTCCAGTTTTTCTTTAACCTTCTTGTTAAAAGCCTCGATATCCTGGTTGTAGGTTTTCCACTGTGCTTTGGTCTTTAGTGCATTTCGCCGACGTTTTTGCAGTTGATCCAATTTGGCATGCGCCACAAAAAATTCCCAGGTGTCGGTGTCCGCGGTCAGCACTGCTTCTCTGAGCAATTTTTCAGCACCTTCCCAATCCTGTTGATCGATCCGGATAAGGCTGACCGCATAGTACAGCCAGCTTTTTTCAGCTTCTGTATGCCAGCTATCCAGGGCCGAAACTTCATCAATTAAACCCTCTAGAACCCGCACCAGGTGGCCTTGAAACTCTGCCGGGGAACGCCAATCCAAAGACAGCAATTGTTCGCGATAAGGGCTGCGTGCGCCTTCACCCGCCAGCCAATCAATTAAAAATTGCATCAGCCTGGCTTCCGGATTTTCGGGATCCATGGAAAGGGTTTGTGAAAAGAGATTGGCGGCCCCCTGGTTATCCCCGGTGCAATAGTGCATCATGCCGGCCGCCATGATCATTTCCGGCTGCGGGTTGCCTTTAAGCGCTTCATCGGCCACAGCCTGGGCCTCGGCCCACAGTCCTTCGGCTGCCTTTTTTTTGACCTCCTCCAGGGTTTTCTCAATTGAAAAATCCAACTCGCCATTCCACTTGGCCTGGCCGGCCTTTAACTCTTCAAGAAACTTTGCCGCATTGGTAATGGGCAAAACCATGCCCAGATCCCAGCGGGGGGTTGCGGCCTGCAACAGCCCCTCGGCAACATCCATGGCGACGCCGGCGGCAATGCCGATCACTTTGCCGCGCGCATTAATCATGGGACCTCCGCTGTTACCGCCATAAAGCGAAGTGTCGACCTGGAGCACATTTTCAAAAGATCGACGCACACTACCACCGGTAACACTGGCGTTCACCGCCTCATCCTGGGTTCGACTTCCCAGTGGAAATCCGATGGTGATCAGTCGTGATAGTTTGGGAACACTTTTAGCATCCAACTGTAAATCCAATGGCAGCGGATCCAACCCATCCGGTACCCGGTCAATTTTTATGACGGCAAAATCATCTTTAAGCGGTGAGGTGATCACCTGACGGGTTTGGACCGGTGGTTTGGGCACTCCGGCGATGGACAGCCGCGGCTCGGATTCGGTGCTGAACGCATTTTCAATAAAATACACATCGGTCAGATCCGGGCTTTCAATCAGACGGGATACACGGTTAAAGGCCCGTGTGCCCTCAAACCATAAATATATGCGGTACTTCAGTTCCGGTATCTTATCAACCTGCCCGAAATGCTGAGCCGTGGCCAGAAGACTGGAGTCCTCCAACCAGGGACAGACCACGTGCCGGCTGGTCAGCATATAGCCATTGCCGTCCACCAGAAAAGCAGTGCCTTCCGCCAGATTGCGATACATTGGCTCATTTTCGACTTCCAGCCAGTACTCCACCAGGACAAAAGCGACCGACGGTGAATACAGATTGGCATAATCCTCCATACGGTTTTCATCTCCCGCCTTGCGCTGGCTGAGCTGATACCAGGCCATAAAACCGGCCAACGATAATATGATGATTAAAACAGCCAGAATGCTGATGCGATTCTGAAGCCCTTTTATCGTTAATCTGCGCGCTGCTGCTACAGGAGGCGGAACCGGTTTGGGTTCTTCATCGACTGGCTTTTCTTTAATTCGCGCCAGCGAAACAGCGACCTCGGCCATGGACCGCGGGCGTATGTCCGGATCATCGGCCAGCATGACTTTTAACAGGACTTTGGCCTCTTCCGGCAGATTGAGCTCGTCGACCTTGGCCAGGTAATCGGTGGTTTCCAGATCTGCGGAAAGCAGCTCGACGAAAATTTTACCCAGAGACCAGATGTCGCTCCTGAAATCAAGGGGCCGATGATTGACGATATCCGGGTGCACGTTCAGCAAATTTTTTAGCATGGGCCCGGGGCGATCGAGCTTGGGGTCAAAAAACCGCGAAAGCTTGTAGTCGATCTTGACCTGCAGCTTTCCGCTTTCAGCCCTGACCAGCATAATGTCGTTTAAAATGAGATGGGGGATGAAGTAACCTTCCTGGTGAAGTACGGTCAGGATAGAGGCCATCTGGAAAAACAGGTCCAGTGCTAACTGGCGATCCTGCAGCCGCCCGGATGTCAGTAAAGATCCCCAGCTTTCGGTGTCGATCCATTCGCTGATTCGGTACCAGAGCCCATCGGTCGATTGTCGGATAGCGTAGTGGCGGACAAAGCCTTTGTCGGGCAGCTTTTTAAGACGCTCCAGCTCCTGGGTGAGCCTGGCGGCCACTTTTTCGTCGACCCCCGATTGGGGCGTAAATAGGCGAATCATCACCATCTCGCCGGTTCGCTGCCGGATGGCCCGGCACAGAAAGCTGGAATGACCTTCGTGCAGAATGTCGACGATCCGGTAATCGTCGATGTATTTGCGGCCTTCGCCGATTTCGTTGCCGCAGGCCGGGCACAGCGTAATTTTTTCGGCGACCGGCTGGTCACATTGGGGGCAAAGTCTCATTAACTTTTAAGCACTATTCAGTTTGTGTCAGGATGAAATATTTCCAAACTTTTCAATAAATTATATCTAACTGGGGGCTAAATGTCAAACGCCGAAACGATGGGTGGCACCTACTGAATGAAATCATTTGCCATCTGGCTAAAAACAGGCTTGTCGGCAATTGCGCCGCCGCGCATCATTTCTGTTTTCAGGGTCCCGCAAACAACCATAATGAAAACGCGTTGTGACAACGGGCGCTAAACGCTTATTTCCAAAACGTTTTAAGAAAGCCGTTAATGGAAAAAATATCCTTCGGATTTTTGTTTTCAGCAATGACACCGGCCAGGATTTCTTTGGCATATCGGCTTGCACCGAGTCGGCCGACCGTAAAATTGTTTAACCAGGGTCTGCCCAGCCAGCGTCCAGCCAACCGGTATCCGTGATAGAGGGTTTTAAATTCTGATTCGATTTTCTGACCAAATCGTGACAGTTTGCTCAAGTCGTCTGAGTTTAAGGCCTTGCTGACAGCATCAGCGGCCAGTTCTCCGGATTCCATGGCCTTGCCGATGCCTTCGCCGATAAACGGCAGCGTTGTTCCAATGGCCTCGCCCACAGCAACAAGCGGGCCGTTGACAAAAGGGTAGGCGCCCTCAAAATCGTAACGTAAACTGCCGGCATTTAGAGCTGTAATTCTATTGCTTTGCCGCATCAACTCCCTTGCCAGGGGGAAAGATTCGGTAAACGCATTAAACTTATCTTTAAGATTGATGGTGCGCCTGATAGCGCGATCCGGAGACAATATGCCGATTCCGACGTTAAATTCATGATCTCGCATCGGAAAAATCCATCCGTATCCGGGGACCCTAGATGGGTTGTGCCTGTAAAAAGAAATGATCAATCGGTCCAGGACCAGTGAAGAGTGAATATAGCATCGCAGGGCAACCGCACTGGGCCCTTTTTGGGCCGGCCAGTTCATTTTATGCATGAGCCGAACATCCGTCCCGGTGGCAATAATCCCGATTTTGGATCGAATCGGTTTGCTGTATCCCCGAATTTTAAAGGATGCCACTCGATCCGGTTCGATTGCCAACTGCTCCACTTCACCCTGTGCAAAGATGGTGCCTTGTTCAACGGCCTTCTGGGCAACGATCAGATCCAAAAGGCTGCGTTTTAGGGTCAGATATTCGCCGGGTATTTCAACTTCGTTTAGGGAGGGGCTCACAAAAACGCTGGTGTCAACCGGGTGACCGGCTGCGCGGACCTCTTCACCGACACCGACGGCGTCAAGACAACGCAGGGCATCGGGCAGCAGGCCGTCGCCGCACACTTTTTCACGTGGAAACTTCTGTCGGTCCAGCAGCAAAACCCGGTGATGCCTTGACGCAAGGTGGCAGGCTGCGATGGCGCCGGCCGGCCCGGCCCCGATTACAATCACGTTCCAAAGACGATCCGGTATTGAACTGACTTTGGGCTGCCAATTTATTTTTTTGTCTGGCAGATGCATTTTGATCGTCAGAAAACTACTGACAGGATGAGATTATAGGTAGGATTGAATATAAAACAAAGGGCAGGATTGTGTAAACACATATAAATTTTTATTGTCGAAAGTGAAAGACAAATCCATTTGGTTCAGGGTCGCCAACTGATAACTGAATTCATGTCGATCATGTAAAAGGCGTAAAGAAAAAAAAGCAAAACCGTTAATCCCGGCAGCAAAACCCGGATGGATCTCGGAAAAAAGGTGAAGTAGGTGATATATCTCCAGGAAAGCCTTTTCCGGATAAGCGCGACCGTATTCAGCATCACATAGCATTCGACGGCAAAAGGAGGAAAGCCAAAAAATCCCAGGGTGGGCATTTCAAAGACTTTCAGCCAGCCCACATAGGGGATGGTATAAACCCATTTGGTTATAGACCAGAAATTCCAAAACTCCCACAGTAAACCACAGATGGCGCCAGCAACCAGCAAAAGGTAGAATGTCCGCAAGCTCCCCTGCTCCCAATCGCGCATCAATGAACGCGCCCCAAAATGATGATTAAAGGGTTCAAGGAGAAAGGTAAATCCAAGCCATACCATTGGGAAAAAGTATTGCGGCCAGAGCAACGGCAATATTAAAAAAGCAAGACCCATTATGACAGCGGGTTTGTACCAGCGGGTCGATGGGGCAATAGCCCGAATACGCGAATTTTTAAATAAACCGTAAGCTTCAAGCCCATCTTTGGTCCCAAATATGGCCGGCAATACGGTCGCAAAACAGATAGCGTACGCCATCCAGCGAAAAACGGGGTTTTGCGGCACCATGATGTAATGCCAGTTACTCAATGCGATGTTAAACAACTCGAATATAAGCCAAAAAAGGATGGACAACGGCAGAAGCTGAAAGAATTTTTTGCGGTGGTGGGTCAGCAAAGAAGTGCCCTTGCGGTGATAGACGAGTCCATCAACTGTCAGGATATAGGGCCACCAGACCAGGAAGTAGATCCCGTGTTCACCCTCGTTTATATTCAGAAGCAACAAAGAATGCCCAAGTATCAGAAGCGCAAGACCAATCCAGGCGTAAACGGGAAATCGATAGGTGTTGGACAAACCGTTCATCAGCAACAGAATTCAAGAAAGCGGTGTGAACACATAATATAGCTTTAACTTTCCTAACTGCGACCTTTAGAGCTAGTAACAAAACCGATTCTAAACATGTCTGCGGTCACTTTGTATATTGAGCGCGAAAGATCTTTTCTAAAGAGATTGGTGAAGCAGTAAATTGGCAGAT
>JASFNW010000178.1:0-9631 GCA_050116835.1 Desulfobacterales bacterium
ACAGAGATAAAAAATGTGTCTATCTTGTTATCAATACCGGACGAAACCCAGAAAAAATTGCATCGATTGTTGAGAGCCTGACATTTGAATAGCAGATTACTGGTACCTCCAACATCTGTTTACATGGCATGAAGTACAGATCTCTTCTCGCTATGTCATTGACGAAATAGGTTCGAACATCCTCAAAAATTGGTTGCTATGAGGTTGTGATATTTTATCAGCGCGCAATTATGTTTGGCCAATACTAAGCAAGCAGCCCTTATAGATCCAAAGAGGCAGATCTATTTTGTATATCAAAATTCGCAGATCTCACCGCTACCAGGGCTCTTAATACACCTCGAGTAAAGGAAAATCTGATAATTTATATTGCATGGTAAAGTCTATTATTTTTGTTAAATGCCTGGAATTTCGATGACCACAATATATTGCGGAATCGAATCAATTTCATCTTTGTTCGATGTCGGCTATCTATACTTAGCGGGAAAATCACCCAAAAATTTAAGATTCTGTTTTCAAACCGACCCTAAAATATTTTTGCTTATTTTACTTCAAGTCTTTTGATATCGTCTTCCAGCAGGACTTTACAATAGCGGCACAGCTGGTCAGATTTGCGGTCGACATCACCCTCATCGCGGCAGTAATGCATCAAACAGGTATGTTCCCGACAATGCCGTAATTTAAAGGTGTGGCCGAGCTCGTGTATCGCTTCTTTGATGATGCGGCTTAAATACGGCTCCTGCGTGTTCTGGGATTGGTGGCCCTCATTGAGTCGAATCGTGGACACAATGCAGGCTTTGCCGCCCAGCTGGGCTTCTCCATAGACATGGGTTAAAATCGGGATAAACAGGTCCACCTGAGCCACGGCCAACACTTTGATGGCGCCTGCGGGAGCCCTGCGGGCCAGCTCTTCAAGTATGGGAGTGGAATGGTATTGTTTGCGATTGGGATGGAACGCAAATTCAATATCCGCCAACAAGGGTCGGACTTCGGTGGGGAAGGTGTAAATTCGTTTAATTTCCGCGCTGATTCGATCCAATAATTCCGGGGTAAAATCTCCGATGGGTGAAATGACGATCGTATATGGGGATAGAGGCGTCAAGTTAACTTTTCAATATCATAGCGTTTGATTTTGCTATAGAGGGTTGAACGATCGATCCCGAGAATTTTGGCGCTTCTGGCGATGTTCCACTGGTTTTCGGTCAGAACGCGTTCGATGTGGGTTTTTTCAACATCCTTGAGCGAATGGCCTCTGATCGCCGGTGCGGGTTCATGGCAAAAAATGGGTAAATTTTCTGGCAAAATTTCACGCTGGCGGCCAACCACAACAGCGCGCTCGATGGCATTTTCCAGTTCGCGGATATTACCCGGCCAATCATATATCATCATCTCATCCATGGCTTCGCGACTGATGCTGTCAATGGGCTTATTGGTTTCCTGGGAAAAACGATACAGAAAATGTTCGGCCAGAAGCGGAATGTCCTCTTTGCGCTGGCTTAATGACGGCATTTTAAAGGAGATGACGTTTAGGCGGTAAAACAAATCTTCACGAAATTCACCCGATTTGATGGCGGCTTCCAGATGTCGATTGGTGGCGGCAATGACTCTGAAATCGGCTTCAATGGGTTGGGTGCCCCCTACGCGATAAAATACACGATCTTCCAATACCCGCAGCAGGTCGATTTGCATCCGCATGCTGATTTCACCAATTTCATCCAAAAACAGGGTACCGCCGTGGGCCAATTCCAGCCGGCCTTTTTTGGTTTCCTTGGCATCGGTGAAGGCGCCTTTTTGATGCCCAAACAGTTCACTTTCCATTAGATGCTCCGGGATGGCGCCGCAATTGACCGTCACAAAAGGACCGTTGCGGCGGGGGCTATTGGTATGAATCGCTTTAGCTGCCAGCCCTTTGCCCGTGCCGGTCTCACCGGTAATCAAAACGGTTGAATCCATGGGCGCCACGTCACAGATCAGATCAAATATTTCCTGCATCGGTTTGGATTGGCCGATCATGCTTTCAAAACGGGTACGTTCTTTATATTGCTCTTTCAGGTATATGTTTTCGCGGGCCTGTTCCTGGTGCTGGATGATTTTTTCGATCAGCACGCCCAGCTCATTGGGATCAAATGGCTTGAGCAGGTAGTCAAAGGCCCCATCTTTCATGGCCTCGATCGCCGATGGAATGGAACCATAGGCCGTAATCATGATCACTTCGGCATCCGGATCGGAGTCTTTGACGCTGCGCAACACATCCAGGCCGCTGATGCCTTCCATCTTGATATCCACCAGTAAAATGTCAAAATGGGTATCCGTTATTTTCTCGAGTGCCTCTTCACCGCTGGCAGCAGTCTTTACGTCGTGGCCGTCGCGTTCCAGCCAGCCCGCCAGAGATTCGCGCATGATGAGCTCATCATCGACAATCAGGATTTTAATACTGCTCACTGAGACCTCCCTGCGAGTCAAGTTTCTCCGAGTCCGGCTTTAATGGCAATTTAACGTTAAAACAGGTGCCTTCACCGGCCTGCGATTCCACATAAATTGAACCACCATGTTCCTGTATAATGCCATAGGCCACTGACAGGCCCAGCCCTACGCCCTTGCCCTTTTTTTTGGTCGTAAAAAACGGTTCGAACAATTTTGACAAATTCTTCTCCGGGACCCCGACACCCGTGTCTTTAAAATCGACAAGCAGTCTGTCATCACGCAACGAATGGCGCGTTGTAATTTGCAACCGACCATCGCCTTTGGTTTCCATGGCTTCAGCGGCATTCGACACCAGATTCATGAATACCTGCTGAAGCTGGTCCTCGGAGCCAATAAGGTCCGGCAGGTCCGGATCCAGGTGGGTTTCCACCTTAACGCCGCTGATTTTAAGCAGGTTTGCGTTTAAAAATAGCGTCTGTTCGATCAGGCGATTGAGGTTGATGCGTTTGAGCTCCATTTTTGATTGGCGTGAGAATGCCAGAAGGTTGGACACAATGCGGCTGGTGCGCCGCGTTTCAGTTTCCATGAGTGTCAGATATTGACTGAAGCGATCGATTTGCTCTGCGCCGATGGAATCTTCTTCAACCATGCGTTTCATCAACATGATCAAATTCAAAATCCCGGCAATGGGGTTGTTGATTTCATGGACCACGGAGGCAGAAAGCTTACCCAATGACGCCATCTTGTCCTGGTGCAGCAATTTTTTATGAGTTTCTTTCAACTGCCGGGTGCGTTCACCAACCATTTGTTCCAGGCGGCGGGTGATTTCCTCCTCTTCCCGCCTGTGCTGGGTAATATCCCGGCTGATATGAATAAATTTGGAAACTTTGCCGTCTTTTTCCCAGATGGGATAGACATTGACCTCATAATATTGTTTTTCACCGTTGGACAGGGTGCGCTCTCGAATATCCCGCACGTGTCGCTTCTGGCGAACCACCTGGTTCAACGGACAATTGATTTCGTCTGATTTACACGGTTCCGCCAGATCATAATAGATTTCGTGGCACTTTTTACCAATGACCTCTTCGTGGCTGTATCCCATTTTGTGTAGAAAAGATTCGTTAGCCTCCAAAATTTCCATTTGCGGTGTTATCACCAGGATAAAATCATCGATTCCGTTCAGGATGGTTTCCATTTCCTTGGTTCGTTCCCGCAATTTCTGTTCTTCCGACGCAATGGCTTTCCAGAACATGCGAAACACCTGATAGGCCAGGATTCGAATCCGGGAGGGACGCGTATGCAAAATGTTCTCAAAAATGTCGGGCCCGGGGGTCAGAATGATGATCAGGTGGATGCTGTAGCGTCGATCATACAGCTGCTTGTAGTCGCCAAATGTCAAAAGACCCAATTGACTGGCCAGCTTGCGGCCGGGACTTTCAGGGTCCGGATCGGCCACGGCCAATATGGGGGCCACCATTTCTGCCTCTTCATAAACGGCGGTGGTTTTTTCGAGAATCTCCTTGCAAAGATCCCCGCCGCCGACCAGGCCGATGTTAATAATGGAAGGCTGTTGTTGCGGCATTAAAGTGACTCCCAAAAATCGTCATATCTGCAAAGATAACAAACGGTTTATTGCTCTGCCGGTGGAGACCGGCAACCCGCTCGCGCAGGAGCAAAACCGTATCACGCACAACTGTCTGTTTCAAGTGCATTTTTTTATCGCCCTGCACGTCAGACGGGCTTTATGGCATAACCTTCCAGCAGGCAGGTCGGGTGTAAATATCGGTTGACAAATTAAATGAAAACAAGTAAATTCGCCTCTTCGCGTCTTTTTGGCGTGTAAGGCGACCATGCCCGATCGGGGGCATTAGCACATATCCATTACCCTTAAGTAGAACCTTCAAAAGGATCTAATATATTGAATAATTAGGATATTTAAACTGCCCCAATTTGCCCCACCGCAAAGCGGCACGTCGTTAAATGATGGTTGTTGAAAAATTGATTGTGAATGCGGATCGTATCTATCCGATCGTAAATCTAAATCGAATCATAAATCTAAATAAAATTCTGCGTAAGGAGTAAGACAGCATGACGGATAAAGTCCAAGGATCTGTAATGGTTGTCGGCGGCGGAATTGCCGGGATGCAGGCATCTCTGGATCTGGCGAATTCCGGCTACCTGGTTCATCTGGTCGAAAAATCTTCTGCCATCGGTGGTTTGATGTCCCAGCTCGACAAGACCTTTCCCACCAATGACTGTGCAATGTGAATTATTTCACCTAAACTGGTCGAGGTCGGCCGGCATCTCAACATAGAGCTCTTAACCAACAGTGAATTATTAGACCTTGAAGGCAAACCCGGAAATTTTAAGGCCCGCGTACGCCAAAACCCCCGCTATATCGATCTTGATAAATGTACCAGCTGTGGTGAATGCACCACCGTCTGCCCGGTGAATCTTCCGAGTGAATACGACGAGGGTCTGTCTACTAAAAAAGCCACTTTCAAACAATATGCTCAGGCGATTCCCGGCGCCTATGCCATTCAGAAGGCCGATAAGGCCCCCTGTCGGCTGGCCTGCCCGGGTGGACTCAATGTGCAGGGCTATGTGCAGATGGTCAAAGAGGGCAAGTACAAACAAGCCCTGGAGATCATTATGGAGGATCTGCCGTTGCCCGGTGTGCTGGGCCGCATTTGCCCTCACGGGTGCGAGGATGCCTGTCGTCGGTGTGAGGTGGAATCGCCGGTGGCCATTCGCGATTTAAAGCGCCTGGCAGCCGACAAATTTGATGCCCGGCAGGTGGAAATTAAATGTGCGCCGCCGCGGAAGGAAAAGGTGGCCATTATCGGCTCCGGACCCGCCGGACTGTCCTGTGCCTATCATCTGGCCAAAAAAGGCATTTTATCGACCATTTTCGAATCGTTACCGCAAGCCGGCGGTATGCTCAGGGTCGGTATCCCGGCCCACCGTCTGCCCCGCAACGTTTTGGACCGGGAAATCGAAGTCATTACCAACCTGGGCGTGGACATCAAAACCGGCACAGCGCTGGGAGATGACGTCACCATCGATGGTCTGTTCGAAGACGGGTACAAATCGGTCTATCTGGCCATCGGCGCGCACCAGGGTATAGAACTGGGCATCCCCGGCGAAAAGGCCAATGGCGTGCGTCAGGGTGTTAAATTTCTCAGAGAAGTGAATCTGACCGGTAAAACCGATACCGGTAAAAAGGTTGCCATCATCGGCGGGGGCAATGTTGCCATCGATGTGGCCCGCTCGGCCGTCCGGCTAGGTGCCGAGAGCGTCAACATCGTTTATCGGCGCACCCGCAATGAAATGCCGGCCTGGGAAGAAGAAATCCAGGCGGCCGAAGATGAAGGCGTTGAGATTACCTACCTGTCCGCCCCCCAGGAGGTTCTAACTCGGGATGGCCGGGTCATGGGTCTGCGCTGTATCCGTATGGAACTCAGCGAGCCCGACTCCTCGGGGCGCAAGCGGCCGATTCCGATTCCCGGAAGCGAATATGAGATTGAAATCGACCAGCTGATCCCCGCCATTGGCCAACGCCCCGATCTGTCCGCCCTGGAAGATAATACCGGGCTGACTTTTACCCGCTGGGGGACGACTGAAGTCAACTCGATCACCTATGCCACCGAGCGCGAGGGTGTTTTTGCCGGTGGAGATCTGCAAACCGGTCCCTGGGTGGCCATCGGTGCGATTGGTGCCGGCAAAGAAGCGGCCGAATCGATTCTGCGGTATATCGAAGGTCATGACATGGCTGAAGGCCGCGAACCGTTAGTCAACGAGAATCCAATCTATCGTCCCATTCCGGAAGACGAACCGATCGTGGAGCGGGCCAAAATGCCCGAGCTGGAAGCCAGCAAGCGCCAGGGCAATTTTAATGAAGTCGAACTGGGCTACAGCGAAGAAGAGGGCCGGGCGGAAGCCGCCCGCTGCTTGAACTGCGGGTATTGCTGTGAATGCTACCAATGCGTCGAGGCCTGTTTGGCCAATGCTGTCGATCACAGCCAACGAGCCGAAGTTAAAGAAATTGAAGTCGGCTCGGTCATTCTGACGGCCGGGTGTGAACCCTATGACCCCGCCTATCTGGAAAACGTCTATCATTACAAAAGAAGTCCCAATGTACTGACCAGCCTGGAATTTGAACGCATTCTGTCCGCCTCGGGGCCGACCATGGGCCATCTGCAGCGGCCCTCGGACGGCAAGGATCCGAAAAAGATCGCCTGGCTGCAGTGTGTCGGGTCCAGAGATACCAACCAATGCGGTAACAGCTACTGCTCATCGGTTTGCTGCATGTATGCCATCAAGGATTCCATGATCGCCAAAGAGCACGCTGATGAAGAGCTGGATTGTGTTGTGTTTAATATGGATATCCGCACCTTCGGCAAAGACTATGAAAAATATTACAATCGCGCCAAAGATGCCGGCATCCGATTTATCAAATCGCGGATCCATTCGATTGATGAAATCGCCGATACCGGCAATTTAAACATTCGGTATATGGATGATGCCGGTCAATTGCAGGAAGAGGACTTTGACATGGTCGTGCTGTCGGTTGGCCTGCAGGTGCCCGAATCAACCGTTCAACTGGCCGAGCGCCTGGGCGTCGAACTCAATGACGCGCGCTTTGCGACGACCCATCCGTTTACGCCCGTGCAGACCTCGCGCCCCGGCGTATATGCCTGCGGTGCGTTCCAGGAGCCCAAAGACATTCCCAGTTCGGTTACCGAAGCCAGCGCAGCGGCATGTGCTGCCGGCGCAAGTTTGAATGCGGCACGCAACACACTGACCCGCAGTGTGGAAATTCCGGACGAAATTGATGTGCGTGATCAGGAGGCGCGAGTGGGGGTGTTTGTCTGCAATTGTGGGGTGAATATCTCCAGTGTGGTGGATGTCAATGGTGTGACCGAGTATGCCAAAACCCTGCCCAATGTCGTTTATGCCCAGGAGAATCTGTTTACCTGCTCCCAGGATTCCCTGGTCCAGATGAAAGAGGTCATCAAAGAGCACCAGCTCAACCGGGTGGTGGTGGCGGCCTGCACGCCAAAGACCCACGAGCCCATCTTTCAGGATACCATGGAATCTTGCGGTTTGAACAAATACCTTTTTGAAATGGCCAATATCCGCAACCAGGATTCCTGGGTGCACTCGGGAGCGGCCGAAACAGCCTCTGAAAAAGCCAATGACCTGGTGCGCATGTCGGTGGCCCGCGCAACCACATTGCACCCACTGAAGGAAAAGAAGATTCCGGTTATCCAAAAAGGCCTGGTGATCGGCGGTGGTGTGGCCGGCATGAACGCCGCGCTGGGCCTGGCGGAACAGGGCTATGAGGTGGTGTTGATTGAAAAAGAGGCGGAGCTGGGTGGATTGGCCAATCGGCTCACCGCCACCATCGAGGGAGCCGATATCGGTGAATACATTTCTGACCTGGTTTCGCGGGTGACCGCCCATGAAAAAATTCAGGTGATTACGAACTCGCTGGTGGTGGGTTTTTCAGGTTTCAAGGGCAATTTTACCACCGAGCTCCTGGTGGGGCCGGATATGGTGCAGCGTAAAATCGAGCACGGCGTCATTATTCTGGCCACCGGGGCTCACGAGTATTCACCCAAGGAATATCTGTACGGAGATGACCCGCGGGTGATGACCCAGCTCGAGCTGGCCGATCAGATGCAAAAAGGTGAACTGGAAGCGCCCGAGCAGGTCGTCATGATTCAATGTATCGGATCGCGCAACGAGGAAAATCCGAACTGCTCCCGGGTCTGCTGCCAGACGGCTGTTAAAAACGCGCTGCATCTCAAGGAGAAATATCCGGATGCCCAGGTGTACATCCTGTATCGCGATATCCGCACTTACGGCTTTCTGGAAGACTATTACACCGAGGCCCGGCGCCAGGGGGTCTTCTTTTTCCGGTTTGATCCCGATGATCCGCCGGTGGCCGAGGCGGCCCAGGACGGCATCGAGGTGACCTTTACGGACCATGTGCTCAATCGCAAGCTGAAGGTCGATACCGATTTACTGGTGCTCAGCGCCGGTGTAGAAGCCGAAGATACCGAGGAGCTGTCATCGATTGTGAAGCTGGCCCGCACGCCGGAAGGCTATTTCATGGAGGCCCATGTGAAATTGCGGCCGGTGGATATGGTCACCGAAGGCATTTTTGTCTGTGGTACGGCACACAGCCCCAAGCTGATATCGGAAAGCATTTCCCAGGCCTATGCGGCCGCTTCGCGGGCAGTGACATTCCTGTCCCAGGATCATTTGACGCTATCGGCAGTCACCGCAAAGGTTGAAGCCGATAAGTGCGCTTCCTGCTTGATCTGTGTGCGCTCATGTCCGTATGATGTGCCCAGGATCAATGCGGACGGTGTCAGTGAAATCGATGATGCCCTCTGCCATGGCTGCGGCATCTGTACCGCGGAGTGCCCGGCCAAAGCGATCCAGTTGAACTGGTACGAAGATGATCAGATCATCTGCAAAGTGGATGCGCTGCTAGAAGGCGTCCTTTAAATTGCGGATTTCGGATTCGGAATTGCGGATTTTTAAATGCGGGATGCGGAATAAGATAGATAGAATTCCTCAATTTTAGGCACTTATTTTTAGAGAGGGAAACCATGAGCAAAGATTTTGAACCGATCATTCTTGCCTTTTGCTGCAATTTCTGAGGTTACACGGCTGCGGACCTGGCAGGTTCGATGCGATTGCAATACCCGACAAATATCAGGATCGTGCGGGTTCCCTGCACCGGTAAGGTCGACGTGATCCATATTATGCGAGCTTTTGAAAAAGGCGCCGACGGCGTGGCTGTGATTGGATGCCTTGAAGGCGAGTGCCATTTTAACGCCGGGAACCTAATGGCACGCAGAAGGGTGGAGCAGGC
The DNA here is from genome assembly GCA_050116835.1 of Desulfobacterales bacterium. Lineage (GTDB taxonomy): Bacteria > Desulfobacterota > Desulfobacteria > Desulfobacterales > JAHEIW01 > JAHEIW01. The sequence goes on from JASFNW010000178.1 coordinate 9,311, forward strand.
CCAGAAAATATTGGATTCGATCGGCATTGGCGGCGAGCGCGCCCAGATGTATAATCTGTCATCCAGTGAGGGGCCTCGTTTTGCGCAGTATGCAACCGAAATGACTGAAAAAATAAAAGAATTGGGCCCCAATCCCATCCGGGAAGCAAAAAACAAGGCAGCCTAAAGCCGTAATCTTTTATTTTTTTTATCGATACGAACGATAACTATTTAATCGCTAAACTATTATATATCACCGGAATAATGGATTTTTGGCATAATGGAATAATGGGTGCTATTAAGAATAAAGTCTATTTTTTAATGACATGATGTTCATTTTTT
>JASFNW010000179.1:0-9491 GCA_050116835.1 Desulfobacterales bacterium
GACACTACCAAGACGGGGAATCTCAAAATCTTAAATTCGAATTTCGATATTTGAATTTACATATACTATTTTAATAGATAATTAAAGTACTTAATGAGTAATATCAATGTCTTACTTTAGGGTTAATGATAACTGTAATGGGTGTCTGGCATGCATTGAAAATTGCCCGGCAGCAGCATTGAATTTTGTCGATCAGGATGGCCGGCGGACGCTCAAACACAACATGACCAAATGCGCCCGGTGCGGTCAATGCTGGCGGGTGTGCCCCCAGGATGCCATCGAGTTTCAGCATCTGTTGGTCGGCGAATGGGATGATGTCATTTCGCTTGATTTGATCCATTGCCGGGTATGTGGCGAAGTGCTTTATTCGCCGGCTTTTCAGCAGAAGATAGACAGCAAACTGAATTCAACCGGTGAAGCGCTTTGTCCCAAGCACCGGCAAAATGCGGCTGCTGCCAAATTGCTTCCCTCGAAACGAAAAAATGCCTAGATTGAAACGATCAATTCAGGCAAAGGGATAAAAAATGATCGTTGGTGATTTAAAACCGCTGGAAGAAATTATTTCGGCAATAAAAGATTACAAACAGGTGCTTGTTTTAGGTTGCGGCAGTTGTGTGACCGTTTGCCTGTCGGGCGGTGAAAAAGAGGCCGAACAACTCAGTCGCGAGCTTTCGCAGATAAAACATTATCAAGACCCGCCGCCGAAATTTGTGGTCGGCTGTATTCTAAGGCAATGCGAACGGGACCTGGTGCATGATTATCAGGAAATACCGCCTGGAACCGACGCCGTGCTGTCGCTGGCCTGCGGCGCCGGTGTTCAAACCCTGGCGGATGAGCTGGAGCCGCTACCGGTAATTCCGGCTTTGAACACGACTTTTCTGGGAGCATCGGACAAGCCGGGTTCCTGGACTGAAAAATGTAAAGGCTGCGGAAATTGTATCCTGATTCATACAGGAGGGATTTGTCCGGTTGCGCGTTGCGCCAAAAGTCTTTTTAACGGCCCCTGCGGGGGGTCCAAAGGGGGCTACTGTGAAGTCGGGCAGGGTACGCCCTGCGCCTGGACTCAGATCGTTGCGCGCTTAAAAAAGATGGACCGGCTGCACTGCTATGAAGCATTGCAGTCATTCAAAGACTGGCGGCCGGGGGGGGCATCCGGTGTACGCAAACGGGTGCGTGCCGGGCTGGGCGATGGCTCAGATTCTAGCCAGTCTAAAGACGGCTAATATCCTTGAACTTATGAATATGGAAACCAACAAACTTGAGATACTTTCAGTTGGCGTGGACGTTGGCAGTTCAACCAGCCATCTGGTTTTTTCCAAACTCTTGCTGCAAAAAGATGAGCGTTCGGTGACCCGGCGCTTTAAGATCCGGCAAAGACAGATTATTTATGAAGGCCGCATCGTTCAGACGCCCTTATCTGATGGTAATACAATTGATATTAAACGGTTAACCAAATTCTTTAAAGCTGAATTTAAGCGTGCCGGAATACACCCAAATGATATCCAAACCGGTGCAGTCATCGTCACCGGTGAATCTGCACGTAAACAAAATGCCCGGCAAATAGCCGAAGCCATATCCAATGATGCCGGAAAATTTGTGGCCGCAACAGCCGGTCCCAATTTTGAAAGCCTTATTGCGGCCATGGGTTCCGGTGCGGCTGCGCGTTCCAAAACAGGGGGTAAGACCGTGTTGTCCTGCGATATTGGCGGTGGAACGTCGAACATCGCAGTCATCAAAAATGGCCAAACCCTGTCAACGAGTTGTATATCTGTCGGCGGACGTTTGCTGGGTGTCAATTCCAAGGGAAAAATCTGGCGTATCGATCCACCTGCCCGGCGGGTAATGCAGCATTTGGGGCTCAATCATAAGATCGGGGATCGGATTTCAAAGGCGGATGTCAAACGCATCGCCGCAACATTTGGCAGGGCTCTGTTTGAGGTCATCACGGGCCCCGCAACATCACGATTGGCCCGGCAGCTGATGGTGACCGATAATCTGCAATTTTCCGATCGCATTGATGAATATTCGTTTTCAGGCGGTGTCGCCGAATTGATGTACGGCGGCTTAAATCATTATGACGACATCGGTAAAGTTCTGGCCGATTCCATCAATACGCTGGCATCCCGGTTAGGGGCTGATGTTGTTGAACCGCTTAACAAAATCAGAGCCACCGTCATCGGTGCCGGTGCCTATTCCTTATCCATATCCGGCAGTTCGTGTTTTATGGATGATCAGCTTGCCTTTCCGCTCAGAAACGTACCGGTCATTCGAGTCGATCTGGAGCCGTCCAATTTAAATGTTGAATACGCAATATCGCAGATAAATGCAGCTTTTCGGAGATTTGATCGGGTTGAAGGCGAGGACGTTGTGGCCCTATACTTCCAGGATCCGGTTCGCGCATCCTATCCCCAGCTGGAATTATTTGCCAAATCCATTGAAGCATCTCATGCCATTTCTATAAAAAAAGGACTACCCATTATTTTGATCTTTGGAACTGATATTGCGTGCGGGGTTGGAAATGTGATTCGGCGTGAAACGAATTTAAAAAGCAATTTGCTGACCTTGGACGAGTTAACGCTCGAAGAAGGAGATTGGGTTGATATTGGTGAGCCTCTGGTGGCCGGTCAGGTGTTTCCGGTTACGGTCAAGTCACTCGTCTTCCACTAAAACCTATCTCAAAAATGCATCTCACGCCCAATGGTTTTGTTGCGATTCTGTTTGAAATGCTCACGTACTTCGTGTACGCTGCACTTTCAAACCGAATCGACGCCTCGTTGTAGATACAATCCCAAATATCGGGGCATAGGCGCCTTAAAATTCATAGCGCCTTTCAGATAATGACATGACCGGCTCTACAATGGTAAATTATTTCTGAGACACGAGACTTTTCAGTTTGGATTAAGGGGAGCGGTAAGTTGCTGTTGGATGCGTCGACTGATCTCCACGGCAGCCTGGTGAGTTTCGCCGGTAAGTGTTTGCATTTTATTTTCGTCAAGACTGGCCTTGAATCCGACAATCCAAATGGCCGACCGCAATTGCCCCAATCCCATCAGGGGAGCTGCCACTGCCCGGACGCCGAGAATATACTCTTCGTCATCAACAGCAAACCCTTGCTCGCTGACTTGATTTAACTCTCTAAAGTACGACGCCGTATCAAGGATTGAGTTATCCGTAAAACGGGGCAACCCTTTGGATTCAACTATTTTACGGGCTTGTTCTCGATCCATGGATGCTAAAAAAACCTTGCCCACGGCGCCGGCAAGCATGGGTATAGTGGTGCCGATCGGGGCGGTAATCTTAAGATCCTGGCTGGACTCGACAATATCCAATATGGTCACATGGTCCCAGTTCAGGATACCCAAAAAAACCGATGTCTGGGTTTTTTCCATCAGGTTTTCCATAACCGGTCGAGCCGAGGTCTGGAGATCGATCTGGGTATAGGCCGAACGGCCGATTTCGAGCAGCGTGAAGCCCAGTTTGTATTTTTTGGTCGATGGATCGCGCATGACAGCGCCCAGCTCTTCCAGAGCGGAAGTCATTCCATGGACCGTGCTCTTGGCCATTTTAAGATTATTCGCCAGTTCACTCACCCCCAGGCCCTGGCTGGAAGCGGAAATCGCACTGAGGATGGCAAATGCCTTTTTTACGGAAGGTGCGCCATATTTTTTCATTGTTTGAGGATACAATTGGACATCAGGATTGTCAAGATAATTCGTTCATATTAATGAACGCGTTTCCGGTCGGTCAAGATAATCTGCCGATCGATTATATCTGATATGAATCCGCGTTTGGTTTCTTTATTTGTGATATATTTTTAAATTATTCAAAAATTGTATTTTTTGACTTGATCGGAAACATACATTGTGGTATCAAATTAGCAGTGCTTGTATGTTCATAATGGTGAACCCTATTGCGGGTGCAATCCACAATGAAATGCCCGCTTGCGTGAAACGGATACCATCCCGTTGAAACCATCTTAAATAAAAAATTGAATGCATTCAGAGTTCTTCTCAGAATGGGTTCTTACAAACACAAAGGAGAAAAGCATGGTGACCGATAAGCAAGGCCTATCAACGGCTGAAAGTTTACGCAAAACGCGCACCTATGGTAAGTTCAGATGCCACAATCCGAGCTGCATGGAAAGAATTCAGCCGGAAAAGGGCTGCAAGACCGCCAAATGCCCGACCTGCGGAATGGAATACCGGATCCACTGGGTTAATGCCAATTTGCCGCGTATCCGGGGACCGGTCTGGGAGGTCAACAAAAAGCTGGCGGAAGAAAAATTAAAGGAAAAGGGGGTATCCTGAAATGGCGTTAAACCGAAAGATCGCATACATTGATCTCACCACCGGTGATATCGAAACCAAACCGATACCGGTCGAGGTTCGCAAAAAATTTCTGGGAGGTCGGGGACTCGATGCGTATTTGTTGTATAATCACACCAAAAAAGGGTGCAATCCGCTGGGGCCTGCCAATACCCTGCTGATCAGCGGGGGAATTTTGACCGCCACCTGCGCTTCGGCAACGGCGCGAACGCATATTATGGCTAAATCACCGCTAACCGGACTGCTGGGCAGCACCAACATGGGCGGCTTTTTCGCTCCCGAGATGGCCTGGGCGGGATTTCACCATCTGGTCATCAAAGGCAAGGCCGAGCATCCGGTCTACATTTACATCAACAACGGTGAAATCGAGATCCGTGATGCCCGCGACATATGGGGTAAGTCCGTAACAGACACTCAGTGGGCCATCCGTGAAGAACTGGGGGATGAGGAGGTCAAAAGCTGTGTTATCGGGCCCGCTGGAGAAAATCTGGTTCGATTTGCCAACGTGATGACGGGAATCAAGAATTCCGGTGGTCGCACAGGCATGGGATGCGTCATGGGGTCCAAGAATCTAAAGGCTGTGGCTGTCCGTGGGACCATGGACATCCAGATTGCCCATCCGGTTGAAGCCCTGGAATACAATAAGCGCTTCATCGATCAAATCGTCAGTGCCAAAGTCAATCAAACTCAGGGCGTATTGGGGACGCCTTTTATCTGGGGTGCGACGAATTGCTGGGGCGGTGTCCGTACCCGCAATTTTCAGTACAATCAATGCGAATATGCCGATGATATCGAACCCGAACGTATTGATGAAATTGCTGAAGAGTCTATGGGGCGCCATCATATGACCGGTTGTTTCGGCTGCCAGGTTCATTGCCGGGCCCAGTATAAGATTCCAAGCGGCCTCCTGGCTGGAAAGTATGATGAAGGTCCCGAGTATACTTCTTTGGGAGCATTTGGGGCCGAAACTGACACCCCACGGGCCGAAACCGTTCTGACCGGCAATTATCTGGTCAACCAGTTCGGGATGGACAATCTGGAGACCGGCAGCCTCATATCCTGGGCTATGGAACTCTATGAGTTGGGCATCATTACCGATAAAGAAACCGATGGGCTCGATCTGACCTGGGGCAATGATCAGGCCGTTCTCGAAATGATTGAACGGATTTGCTACCGCAAGGGCTGGCTGGCCGATGCCATTGCCGACGGCGGCATTCCGGCCTCGAAAAAAATCGGAAAGAACTCTTTTGATTATCTTATTCAGGTCAAAGGTATGAGCAACCTGCATTCGGATGAACGGCCCACGCCGGCGCTGGCACTCAACGTTGCCACCGCCTCCAGGGGATCGGACCATTTAAGAAGTCGACCGGCCATCGATTTATATCATCTGCCGGAAAAGGTTTTAAAAAAGATCTACGGTAACCCCGTACCCTATGATGGGACGCTGAGTTCCGAGCATACCGAATATGTCGGCAAACCCTGGCAGGTCTTCTGGCAGGAAAACTGTTTCATGGGCGTCGACTGTCTGGGGATCTGCAAATACCACACAACCTTTCTGGGACCCACACTGCCAAATTTTGAAGACTGGTCAAAAGTGCTTTACTATAATACCGGACTCGAAATGACGCCTGAAGAAATCTGGGATGTAGCCCGCCGCTGCAACATGATCGAACGGCTGTTCAACCTGAGAGAAGGGTTGACGCGCAACGATCTTGAAAAAGGCGACATGTTAAATCATCGTTATTTTGATGAGCCCTGCAAGCGCGGAGCCATTGATGTGATCGGCATGACCATCGATAAGAAAAAATTCGTGATGATGGTCGATGAATTGTACAAACATCAGGGCCTCGATAAGGAGGGTACGCCCAAAAAAGAAACCTTGAAAAAACTCGGCCTGGAAAATGAGCCGTCCCATCTCCTTTAGGGCGTTATCCGTTATTAGTTATTGGTTATTCGTGCAAAAGGAATAAATCGATTTTCTAATAACAAATAGCAAATAACAAATAACTCCTAATTAAGCAAAGTTTGCTCAATTAGGCATGGAGGAAGTAAATGGCTAAGGTACTATACATCGATCACCAGAAATGTACGGGCTGCCAGCTGTGTGAGCTGGTGTGTTCTGTCTCGCATGATGGAATATCGAATCCCACCCGCAGCCGGATCCGGGTGGTAAAATGGGAGGCCGAAGGCCTGTACATCCCGATGTCCTGCCAGCAATGCCAGGATGCGCCCTGTATGAACGTGTGCCCGGTCAAGGCGATCTCACGTGATGCGGAACTGGAAAAAGTCGTCGTTGATTATGATGTCTGCATTGGTTGTCGCTCGTGTGTGAGCGCCTGTCCATTCGGTGCCATGGCGTTCAATCCGACCGACCGCAAGGTCTTCAAATGCGATCTTTGTGACGGCGACCCGCAGTGTGTCCGATTTTGTGAAGAGAAAGCCGTTGACTTTGTCGAAGCCGATAAAGTAAGCATCGCCATACGGCGCCAGGCAGCGGAACGGGTATCCACAGCCAGTAAAGAAGCTGCGGCGCTGCAGGAATGATATTGGCAGCTAAATCGAAACGATCCATTTAGCTTGCAAACAAAGCATTTATTCATTAAGTTTTTCAATCAGCGGAGGCTTCCGGTTTATTCGGAAGCCTCTGTTGTTTTCAGTGGAATACTATGATTGCCCCCAATTCAGCAAATGGCGCTCCCCGTAAAATGGTCATCGTTACCAGCTATTTTAAAGGTGAGGCCTATGGCTTGTTGGGCCCTCAGATGGCAGCCACCATCATTGAAGATAATTGCAACTGTGAATGTATGGTGATTGCCGTCAGCCGCGACGACGACCCCGCTGTGCTGAAAAAGGCACTGGCCGATTATTTTGGCGTCGAAAGACCGATCGTCGGCTTTTCCGCCCTGAGCGGGCGGGAGGATCTCTTTTCTCTTGCAGCCGACTTAAAGGACGATGGGGTCATCACGATTCTGGCCGGCCCCCAGGCAAATGTTGATTTTACCGGAGAAAAAGGCCGGCAGGCATACCCCCATCGGTTTAAAGGCTTATGGAAGTCCTTTAGCTACGCTCTGCAGGGACCGGCAGAGCAGGTCATTCCACTGCTCAGCAGTCTAGACACAAGTGACGTGTCTTCCATTCCTGGATTATTGCTGGCAGAAACAGGTGGCAGGTTCAGACAAAATGCCCCGAGAGCCTGGGATCCTAAATACTTGGGAAAGGTACACTGGGATAATATCTATATAATTGCCGAAGAGGGCTTAACCCCCTTAAAGATTGCAACCGGTCAGGTTTTGCAGCATATCGGCTGCCCCCATGCGGCCCGCACCAATACGTCTCGCATCGATTATCCGGCGTCCCTCAGCACCGGGCAGGCAAAAACAATCAAACTTCCCCTGCGCGGTTGCAGCTTTTGTGATGTGGCGGTGGACAAAGGCTTTCACGGCACGCTGGACACCGAAACGGTGATCCGGCAAATCAGCTATTTGCCGCAATCCCCGGATGGCAAAAAGATTCCTTTTGAGCTTATCAATGAATATCCGCTGCCGATTCTGCAAAATTTACTCAAAGCGGTTTATGCGCGCGACATCGAAATATCGCAGCTTAATCTCACCTTAAGAGCCGACGGGCTGATTTCCGGGATTCAGCACTTAAAATCTTTGCTGTCGATGGCCGCCAGCCGGGGTATTTTTGTGCTCTTGAGTTCAATTGGATTTGAGTCGTTTGATGATCGTATCCTGCGGAATCTGAATAAAGGATTGAGTGTTGCCGAAAACCTGCAGGCGATACGACTCATGCGGGATCTCAAAGCGCAATTCGGTGAAACGTTCGGATATGCCAGCAGGGAAGGGGCCAATCACGGATTTATACATCCCACTGCCTGGGATACTGAAGAAACTGCTGCTGAAATTCAGAAAATAATTTCCCTTTATGGTCTTCAAAACGATATCCTGCCGCCGCACAGCACACCACTGGTGATCCACCACGCTTCCGCCCTTGGCGATTGGATCCGTGAAATCGAGCAACGAGAAGGGCTCCTGTGGCCAAGATACGGATCCATCATCGGTTGGTGGGATACACCTCACGCTGAACCCAATCGAAGATAACCGATAAGCGCTCCCTTGAAAGGTATTCCTTTCTCTGATATTCAGATAAAATCAATTGACTCTAGTGATTTATTTGCAGAGGAGACGTTTGATGAAAAACAAATATGACGCGGTCATTATTGGTTCGGGTATCATCGGGTGTTGTATCGGCTTTGAGCTGACCAAACGGGGTTACAAGACGTTGAATGTCGACAAACTCGCTGACGCCGGCATGGGGTCCACGAGTGGTTCCTGCGCGGTTATCCGTTTCCATTACTCCACAACCGAAGGCGTGGCGCTGGCACGCGAAGGCTATTTTTACTGGCTGGATTGGCCCAAATATCTCGAGGTCCGAGATCCCGATGGCATGGCCTTTTATCGCAATACCGGCGCATTGGTTTTCAAAACGCCGATCAACAAGAATCTGAGCCGTGTGAAAGCAGCCCTGGATGAATTCGGCGTGGGATATTTAGACCTGCAGGCCGCGGAAATCGAGCGATATCTGCCGAATGTGAATCTGGCCAGCTACTTTCCTCAAAAATGGATCGACGATCCCCAATTTGGTGAGCCCACTGCAGAAAAAATCCCGGGCGCCGTCTGGATTCCTGAATCCGGCTATATTTCGGATCCCAAACTGTCGACCCACAACGCCATGGTCGCAGCCCGGGCCAAGGGGGCCGAGTTTCTGTTCAATGCGGAGGTTGTGGAGATATTGCAGAAACAGCGGCGCACAGCCGGTGTCAAGCTCAAGGATGGCAGTGAAATTGAAGCACCGGTCGTGGTCAATGTCGCCGGACCGCATTCTTATTTGATCAATCAAATGGCCGGAGTCGAAGATTCGATGAAGATCAAAACGCGGCCGATGAAGCAGGAAGTGGCGCATGTACCGGCACCTGACGGTATCAACTGGGAAAGGGATGGCGTCATCACATCGGATGGAGACATCGGTTGTTACTCGCGCCCGGAGGTCGGGAATCATTTTTTGATCGGCAGTGAAGATCCGGAATGTGATCCGCGGCTGTGGGTGGAAAACCCGGATGATTACGATGGCAATTTTACCGATCAATTTAAGTGTATGGTCATG
>JASFNW010000180.1:0-9425 GCA_050116835.1 Desulfobacterales bacterium
GCGCTACCTTAGCCTTGAACTCGGAACTGTACTTTTTTCGTCTTTTGCTCATGGTCAAATCCTTTCATTTTCGGATTGACTCAGAGCTTAACACATTGTCCAGTTTTTTGGGACCACCGCCACCTCCACTTGTTAATAGGCTGATAAATATTATCAATATTATTACATTTTACTTCGATTAAAGCGATCACGAACTGGTTCAACAGCAACATTTATAGCACCTTAAAATATGATTATCAATTCCGGCTCTGAAAAGGGCAAAAGCTCAACAGGTGTAAGGTGAGTAAGGTGAGGGTCGGGCCATGCTAAGTAATTGACATTGGTGATTATATAGCATAAAAACGTTTAAAAATCGGCCTTAATCAGCTGGTTTTCCTTTAAAACTGCCCTATTAAGAGATTCGCCACAAAAATGGCCCGTGTCTGGAAACATCTATCTACGGAATCCGCAGCCTCCGGGCTTACGCGGGCAGTTTTTATGCAAAAATTGACCGATTAAGACCCAAATGCCGGTGTTATTAAGTGTCTTTTGCGGTTTTTTCATTACGTAACAACGGCCCGACCCCAAGTACAACGCCAAGTACAACAAGTAAAGAACGGATGCCCTGATGTTCCTCTGCCTTATTTTAAGTCATCCCCATTTCGCCTAATATTTAATGCTTAAGACGAGGCCCTTTATTTCCTTGTAATCTAAACGACAATGTTTATATTGCACAGTCCGGCCGGACCGAAACTGCGAGCCAAAAAGGGAAAAACAATAATGCCCAACCTTTTAATCAATCCGCATTTGCGAAATATTGCCATCATTGCGCATGTCGACCACGGCAAGACTACCCTGGTGGATGCCATGTTTCGGCAAAGCGGACTGTTCAGGGCCGATCAGCATATCGACGAAAGGCTGATGGATACCATGGACCTTGAAAAAGAGCGCGGCATCACCATTGCGGCTAAGAACTGTTCGGTGCGGCGCAACGGCATTCGCATCAATATCATCGACACGCCCGGGCACGCCGATTTCGGGGGCGAAGTGGAGCGGGCGCTTTCCATGGCCGATGGGGCGATTTTGCTGGTGGACGCTTCGGAGGGCCCCTTGCCCCAGACCCGCTTTGTCCTCCAAAAGGTTCTGCAGGTCGGCCTTAAAATCGTTGTGGTCATCAACAAGATCGATCGCAGTGACGCTCGGCCGGAGGAGGTCCTCGACGAAATCTACGATTTGCTGATTGATCTGGACGCTACCGAAGCCCAGCTCGATTTCCCGCTGCTGTATGCCATTGGCCGGGAAGGCATCGCCGTCAAAGATCCGCACGACAGCGGTGAAAACCTCAACCTGCTTTTCGATGCAATCATTGATGCGATCCCCGGGCCGTCTTACGATTTCGACGCTCCTTTTCAGATGCTGGTATCGGATCTGGGTTACTCGGATTATCTGGGCCGCCTGGCCGTTGGTAAAATATTCAACGGTACCGCCCGTTCCAGGGACAACCTGGTGCGCCTGGGAAAAAACGCGCAGGCCGCCACCCTCAAAGTGTCCAAGCTCCAGGTATATGAGGGCATGCAATTGAAAGAGGTCGACGAAGTCCAGACCGGCGATATTGTCGTGTTGGCAGGCATTGACGATGTGGAGATCGGCGACACCATTTGCAACCAGAAGGCCCCCCGAGCTTTGCCGCGCATCCGAGTGGATGAACCCACGGTTTCCATGAAATTTACGATCAACAATTCCCCGCTTGCAGGCAAGGAGGGAAAATACGTCCAGTCCAGCCGCCTCCGGGAGCGTTTGTTCAAAGAGGACCTCATCAACGTTGCCATCAAGGTTGAAAAAACCGATGAGCGCGACAGCGTTCTGGTCGAGGGCCGGGGTGAATTTCAGCTGGCGATCCTGATCGAGACGATGCGCCGCGAGGGCTATGAATTTTGTGTCGGCCGGCCCGAGGTTATCTATCGTTACGAAAAGGGGGAAAAGCTGGAGCCCATGGAACGTTTGCTGGTCGACTGTGAAGAACGCTTTCTGGGAGTGGTGACCGAAAAACTTTCGCTGCGCAAAGGCAAGATGATCAACCTGATCAATAAAGGCAAGGGCAGGGTGCGAATCGAATTTTCAATACCGGCCCGGACGCTGATCGGGTACCGCGACGAGTTTCTGACCGATACCCGGGGAACCGGTATCCTGAACCTTTTTTTTGACGGCTACAGTCAATTCCGCGGAGAGTGCCTCAGCCGGTTTACCGGCTCCATCGTGGCCGATCGCACCGGCAGTGCCGTAGCCTATGCGCTGTTCAACCTGGAGCCCCGGGGCCGGCTTTTTATCGTCGCCGGCGAACCGGTTTATGAAGGGATGATTATCGGCGAGCACAACCGCGGTCAGGACATCAACGTCAATGCCTGCAAGGGGAAAAAGCTGAGCAACATACGGGCTGCCGGCAAAGACGAAAGCGTCATGCTGACACCCATCAAACCGCTGACTCTGGAGCAGGCGATCAGCTTCATCCGGGAAGACGAACTGGTGGAGATCACCCCGCGTTCGGTACGCCTGCGCAAAGCGGTGCTGTCGGCCCAAAAGCGCTACACCCTGCGTGGCGACAAACGGAATAAGAAATAGGCTTTCAATATGGCGTTGCTTTTATGGTATTGGGGTAAAAATGTATTTGGGGTATCCCACGGTAAGTACCTGATAATTCATATAAAGAGCCAAAAAATGGGCCTATTTTAGGGCTTATATAGCCCATTTTGGAACCAAAATGGGCTGTTTAAGAAGCCCAGACCGGCTGGTTTTGACACACTGCATTGCTGCCGGGCAAACATTACATTTCAACTGAAGAGATACTGGTGACCCGTCAAAGAGCAGCAAGATCGTTGAAGACGCGTCATGTTGGACGAGCAGATGCCGCTCTTGCCTAAAACGCCTATTTTATCCCCAAAATGGGGCTTTTAAGCCCGAAAAACGGCTCTTTTTTTGACGCTTTTTACGAAATATCAAATACTTGGCTTGGTCCGACCCCAATTTAAATTTACAAAATTGACAAGCACCGATTTGTGCCTAACGTAAAAAACATAGCTACAAGAGCCATCGGTCGGGCAAAGAAAACTGGTGACGAACATGGGCAATACAAGATGTAATTTTTACTCCCGCCATTAATTGCGCGCAGCTCGCTCCATACAATCCCTCGGATTGAGTACCGTGCACAGCACAACCTACGGACACAGATAGAACAAAGGGCTAAAAGTGAAAAAAAAAGTCAAAGTGGCGATCATCGGCGCGGGTACGGCTGGTATCAACGCAATGGAAGAGGTTCGCAAATCTACCGGGGACTACGCTTTGATAAACGGAGGCGAGTTGGGGACGACTTGCGCGCGGGTAGGCTGCATGCCGTCGAAAGTGCTGATCCAGGTGGCGAACGATTACCATCGGAGACAGGTTTTCCGGGAGGAGGGAATCGATGGGAGCGAGGCCCTGTCTTTGGACCGGGTTAAGGCAATGAATCACGTTAGAAAACTCAGAGATCGTTTCACAAGCGGCATAATCAACAATGTCGTCAAGCCTCTGGGGGACAGATTTGTCGAGGGCTTTGCAGAATTTATCACACCCACTCGCATCAAGGTGGAGGGATTGGAGCTCCTGGCTGAACGAACCGTCATTGCGACCGGATCCCGACCCGTATTCCCTGACCGGTGGCATCATCTTAAAGATCACATACTGACAACCGACTCTTTGTTTGAACAGCAGGATTTACCGCAAAATATCGCCGTTATCGGAATGGGCGCTGTCGGCTTGGAAATGGGCCAAGCTCTTGCTCGCCTGGGGTTGCAAGTTGTCGGGTTGGATGTTTTAGAATATATTGGCGGCCTGAGCGACCCTGAAGTCAATCGTCATGCGCGACATCTATTTTCAAAGGAGTTTCCTCTCTATCTTGGTTCGGAGGCTGATATCGCGAAGACTGGAGATAAGCTTGAAGTAAAGGCCGGCGAAAAGAGCGTGATTGTGGACAAGGTTCTGCTGAGTATGGGCAGACAACCTAATATCGAATATCTCCATCTCGAGCGTTTGGGGATTGAATTGGATGATGACGGCGTGCCGCCCTTTGATCTTCGCACTCTGCAAATTGCAGATTTGCCGATATTCATCGCAGGAGATGCAAACGCCCATCTGCCGGTTTTGCATGAGACGGCCCATGAGGGAACGGTCGCCGGCTTCAATGCAGTTCGCAGTGAAGCAGTGGCATTCGAACGCAGGGCACCGCTCAGAATCGCCTTTTCCGATCCGAATATTTGCGTTGCCGGTGCGTCCTGGGATGATCTCAAAGACAAGTCACCCGCTGTAGGGACGAATCGGTTTGACGGCGGCCGTGAAAAAATTATGGCAAAGGACAAAGGCCTTATCAACATTTACGCGGATCGAAAAAACGGGGAGTTGCTCGGCGCCGAGATGGTCGGACCCGGCACCGAGCATCTGGCCCATATGCTGGCCTGGAGTGTTCAGGCCAAACATACCGTCCACGATATGCTGCAGTTTCCATACTACCATCCGACGATTCAAGAAACACTGCGCGCTGCATTGAACGACCTTGCTGAAAAGATTTCAAGACGCGACAATGATCCACTTGTCGGTTTCAAGACGCAACCCAAACGGCTACATCACTAAGGAGACAATGGAATGGCCAAAAAATACAATACGAATACAAAAGTGGAGTGGGATTGGGGCGATGGGACAGCCACGGGGTATATACGGGATATTTTCAATGAGAAAGTTACCCGCACCTTCAAAGGCACCGAAGTCACAAGGGATGGCAGCGACAGCGACCCCGCTTATATAATTGAACAGAAAGACGGCGATCAGGTATTGAAGCTTCATTCTGAAATCAGGAAGGCATCCTCCTAAAAATTCAACACAAACCCAAACGCCACTCTATTTTTTATCTTTGCTGGGGGTCTAATCTTGAATGGTGAATTAGGCAAAGCGCTTCAAAAGCGGACTTTGCCGGGTTTAGGCCGGTCAGCGGGTTTGGATGAACATCATCGCTTGTTTGCGAGGGCTTTTGCGGAGTGAAATCTGGAGGCATTCGGCGGCCGTTGAAAATAAGGATATCACAGCCGGTTTTTAGGCAAAAATACGGGGTCAGATCTGTTAAACTGACAGATTAATCGGCAAGTAAAGAGAGGGACGGGCTTGATTTGTTGCGTAACTTTAGCCTGTTTGGGGCTTCGCGCAGAGCGCTTCCGACTTCGCTCTTTGAGCTACGACGGGACAAGACGACCCCACAAGCAGGATTTCGATCCGCAGATTATTTGATTTTAAATTAGCCACGGACCCGGCGTCGCCCTTTGGGCTATGCCGCAGCAGGCCCACACGGACATACACTAACAAATAAAATAACGGTAAGAGGTACAGGGTACACGGTATGAGGTTATCCACAAATTTCGCAGATTTCCGCAGATTAATTAAAAAATCAGGTTAAATGGTCCCGGTTAAATTCGTTTCGCCCCAGAGAAATAGTCTTAATACAGGGCTGAATACTTGCCGGACAAAATTAACATATAGCTTGGTCCGACAAGATATCTGATGTAGGGTATCTCTGGACCGCCAACGCTTTGGTTGGGGGTTGCGCTGGTGCTGGCCGGCAATTTAATTATACTGACGCCGCAATTTGCATTCGGCCGATTACAACACCCAAGTGAGGCCCCAATGTAACAACCAGTAATAGATTAAAGCCGACAAAATCAGGGCGACACACGGAAACCACATGCATCGGTAAACATCTTGCAGGGAGGTATGAAAGTATGCGTTTGACAGAATCAGACACGCATGCAGCGGCGAAAAGAGTACGCCGGCAAAACCGCACACCAGGGCCACCATGATATAGGGAAGCATAAATTGGGACTCCCCCATCGCATGGATCATTGGAATCAAAATCGGAAACGTACTGCCGACGAAAGCGATCGTAATACCGCCGATAAAACCCACGATTAAAGGCAGAATCGCCACTATCACAAGCAGTGGAACCTTCATGGCGATCAAAGCATCGCTGACCGCATTGACAGCCCGGCTGTCGGACAAAATTCCTTTGAAAATCAGGATAGCTGCGACCATATAAAACATGTTCAAAAGGTTTGGATCTATCATTATTTTCCGGACCCAATCCTTTTTAAAGTGATTTTGATACCAGACCCACCCGATAGCCCCGCATAGGCAGACAATCAGTCCGGTTTCTTTCGCCACATTAAATGACGGAAAGGCGGCGGTAATCAGCATGCCTGTGCTCAACCCTGGTACGATTACGATCAGAATGGGTATCAGCTCTTTCAGAAAAGGACCGGCTGACGGCCGCCGGGAGTGACCAACATTTTTTTGCGCCACTTTCAGGTGCTTGATGGGTTGCCGACCAAATGAAACGGCTGCAATTGTCAAAGGAAACATTATGATGACAAAAACCGCAAGATTTATATCGGTCATAACCGCCGTCAACAAGACTCCGGGATACAGCGGCCACCAGTACTCCCAGATATGGCGAAACCAGTAATTTACAAAGCAAAGCTGAGCGCCGGAAAGATTGGAATGATCCCCCAGTATTTTAACCATCGGGGCAGAAAATACGGCGCCTCCAGGCATCGGTAGAAGTCCGATCAGTGCTGGAAACAGCGTGAGATTCAGCTTTGAATTTGAAATCAGGCCGCGATAGCTGTCCAGCAACCGTTGCATCTGACCGCCTCTTTCCATGCTGTTGCTCAGAATCAGAATGAGTCCAATGATGATGGCTAAAGATACGGTTTTGGGATCCGTTCCCGAGGCAATGATAGACTTTAAGATTTGCAGGGTATCCAAGCCAAACAAAATGCCGAGGAAAATAGCTCCCATCAGAAAGGAATTTCCCAAAGAAAATTTTTTTCTGATGGCGACAAGAATCATCACAAAAGCAAGGGCGACTTTGATCAATGGAAGGACTAGAATTATCATTGATAATCCGATGCGGAAGTATCTCGGCAATCTTCAAACGAGAGGACTAAATCATTCATAAAAATCAAATGGGTCGATCCTGCTGAAATCTGTTTCGCTATCACGATCGGGGAATTCCTAAAATAAAATTATTTAAGTGGTTAATTCGAAGAATTGTTAGCACGATTTTAATATCACCCCGATAAAATAATGGCCAGTTTAAAATTCAGATCCAAAAAGGCCCGATATGATTTATTACGATTTAAACCACTTCTAATAAAAGAGGTACATGATGCCACAAGAACCTCGGTAATTAGGGGTTGATTTATTGCACAAAAGGGACATGCGTGACATATTGACATTTGAGAGGAGAACTCGGCCAGATTAATTTAATGAAAGGAGCTGAAAATGGCAACGATAACAGTTTACCTGAAAAGTGGGGACGTGGATTCTGCCACGCGGGCGTTTCAAATGGCCAAGGTGGCTCACTCCCAGGGGCATCAAACAAGCCTGTTCATGTCAGACGACGGCGTGTATTGGGCGGACAAAAACCGGAGCCTGGACGAAAAGACCGGCACCAACGACACGGCAAGCGAATTTTTACCCTATCTGGTGGAAAACGAGGTACCGATCTACGTCTGACCCCCCTGCGTTGAAGCTCGCCAGTTGGGCGAGGAGAATTTCTATTCCAATATGACCCTGGCCGGGGCTCCAAAACTGATCGAACTGGCCGCCGAAGGGAGTGTGATAAGTTTCTAAATGTAAAAGCAAGACTCTCTATTCTTGCCTTTCGTTTATTATTGCTGATGCTTTCAAGGCGAACAAACGTCCGTGACATACTGACATTTGACGGGGAACTCGACCATAACGAGCGGGACGGGCTTGATTTATTGCGTAACTTTATCCTGCTTGGGGCTTCGCACAAAGCGCTTCCGGCTTCGCATTTATCTGCTGCGCCGCGACGAGACGACCTCACAAGCAGGATTTCGATCCGCAGACTTGTCCGCCAATCTTTGTGGAGGATTACGCAAAGGAGTCGGGCTAAAATTATCCACAGATTTCACAGATAGAGACAGACGATCAAACGAACAATATTAATGCACAGATTTCACAGATTATAAAAATAAATTAAAAATTGAGGACTAGGGTATTTAAGAAATCCTAGCCCCTTACAGATGCTCTGACTTATACTTGAGTTGACAGATTGAAAAGTAAGCCAAGACTTCGATTGACAATATGGTATCACAGCTTTTTGGGTGTCTTCAAAAATAGAGATACGTTTATCAGTATATGCAAAATGAAAGGGCGCAAGATACTTGGTTTTCACTGATGATATCTGCAATTGAAGCTCAATTGTGATTCGTCGGAGCCATCGCAGGTCTACTGGGAAGATGAATCATTTTCCTTATAGGATTTAAATCGTGGAATCCAGCGAGGTACATCCTTTCGATACTGTTCATACTTTTTTCCAAATGTATCTTCTAAGTGAGTTTCCTCCATGAGAACATGGACATTGAAAACGCCGAACATGATTAGGGTATAAATGAAGATACCTTTAGATTGAAACAGCAACGTCTCTCCTAATAATACGAGCGTTCCAGCTACGTAAAGAGGATTTCTTACGTATTTGTATAGTCCAGTCACCACAAGTTCTTTGGTTGGCGTAAAAGGTATCGGCGTTCCCTTGGCATAAAATACAAAACTACCTGAACACCAAATATAAGCAACAACCCCCAAGGCAATAAACACCAAACCAACATGCTGAAATACCCCATTGTTAAACTCGATATCATGACCAGATGCTGACAGGATTTCATATGGTATCCAGATTATAAAAAATGGAACCAATAAAAATAGGTAAATCAAGGTGCCAACGAAAGCTAAAGAAGTTTTATAAAAATTGGCTTTCATTTAATGCGACTCATGACTTGCTGTCAAATAGCTTCTGGTCATCACCACGGTATCACGGCCAGGGGCATGGATACAAGATTTGACCAATTGCGATAATAATCACACACTGGTAATATTTTAAGGGGCTGATAACCTTGTTTTCGTTGGAGTTGTCACCACCCCCGCCCAAGGCAGGGGACCATTAATCATTTCCTATTTTATGCCCTGCTTTTTCCCACGCCTTTCTCATTACTTCATTTTTCTTTAAATATTCATCAACCATTTCCTTTGGGACCCGGTTTAAAATACAAGAAAAATTAACGCATTTTGAGCAGGTATTTCTTCCCAATATCACAAAAAATACAATCGTTCCAAGTGCAGTAAGTCCTGCCCATATGTATTGCGCCCCAATTATGGAAAAATATATGGGGAAACCAAAAAGAATGCCAAAGCCTATTACAAGTTGAAACTTCTCCCACTTGTTTATAGGTGATGGATTATATTTCCATAATTTTGGACATCCGAGATTTGCCGGGCATTCCAGGAGAAGGCCCTCTTTGGCATAGCAGGGACAATGACTGCATAAAATCTTAATCTCCCAGAAACCA
>JASFNW010000181.1:0-9392 GCA_050116835.1 Desulfobacterales bacterium
TAGGCAGCACAACGCCTGAGGCAACAAGTGAAATACTTGATGCGGGGGTGATACAAATAGACCCGCTTGGTCCGACTAAAAACTTTTTTCTTTTATGGTGGCGGCAGCTTTTTAGCTAAAGATTATAGAATTTGACAATTAAAGTCGCTAACCTACTGTGATTGGGCTGCCAAAATTGGATTTTATAAGGAATCATTTAATCGAACAATTAGGCTTATGCGGCACACGCCGTTTTTAGGAAAAATGAAATGAAGGGCAAATTTTTCCACCGAAATCAAAAGGGTTTTACGCTAATCGAGCTGCTCTCTGTTATGATCATAATGGGTGTTATGAGTTCTGTGGCTGTAAAAAAAGTTGACTTTATAACCGATACTGCCAGTTCAAAAGCTTTGTCTATAGCGGTAAAAGAACTTAATGTCAGGGAAAGTTTAGTTTGGTCAAATAAAAAAATATCCGATGATGGATATACAACGGATGCGGATGTCTTTGCTGCTTTAGATAAAGATCTGGGCGCAAAATTTAAATGGCTTCCAGGCCCTACAATCGATGGTGGAACGCTCCACTGTGAATCGCAATCCATTGTTCTTAATCGAATCCAATCGACGACCTCTGCTGCTGGTAAATGGCAATGATTTGGTGTGTTGGAGCATTCACCGAATGATCAAAGCATCCATTAAAGATCTATCTGAATATTTAATTCGATAATACACAGCTGGATTAACTATTACGGGCAGTTTTATAGGTCAGCACCTTACCCGGTTTTCAATCAACTCAACTTACATCGCAACGATGGGCAATTCAAAAGTATAAAAAGTTACGCCGTCGCAGAACTTTTTATTGGCTCGGACGAATTGCCAAACGCCGGTCTTATTTGTTTGCGCATTGGCGATGGGTACAACAATCGGCTGGTCGATAAAAGCCCGATGAACTGAGAGGTTTTTGTTCTATTCGGTAGGGGGACTGAGATGAAATTCCCTCAGTCTACTCGACTCTAAACTTAACCTGATATGCGATATTCTGGCAAGAAATTCCAAGCTCCCAAATCGGGTTGTTAAAAATCAGTAATATTTTTGCCGACATTAGGATTTAAGAAGATGGGATTAAACGAAAAGGATATCTACGATCTTAGAGTGTGTTTTGAAGAAACTTTAAGTCGCAGTTCGAAAAAATTGAAAAACCAAAAAAAATGCGAATGAGAAAAAAAATACGAGATGAAATTTTTTTCCTATTGACATGGAAGAAACCAACGCCGTCGACAATCATAAATCGGTGGGAGGATAGGCTGTTTGATGTATTCCAAATTATGCCATTTGGGTTCAAAGAGGAGCTCTTGAATTTATTGATTAATAAAACGAGAAAAGCATAATGTGTTTAATTCACATAATAAGCGACAATACGGTTTCCTGTAACATGACGGCCTCTGTTTTTTTAAAAAACGTTCACTTTTGTGATATAATAAAATGGGTCTGTTATTCTAAACAACATTCCCTGTAAAACCTCATGGTTGAAAAATATAGTCTATATTAATATAAGTGTCGGATAAAGTTAAGAAATGCGTATGAATTCCCTAAAAAATTCAGAGGAAGGAATTTTCATGGTCTCTTCAGAAGAAATGAGTCAAACAAACAAAAATATACCAGACAATATAATGAAGGAAGTGTCATCATTTCCCAGTATGCCGCGAACAGGTTTTAAGTTGAGAGTTCTTATCAATAAAGTGGACGTATCTATAAAGGAAATAGAAGAGATCTTGCGACATGACCCAGGACTTTCCGCAAATGTTCTTCGGTTGGCAAATTCTGCTTTTTTTGGATTATCTAAAAAAGTTGGATCCTTAAAGCAAGCAGTTATGTTATTGGGGATCGAGCGGTTTGCTCAGATTGCGGTCAGTGCAAGTATGAAGAAAACTATGGATAAAGCTGTTGAGGGATATGAAATGTCGCCCGGAGAACTCTGGCTTCATTCAATTGCAGCATCAAACATTGCCGAATCTTTAGCAAAAAACAGAAAAATTAATGGAACTTACGATGTTTTTACCTCAGCATTACTCCACGATATCGGAAAACTAGCTTTGAGCAAATTTTTAAAAAAAGAGCTGCAAGAAATTAAAAACATTACAGAGGATGCCATACCTTTGGATGTAGCCGAACATATGGTCTTGGGAACTGATCATGCTGAAATCGGTGCACTTATTCTATCAAAATGGTCACTTCCCTTTGATATTGTTAATGCGGTTCGTTGGCACCACTGTCCTGAACGTATAGATAATTCAAATATAAAATCAGATATCGTCTATTTATCTAACCAAATGTGTCAATCGAATGCTAATAACGATATAGTTAATGGCCATTTTGCCATAACTTCGTCAGTAGTACTTAAAAGGTTAGGAATTAAGTTTGAGCAATATAAAGCAATGGCTAAAAAAGCTCACCGCTGGATGGGAAAATTATCTGACGAGCTAATCTTTGATTAAAAATCTATTTGAAAAGAAGAATGGTTTATAGTGGTGGTCCCAAAAAATGGATAATGTGTTGAGCTCTGAGCCAGCAAAAAACGAAAGGAGCTTACATGAGCAAAAAACGCAAAAAGTACAGTGCCGAATTCAATGCCAAGGTATCTTAGTCCGCTGTAAAAAAGAAGCCACCATCTCCGATTTGGATCCCTATTTGGTGACCACTCCAATATGGTCACCAAATGGAAACGCAACTTAGTCGGAGGAGCTGCCGACATTTTCCATAGAAGTCAAAAATACTGCAAGCAGACCGAAAAACAAATCGATGAGCTTCACCACCAGATTGACAAACTGCAGGTGGAGCTGAATCAACGGGTATCTTATGCACTGGGTGATTCTTAAATGTAAGCACTTCGCGTCTTATAAGAGGCGGGCGTGGAAGTATCAGCGACAAGCTGCACAGATAATGCCAAGACTTTTTATTCACTGGGAGCTTGAGTTCATGCCGTGAGGCTTAGTGGCAGGAGCCAGATTAGGTTAGAAGCTAAAGTCCGGTTCTCGGAGGGGCTGAGGGTGAAATTCCCTTGGACTAGTCAATTTTATGTACCTTATAGGGCCGTGGCTTCATATATCTTGTGGCAGTCATGAACTGAAGAAGCAGCAAATTCTTACCCTGGCAGCTTTCCAATACGCTGGATACTGAATTTTGTGTCGAGGCTTTGAAAAAAAACTATTGATTGATTTGCCGCCCCTGACAAATTAAAAATGGATCAATGAACCTCGCTCTTTTTCTTTAATAACCATAAAAAATCTGGTAGAAATGACAAATTTTCTGGTGAAGTTTTTCGACAATAGCCAGAAAATCAATTCATGCGGAGGAGAACCAGATTTTGAGAAGGAATGAAAAAGAGATAACGGATCAAGGCGAAATCGATGCCATTATTCGCAATTCACAGGTTTGCCGGCTGGGGTTGGTTGATGAAGGTGTCGCATACATCGTTCCGCTGTGTTTCGGCTACCAGGACAACAGCCTGTATTTTCATTCTGCGACGGAAGGGCGCAAAATTGAGATCTTAAAACGCAATAATGCGGTGTGTTTCGAATTTGAGGGCGATGCTCACGTCACCTCCGGTAAAAACGGCTGTGCCTGGGGAATGCAATACCGCAGCGTCATTGGCTATGGAACTGCAGGCCTTATAGAAGATTCTGAAAAAAAGCGCCGGGCCCTTGATATTATCATGGCTCAATATGCGGATGGCGCTTTTGAATATGCCGATAAGGCCCTGGACAAAACACTGATCATCAAGGTCGACATCAGCCACATGACCGGCAAAAAATCCGACTAGCCATATTAAGGGGTGTTCAGAGTTTACGAATTGGATCTAACCGCAGAACCACACACCCGCCCGCCTCGCCTTGCTCGCATGGCGGGCGTGGGACATACACAGACGCTATCTTTTCCTTGCTCGACCTGAGCAAGGAAGAACTGCATGCCCTTCGGGCAAACAGTTTTTTTCCTTAAATAAAAAGTGGTAACTTTATTGTGCCCAAATGCCACAGCCAAACTGTAGGATTTGAGTTTTAATCGCGAAGCGATTGAAGGATTTTGGCCGGTCAGGTCGACCGGACAAAAAAATTAAGTCTGCGGATGTCTGCGTGCGTCTGCGGTTAATAAAAAAAAGCGTAAATGCCAGACTACTTATTTTGAAGCCAGTTATAGGCCAGAAAGAGCCCGGAAATAGTTTTTCCGTCGGCAATTTTACCTGTCACACTCATCTGCAACGCATCTTCGAGTTTAAGCTGATGAACGTTCAGCATTTCATCATCATCCAGATTCTGTTCGGCTGCTTCCAGGTCTGAAGCCAGAAAGATATGAATACGTTCATCCGAGCAACCCGGCAAAGGCGTAATGGTACCCAGCTGCTGCCAGCCGGCGGCCGAATATCCGATTTCTTCGATCAGCTCCCTGCGGGCGCAATTCAAGGGCGATTCTTCGGGGTCCAGCGTGCCGGCCGGAATCTCCCAGATAAACTCCCGGATCGCGTGCCGGTACTGCTTGATCAAAATCACATCGGTGGGGTTCAACATCGGAACCATTGCAGCGGCACCCGGATGTTGAATAAAATCCATCTCCGACGTCACGCCGTTATCCAGAGTGTAATCCTCCTTCACCAGCTTAAACACACGACCTTCGTGAAGCGTGATACTCGTATTTATGACTGCAGACATTTTGGGCTCCAATCTCACTGTAAAAAGGTTTAGGGGCAAAAAATAAAGTATAGCATAAATAATCCTCAAGCGTAAAAATTGATTTTATCGTACCTGCCAATTGATTCCATTTTCATACACATCATAATTACTCTCTACCTTGAGGGGGGAGAGGTCAGGTGAGGGGGTGAATTAACAACTGCTAAAACTGCCGGGGCAGGCGATTGTATCGAATACGGTTGGTTTCCGCGCTCATGCTGAAGCCCAGACTTTAGTCCTTGCTTTCTTTGTGCAAATCTGTTTGCATGATCTTTTTTACAACGCCTTCAAGCGTTCTTGCACTTTGATAAAAAAAGAGATAAAGTATTGTAATATAAGCATATAGATATAACTTGAATTCAAACGGATGTTGATCCTCAGATGGATCGCGAATTGTCTGCTGGAGGAGCCATGCCAAAGAAACCGAAGATTAAAACGGCGCTGCCGGGGCCGCGTGCCAGAAAATTAATTAAACTGGATAAATCCTATGTTTCCCCATCGTATACTCGCGTTTACCCGCTGGTGGTTGACCAGGCCGAAGGGATGTGGGTCCACGACGTCGATGGAAACTGCTTTTTGGATTTTACGGCCGGTATCGCTGTAAATGCGACCGGTCATTGCCATCCGCATGTTGTTAAGGCCATTCAAAATCAAGCCGAAAGACTGCTGCACATGTCCGGGACCGACTTTTACTATACCCCCCAGATTCAGCTGGCCGAGAAAATGGCTTCGATGGTCCCCGGCAATGGCCCTAAACGGGTGTATTTTGGCAACTCCGGGGCCGAGGCCGTCGAGGCCGCTTTTAAATTGGCGCGCTGGCACACCAAACGAGAGCTGAATATCGCCTTTTTCGGGGCCTTCCATGGGCGTACCATGGGTGCCCTGTCGTTGACGGCCAGTAAAACCGTTCAAAAAAAGCATTATAATCCGTTCGTCCCGGGCATTACCCATATCCCCTACGCCTACTGCTATCGATGTGCCTACAACCTGTGTTACCCTGAATGCGATTTGTTTTGCGTGAAATGGATAGAGGACACGTTGTTCCGGACAACTGTGCCGGCCGAGGAGGTGGCGGCCATCTTTGTCGAACCCATTCAGGGGGAGGGCGGCTATATCGTGCCGCCGCCGGGGTTTCACAAGGAAATGTATCGAATCGCCAAAAAATACGGCATTCTTTACGTTGCCGATGAAGTTCAATCCGGGATGGGGCGCACCGGCAAAATGTTTGCCATCGAACACTTCAAGGCCAAGGCGGATATTATGGCCGTGGCCAAGGGTATTGCTTCGGGAATGCCGCTAGGCGCCATGGTGGCCCCTGCCAGAATTATGGATTGGGAAGCCGGCTCCCATGCATCCACGTTCGGCGGTAATCCGGTTTCATGCCAGGCGGCCATGGCAACCATCGAGTTGCTGGAGAAAAGCTTGATGAAAAATGCAACCGTTCAGGGAAAGCGCCTTATGAAAGGGTTGCACGAACTCCAGAAGACCTATGAGTGCATGGGCGATGTTCGCGGTAAAGGGCTGATGGTCGGTGTCGAATTCGTCAAAGATCGGGAAACTAAAGAACCGGCCACTAAATGGCGGCCGGCCATCATTCGTAAAGCATTTAAAAAAGGCCTGCTAATTTTAGGCTGTGGCGAAAATAGCATTCGCTTTTGCCCGTCGCTAACCGTATCGGCCGAAGAAATCGATCTGGGTCTGACGATTTTTGAAGAGGCGGTAAAGGAAGTTGCCGGTTAACTCAGAGGACCCGTCTTCGCTCTGTCGAGTTACGCCGCGGCAGGCAGAGGACGGGGTACGGAAGTCAGAAGTCAGAATACAGTAGAACGAGGTTCAGGTCAGAAGTAGGGCAGCTCACCGTGGCTGCCAGAATACATGCGTAGGGGCGGGGTTTATCCCCGCCCGATCTATTTTGACTCCAGGCGACAGCCCTCCCTTGAAATTTCCCGCGCAATGCATACCGTAAGGTATTGTAAAATTCAGCGATAGCAAATTAAAGCATCAAAATTAATGCCTCCTTGAATGGACCAGGGAGGCATATTTTCGTTTGAAAAGGAACTTGATATGAAGTCGATACTCGAAAAATTTGGCTTAACAGGAAAACTCTCAGGTGCCGGTACAGGCTCCTGGCTGAAATGCCACGGACGCGAGCTGGTTTCGATTTCTCCGATTGACGGTCAATCGCTCGGTACGGTGCGCTGCGCTTCTGAAGAGGATTATGAAAAAGTGGTCACTGCGGCGCTCAAAGCCTTTGAATACTGGCGCCAGCTTCCTGCCCCCCGGAGGGGTGAGATCGTTCGTCAGATCGGAAATGTGTTACGCCGCAATAAGGAAGACCTGGGAATACTGGTGACCATGGAAATGGGAAAAATTCGCGCTGAGGGCCTTGGCGAAGTCCAGGAAATGATCGACATTGCCGATTTTGCAGTTGGACAATCCCGCATGCTTTACGGTTTGAGTATGCACAGCGAGCGCCCGGAGCACCGGATGTACGAGCAATGGCACCCGTTGGGGCCGGTCGGGGTGATTACAAGCTTTAATTTTCCGGTGGCCGTGTGGGCCTGGAACACCATGATTGCGCTGATTGCCGGTGATACGGTCATCTGGAAGCCTTCGTCCAAAGTCCCGCTATGCGCCATTGCTACGATGAATCTGATATGGGAAGTGCTGCGAAAAAATGACCTGTCAGAGGGCATCTGCAATCTGGTAATTGGCGGTCGCGACGATATCGGAGAGGCGCTTATTCGCGACAAGCGGGTGCCATTGATATCTGCCACCGGTAGTGTGCAAATGGGCCGTCACGTCGGCCAGGCGGTTGCTTCTCGATTCGGCAAATCGATCCTGGAGTTGGGCGGTAACAATGCGGTGATCGTTGCGCCCAGTGCCGAGTTGGAATTGGCGATAAATGCGGTTGTGTTTGGCGCCGTGGGAACCGCCGGGCAGCGCTGCACCTCCACCCGACGGGTGATGGTGCATCAAGATATTTATGACGCATTTGCAAGTTCACTCGTCAACGCCTATGAGCAGATAAAGATCGGAAATCCTCTGAAAGAGGAAACCCTTATGGGGCCTCTGATCGATTCCCGCGCCGGTGAAAATATGCAGTCCGCATTGACCCAGCTCAAAGAGCAGGGGGGTAAAATCATATACGGCGGTGAAATGCCTTCCGGCGGCGATTTTGATGCGGGCACCTATGTCACCCCCTGCATCTGCGAGGCCGGGGCTGATTTTAAAATTGTGCATCAGGAAACATTTGCGCCGATTTTGTATCTAATTAAATACAAAACCCTGCAAGAGGCCATTGCATTTCAAAACGCGGTTCCCCAGGGACTGTCCTCTTCAATTTTTACGACGGATTTGCGGGAGGCGGAAACCTTCCTGAGCGCCGGCGGGAGCGATTGCGGCATCGCCAGTGTCAATGTTGGAACTTCCGGTGCTGAAATTGGCGGCGCTTTCGGCGGTGAAAAAGAAACCGGGGGCGGGCGTGAATCTGGATCAGATGCCTGGAAGGCCTACATGCGACGGCAAACCTGCACCCTTAACTGGTCCGGCGAGATGCCTCTGGCGCAAGGGATTCAGTTTAATTTGTAGGTTCTGGTTTCAGGTGTCAGGCAACTCGCTTGTAGCTCACAACTGATTAGCAATCATTTATAAAATCGCAAGGCGCAACAAATAATTTATAGCTGATTGAATGAATCCGAGGCCAGCCAGTGTTCAACAGCCTCCGCCACGCCGCCATCGTCATTGGAGGCCACAATGGGAAACCGATCGGTTAACTCATGCGGCGCATTTTGGACCACAAAGCTGCATCCGGCCCATTCCAGCAGATCCACGTCATTATAGTCGTTGCCGACCGACAGGGTCTGGACGGCGTCCAGGTTAAACATTTCTGCAAGCCAAGCAGCGGCAAGGCTTTTAGAGACGGTCGCCGGAAAGATTTCAATCCAGGTGGAACACCCGTCCAGAGGCGAGGTCGTCTGGATGATATTAAAATCCGGCAAAGCCGTCCGTAATGTCTGGATTAACGGTCGGTTATCGCCGGGTGGAACGACGGCAAGCAGCTGGGTCGCCATGTCGAAGCCGTCATTTTTATCATTCAGCGGTTCGGCAAATTGATGGTAGATCTCAATGCGTCTGTTGAAATCTGCATTACCGGCTGTCGATTCAAAATAGCAGAACGCATGGTTATCCGGGATCGGACGGTGAACCATAAAATCGAGCTTGTTTGTCTGGAGGGTTTGAATTGCCTTACGGACCTGATGGGTTTCCAGACCGGTGTGACGTATGATCAGGCCGTCGGGATGCCGATTGATGCCGGCACCGCTTGAAAATATGAGAAAATCAACCGGCAGGTTTGAAATTGGAATGGTATTGATCGAGTAAATCGATCGACCGGTTGCAATTGCTCTGGCAATACCCAACTCACCAAGCCTTTGTAAAGCCTCCAGGTCGTCATTTGAAAAACTGCGGTCTGATCGCAGTAAGGTCCCGTCAAAGTCACAAATAAACAGCCCGATCGGGTTTTGGCCGTTGTGCCAGTCTGATCGCGGAATTTCGTTTAAAATGTTCATGTTGTCAAAAACGCTATTAAAGTCCTTACCCTGAGTTTCGCTCTATTCAAGATCAATCGATTACACGAATAATAAAATCAAGGCTCTACCCTGTCAAATAAAAACCCTATTCAACGAATTTT
>JASFNW010000182.1:0-9152 GCA_050116835.1 Desulfobacterales bacterium
CAAACATGACTGTATGTCAATACTATAATGTTGGAAATTGTCAACCGGAAAAGAACAAAAAAAGACCTATTAACAATTAAAGATGTATAGGATGCTTTATTGACAAGACTGCCGCACTTTAGTAACTGCAAAACGGCCGTTAATACTAATCAACAAATGTATTGAATTGCATGGGCGTAATAAATTTATTCCGAAATTATTATAAGGCGCTGCGATGCAGCCGTATGGGCAAAGATCGCCTTTTTGAAGTTCAACAGCAGCGCTTTCGTCGTCTGCTTCGCCATACGGTTAGACAGTCAGAATTTTATCAGGAATTATACAGGGGAATTGATACTGAAAAATGCCAGCTTAGCGATTTACCGGTCGTGACAAAATCGGCCATGATGGGCAACTTTGACCGATTCGTATGTGATAAACGATTGAAGCTTCATGAAGTTCAAAGCTGGCTGAACGATAAAAACAATGACGGTAAATTGTACCTCAGCAAATTTATCCCGGTTCTAACTTCCGGCTCCACCGGTGAGAATGCATTGGTCATCTATGAGCGCAGCGCCATGGATTGGGTGCAAGCGACTATGTATGCCCGCTTGCCGGATGAGACAACGGTGCCTGCGAATTTGCGTGCTAAACTGCTGCTGGCCCAGATTTTAGGCGCTAGCGTCCGAATAGCATTCTTGGTTGTTCCGAATGGGAATGTACATGCTCTTTTCAAATGCATGCCATCCTTCAGCCGCCTCTTCATAAAATGCAAGTTACTTTCCCTTTTTGATCCTCTTGAACAAATCGTTGAGGAACTCAATGAATTTCAACCGGATCTATTAATTGCCTATTCTTCGTATATCGGAATACTGGCCGCAGAGCAGTTGGCCGGTCGTTTAAATATCGCACTTGACCATCCAATGTCCTTCTTGGTGGGTTGCTCCGAACCGCTTACCGAAAATGTCAAAAAACTTTCATTCAAAGCTTGGGGTCATCGCATTAAAGATGTTTATGCGACAGCAGAGTGCTGTTTTATGGCTGGAAGCTGTGATGCGTCCGGCCACATGCATGCAATGAGCGATTTATGTATCCTTGAAATGGTTGACCACGAATACAATTCAGTTCCACCGGGCCAGTATGGCGAAAAAATCCTGTTAACAAATCTGTTTAATTTTGTTCAACCGATGATCCGCTATGAAATCGAAGATGTAAGCGGCTATGCTGATAAAAGCTGTGAATGCGGAGTTCCCTTTCCGACATTGTTGTCCGTTCAGGGGCGCTCAACCGACTTCTTCTATTTTGAAAAGCTCCAAGGTGGGTACGAAAAATTTCACCCTTACCTGCTCGTAGTTCCGCTTTTTTATGTGTATGATTTACGACAGTACCAGATCGTGCAGACCGAACGCAACAAGTTGACCTTTTTCTATGTGCCCCATAAGGAGGGGCTCAAGATCGAACAGCAATTATCACAGACCTTGCAAGAAGCTTTAGAGCAGGCAGGTCTTGAAAGCCGGGTCACACTGAAAATAAAGCGGGTTGAATCCATTTCCCGCAATCAAAAATCCGGAAAGTTTCAAATAATGCAAAGTCTCGGACCGCCAACCGAGATGGATACCGTCCGAGGCCGCTAGAATCGTTTATAGCTGAACGCTGACTATGAGCGTCATATGATTCAAAAGCTAAACTCCAAAAGATTACTTTACTTAAGGCAGATGCTTTTTCTACTTTTTTTAATGACGCCTTTCTTATGTTTGTGGGCTTTATACATGGCCGAGAAGTCTGGAAAATACAACCTGTATGCATGGTGGCCTGTATTAGTCTATGTCATCATATTGCCAGTGGTTGATCATTTATCGGGCAGGGATTCGGTTAATTACACCGATGATCAGGCAAGAGGAGCTGAACAAAATAGATATTATCGAATTCTAGTTTTACTTTGTTTTCCAGTTGTTATTGCGCTAACAGTTTATGGTGCTTTTATTTTTTCAACCATACAGTCCTTGAATTGGGGAGGTCGAATCGGATGGCTCTTTTCAATCGCTCTATGTAACGCATCGCTCGTGATGACCGCCGCTCATGAGCTTATCCACAAAGAATCTCGCTTGGAAAGATTAATCGGCAGCTTTCTGCTTGTTTTTGCTTGTAATCCCGGCTTTAACGTTGAGCATATAAGAGGCCATCACCGCCATGTGGCAACGCCCGCAGATACGTCCTCGGCACAAATGGGTCAGTCTTTTTATCGTTTCATACTGCGCGCATACATGGGTATGAATGTAGGTCCCTGGTTTATAGAAAAACGAAGATTAAACCGCAGGGGCTATTCGGCCCTGAATTGGCGAAATGAACTGATCTGGCTGCACTTTTTAACTTTAGTGTTTGCATTGGCATTTTATCTTGCTTTCGGAATGCGGGGTATCATTTTTTTCATCGGCCAGGGCTTGATAACGCAAACAGCAGAGCAGATGG
The DNA here is from genome assembly GCA_050116835.1 of Desulfobacterales bacterium. GTDB lineage: Bacteria > Desulfobacterota > Desulfobacteria > Desulfobacterales > JAHEIW01 > JAHEIW01. The sequence continues at coordinate 2,446 of JASFNW010000182.1, forward strand.
CCAACTACACCCAACACTATGGGCTTAAGCGTCATAAGTTAAATGAGAATCGATACGAAAGATTTTCTCCGGCACATGCCTGGTGCTGCAATTTTATTCTATCCAATATGCTTTCCTTCCAACTGCCGCGACACACAGATCACCATATCCATCCAAGACGACGATATCAGGTTCTGTGCCACACAGAGGAAAGCCCCCAAATGCCTACGGGATACATTGGTATGTTTTTAATGGCCCTGATTCCACCGCTATGGTTCCGAGTCATGAATCCACGCATTCGTGCAATTAGTCAAGATAGCCGCTCTGAGCCTCCAGAAGATGAAAAGAGCACGGCATATCGCAAAAACAAAGCAACAAGTGATAGCCGGCCATGAAAAATATTAAAATCCTGGGAGGAGGAATCGCAGGCTTAACAGCTGCTGTTCATCTCAAAAAAGCAGGCTTGGATGCAGAGGTGCATGAGCGCAAGCACTATTGCGGCAAACATACCAATGATTTTCAATTTTTAGAGAATTGGACATTTGACGACGATGCACTAAATATTTTGAAAAGGATGGATATTCAAACTGATTTTTACACTAATCCCTGGTATTCACAAGAAATTATGAGTCCATCAGGCAAAAAGCATGTTGGGACTTCAAAAAGACCTTTAATGTATCTTATCAAGAGAGGACGTCAGCAAGACAGTCTGGACAGCTCTTTAGAGAAGCAGGCAATCCGAAACCAAGTAAAGATATTCTATAATTCTAGGTTAAGTATCAAAGAGGCCGATATTGTCGCTACTGGTGTCAATAAGCCTGCATTTATCGCCACCGGCGTTAAGTTTGCTTATGAGCATCCTGACAGATCGATCGTTATCCTTGATGATGATTTGTCCTTCAAGATGTACTCCTATTTTATCGTTAATGAACACATAGCAGAAATTGTGAGCATTAATCCAGTAAGAAGAAGAGATCACATCGAACGCCTGGATCTGACCATCAAGCGTTTTGAGGAGATTTTAGGCATCGCAATTGAATCTTACACCGAAAGGTTTTCGGCATCGGCAAGTTTATATTTTATACAACCGGCGAAAGTCGGCAGCCAGTATTTTATTGGCGAAGCCGCCGGATTTCAGGATTGTCTGGCCGGCTTCGGTATGATGTATGCAATTAAGTCCGGCTTTTTTGCTGCAAGGAGTATCATTGAAGGCAGCGACTATGACGACCTGTGGCAAAAAAATTTTTTGAAGCCCATGAGTAATTCGGTCGAAAACCGACAAATATTTGAGAAGCTTTCCAATAGAGGATACGAAGTGCTGGTGGATGTATTGAACTCTGAAAACAAGGTCATTCAAAAATTCCTGGGCGGTGACAATATGAGACACATCTTAAAAAAAATTTATAACTACTCCGTTCCTCAACCGCTGCGCTCAGCTCTTATCTCACACAAACTAACCTGACTGCATACATGCTGAGTGAACCTTGCCATTGATGTAGCCCAAACTTAAAAATAGTCATTTGTTTCTACACCCCATGATTCGCGGAATTCAATTCGTTCCATTGCATCAGATTTTCGCTATTCTATTTCGTGTCTTTTTATTTATTTCTTTCACTCTTAACAGATCATGGGCTGTTTCTTGACACACTTCCATAGTCGCTTTATTCTTCATTTTGCAGCTTGAAATTTAGTGTAAAGGTTTGAGGAGAAGAAAATGAAAACCATCATCGAGCCGTTTAAAATCAAAAGTGTCGAACCGCTGCGCTTTACCAGCCGCGAGGAGCGCGAAGCCATTTTAAAGGACGCCGGGTACAATCTGTTTAACATCCGGGCCGATGATGTGCTAATCGATTTGCTGACCGACAGCGGCACGTCAGCCATGAGCGCCCACCAGTGGGGCGGCATGATCGAAGGTGATGAAGCCTATGCGGGGTCCAAAAGCTTTTCCCGGCTGGAGCAGGCCGTCAAGGAGCTTACCGGCTTTCGCCATATCATTCCTACCCATCAGGGCCGCGCAGCTGAGAAAATCCTGTTCAACATTGTCGGCGGACAGGATAGAATCGTCCCGAACAATACCCATTTTGACACCACCCGCGCCAATGTGGAGATGAGCGGGGCAGAGGCACTCGATCTGCCCATCGCCGACGGGCTCAATCCTACCCTGAAGGCGGACTTCAAAGGCAATATGGACCTCGATGCCCTGCAAACCTTGCTGCGCAAAGAGGACCCGGAGCGAATTCCGCTGGTGATGCTGACCGTCACCAACAACGCCAATGCCGGCCAGCCGGTCTCGATGGACAACATTCGCAAAACTGCCGAACTTTGCCGGGCCCACGGCATCCCGTTTTTCCTGGACGCCTGCCGCTTTGCAGAAAATGCTTACTTTATCAAAATAAGAGAGCCCGGTTATGACAATAAAACCGCCAGAGAAATTGCCCGGGAGATGTTTTCGTATGCCGACGGCTGCACCATGAGCGGTAAAAAAGACGGCCTGGTGAATATGGGCGGATTTTTAGCGGTCAACGATGATCAGTTGGCCGGCCGGGCACGTAATATACTGATCGTCACCGAGGGCTTTCCCACCTACGGCGGGCTGGCCGGGCACGACCTGGAGGCCTTCGCAAGGGGACTGGACGAGGTATTGGAAGAGGACTATCTAAAATATCGCATTCGGTCCGTCGCCTACCTGGGTGAACACATATCGGCGATCGGCGCCCCGATTTTCCAGCCGCCGGGCGGACACGCCATTTATATCGATGCAAAGACATTTCTGCCGCATATTCCCCCACATCAATACCCGGGCCAGGCGTTGGCCTGTGAGCTCTATCTTGCCGGTGGTATTCGGTCCTGCGAAATCGGCAGCGTGATGTTCGGCAAGACCGACCCCCAAAGCGATCAATTTAAACCCGCCAAGCTGGAGATGGTGCGGTTGGCGATTCCCCGCCGGGTTTATACCAAGAGCCATATCGATTATGTGGTCGAGTGCGTTGACGCCGTTTTTCGCAAACGCGATGACATCAAGGGAATGCGTATCACCTATGAGCCCCCTGTACTCCGACACTTCACCGCCCAATTCGAACCATTGTAGAATAGTTTTTAGACAGGATTGACAGGATTTCAAAGATTTTCTTTTCGGCTTTCCGGATGAAAGCCGAAAAATTCAATCGCCTTCGGCGAAAAAAATAATTACCCTAAAATTGAAAAATGTTCAGAAATATACTTTTCTGACAGTTAATTAAGTGTAAATTTTTCCGCCCGCAGGGCGGGATTGGGTTTGGCCATTCTCTTCCGGGGAATGGCCAAAAGAAAAAATAATCCTGTAGATCCTGTCAAAAAAAGTTCAGCGCTCCTGAAATTCGGCGGCGATGCAGACGGTTTGGAAGTGGATGTCCACGGTGTCTTCGATGTTGGGGGCATAGCCGCCCGCCATGGTGACAGCCACCGGCAGCCCGGCGTTACGGCAATATTGCAACGCGAGTCGATCGCGTTCAGCCAGCCCATCTTTGCTGAGATTCAGTCGCCCAAAGCGATCTTCCGCAAAGGGATCAGCACCGGCCAGGTAGATGACCGCATCAGCCCGCGCCTGTTTTATAGATGCCCGCACGCCTTCTTCCAGCGCATCCAGATACATCCGATCATCGGCCCCATCGTCCAGGGCGATGTCCAGATCACTTTTCTCTTTGCGGAGGGGAAAATTGTTTTTACCGTGGATCGAAAAGGTAAAAACATCCGGGTCCGTCTGCAGCAGCGCCGCGGTGCCGTTGCCCTGGTGCACATCACAGTCAAGGATCAGCACCCGCTGGATATGAGTATCCGCCTGCAAGGCCCGCACAGCAATAACACTATCGTTGAATACGCAATACCCCTGGCCCTGGCCTTTGAACGCATGATGGGTGCCCCCGCCCAGATGCACGGCAACGCCATCATCAAGGGCAGCAAAACAGGCTTCAACGGTCGCACCGGCAGATCGCCTGGCACGCTCAACGAGTTCCGCAGACCAGGGCAACCCGATACGCCGGACTTCTTTGGCGGTCAATTGCCCTTGTTGAAATCGCCGCAGGTAATCCGGATCATGTGAGCGGCAGATTTCAGCGTCGGTTGCCGCGTGGGGTACGCACAAATCCTGCGGGGAAAACAGATGGGAACGTTCGATTCTTTTCCGGAGAAGCGCGTATTTGCCGATCGGAAAAGAATGATTTTGCGGCAGGGGAATGGCAAAAGAATCCGTATAAAAAATCTTCAAAAGTCCAACTCAATCCTTTTATCGGGTCACCGGCAACTTGACGTTCATAGCGTCTGTCAGGAAATGACATGACCGTCACTCATTTTGTCAATTATTTCTGGGACACGATACTATATGTTGCACATGAATTGTGCAACCGGCTTCTTTGTAAATTCTGCAAACTCCATTATGGAATCCAGTTCGACATTACCGCCTCCTCTGGCCATCCCGGCCGTAACCATAAAGTCGAAGCAACGCACCGCGGGATTAACTTCCCTGGCCGCATTTTCGATTCTGTACAAACCGTTTTCCCGGAAGTCCTGTGTAAAGTTCGCCAAAAGTTCTTCAGCTTCGTCCAGATCGGAAAACGGCAAAACCGTACTAAACTGGTTGATGCGACGCCGGGCGGAAAACCCACCGACCAGGCCAAAGTGCTTATTGATGTAATCGCCCATCGTTCTGATGCCGACCTGGGCCGCGGTATGCCCCAGATTGTCGATGATACGATCCAGATCTTCCAGCGTAAAAAGCACAATGATGAAATGTCGCTGCCCGTTATGACGGGCCAGATCGGTTTGATAGCGTACCTTAAACTGGCGTCTGGAGTACAGGCCGGTTAGTTCATCCTGCAAATTTTCAATGCTGTTGACAATCTCATCGTAAAAAGGATGCTCGAATTCTTCAAAAGCTTCGGGGGAGCCCTGAAAAACGATCTTTTTACCATAGAGGGCCAGGATACGATCGGAAATGAAAAATACATCCGGAATATCGTGACTGATCAACACCGCCGTAAAGCCATATTTCTTTTTGTATTCGGCGATCATTCCCAGGATGGCATTTCTGCGAATGGGATCCTGGCCGGTTGTTAGTTCGTCAAATAGAATAATTCTGGGATCGGTAACCAGCGCCCGGGCCAGCGCGGTTCGCTTTTGCATACCGCCCGACAGCTCGGATGGGTATTTGTGGGCCACATCCGTCAATTCAGTTTGTTCAATACGCGCCAAGACCCGTTCATGAATTTGCTTTTTGGTGAGATGGTTAAATTTTTGCAAGGGCAGGGCCACGTTTTCATATACTGTTTTGGAATCAAAAAGCGCGTTGTTCTGAAACATGTAGCTGACCTGCGATAAATACGCATTCCACTTTTTACGCGACATCTTTTCTATCGATTCGCCCCGAAAAAGAATACGGCCTTCTTCCGGTTTGAGTAGTCCGATGATGTGTTTGAGCAGGACGCTTTTGCCCTCGCCGCTTTTGCCGATGATAGTGGTCACATCTCCTTCAGGTATTTTTAGGTTGATTCGATCCAGAATGATTCGCTGACCGAATCGTTTGGTCACATTTCGAAATTCTATGATGGGAGGATTCATCATGCACCCCGTTTACAGCCGATCAATGGTCAAGGTGCTTAATCGGATCAAAATATATTTTGATTCAGGTCAAAAAAAATAAGAGGGCACTTCTTCGGCTTTAGGGCAAAAAATCAGGCTGGACGCAATAATCACGCAAGCTGGGGGTCGTCGCATCCAGAGGGCAAGCGACTTGCCCCGTGAAGATTACCAGCGGCCCCTTAAAGGGAAGGGCATTCCAGAGATCAAATGCAATACCCCTGATGCTTTTCAAAAAACAGGTCTAAAGACCTGTAACGGTTTAATAAAAATGCCTTTAATATTTACACTAATCACAAAAATAGGATCGTGCAAGGCTGACGTTATAGATAAGCCGCAAATGAAGGGCGTTGGTCACGAAGGCATGTGGTTATATGGAATCTATCTCAAAAATGCATCTAACACCCAAGGGCTTGGATCAACCCGTGGCGTGGGTTAAATCCCAAATATCGGGGCACCGACAACTTGACGTTCATAGCGTCTGTCAGGAAATGACATGACCGTCACTCATTGTGTCAATTATTTCCGGGACGGCACACTAGCTAAATTTGATGGTAAGCGCTTACGGGCGTCGACCTAACCAGCTCATGGCGGCTTGCAGAATCTGCGCGTGGGTATCGTCCTGAGATACGGGATGGGTTTTGGGGACCTGAAAAGAATGATCACCGCCTTCAATGATTTCCAGGTTCCAGGGAGCTGTCAGGCGGTCTAAAACCGTATTGAGACGGTACAGGTCACAGAGGGCATCGCGGGTGCCCGCAAAGAAAAGCATCGGAATCTGGATCCGGTACAGGTGTGCATCACGCAACTGGTCTTTTTTCCCCGGAGCATGCAACGGATATCCGAGAAAAATCAGACAGCTCACAGAGAGCTGTCCTTCGGCCACCATCTGAGATGCGACACGTCCGCCCATGGACTTGCCGCAGGCAACAATGCGGTGCGGGCTGAATTTCGGGTGATCGCTTAAAAAATGATAAACGCTTTGCCAGGTCTGAACCAGTTTGGCTTGAGGGTCGGGTGATTTTTTACCTTTTTCTTTGTAAAGGAAATTAAACCGTAGCGTCAGGTAACCTGCCTGATACATTCCCTGGGCTACGAACCGGATCAACGGGTTGTAC
>JASFNW010000183.1:0-9125 GCA_050116835.1 Desulfobacterales bacterium
GTTTATGCTGGTGCTGCACGTGTTTTTTGCCAATTTGTTTCTGATATTTTTTCCGTTCAGCCAGAGCATGCACTCGTTTCTGTCGTTGCCGGTCAATAAGCTCAGGCGCGGCTAAAAACGATTTCCCTACAAAAAAAGCAAATTTCAAACAGATGACCCAATAACGAGGCGTTGATGATGGATGAAAAAACAAGAGATAATTTGCTCAAATTGTTTCAAAGCAAACTAAACGAAGCCATGCGGCTTTATTTGGAAACCTGCACGCGCTGCGGGGTGTGTACCGAGGCCTGCCATGTACATGCCTCAATGGGGCAGGTAAAATATATTGCCGCCTATCGGGCTGAAATTGTGCGCCGCCTGTATAAAAAATATTTCAAGGGCCGCGGTAAAATCTGGCCGTCGGTCGGTGAATCCAAAGAACTGAGCGAAATGGCACTGGATGAGCTTTACGAAGCCGCTTACTCCTGCACGGGTTGCCGGAGGTGTATGGTATATTGCCCCTTTGGCATCGACACCCAGATGCTGATGTCCATTGCGAAACTGCTGCTGGTCGGTGCCGAAATGGAGCCCGAAATCCTTACCCTGCTGGCGGACACCTCCATTGAGAAAGGAAAATCTATCGACCTGTTTAAAGACAACTTCATGGAAGGCATCAGACGGCTGGAAGCCAAAGTTGTATCAAAATGGAAATTAGAAGCCGGTGAAACCGCTATACCGGTGGATGTCGAAGGCGCCGACCTGCTTTACGTGGCCCTGGCCGGGGCGCATTCGATCATCCCGGCGGCCGCCATATTTAATGCCGCCAAGGAGAACTGGACCTTGAGTTTTTTTGAAGCTGTTAATTTCGGCGCTTTTGTGGGCGATCCCACCAAGACCAAGCTCATACTGGATCGGATTGTCAATGAAGCCAAGCGCCTGAACGTCAAAGAGGTCTGTATATGTGAATGCGGCACGGCCTACCGGGTCATGAAGCAGCTTACCGGCAAGCAGCCATTCAAGGTCAGTTCGATTACCGAAGTGCACGCACGCTATATCCGGGAAGGACGCATCAAGCTGGATAAAACCAAGGTGGCGGGTGCGGTAACCTATCATGATCCCTGCCAGATTGCACGCAATGCAGGTGTTATTGATGAGCCGCGCTATATTTTACAGCATCTGACCGATGATTTCCGGGAGTTGACCGATGAGCCCCGCTATAACTGGTGCTGCGGCGGCGGCGGCGGACTGGTGGCCATGGGTGAAGATACCCTTGATTTTCGCATGAAATCCGCCCGCGTCAAAGTCGATCAGGTCAATGCAACCGGGGCCAAGGTATTGGCCACGGCCTGTGAAAATTGCCACGCCCAGCTGAGCAATTTAAATGATCATTACAAAATGGGGGTCGAGGTCAGGTTTTTAAGCTCCATGATTGCAGATGCGCTGGTTCAATCATAGGGTGTTTTTGTTTTACACCGCACGGTTTTGGGAACCGTATGGGGTTTCCCATAAGGGAGATGAGTAAACGATTATGTATTACCTTGCATATGAAAGCCTCCGGCTCGTGCAACATTCAGGTATTAAATTAAAACGGCCTGTCGGCCCTCATTGAGAGGGCAAACAGGCCGCTTCCCGATAGTTTCCTTCTTTCCATTAAAGGGAATTATTTGCAGAATCCCTCCCGCATCGCCCACTGCAATCCATCACAATCGCCCAGGTCGCAGGCCCGCTTGAAATCCTTGCAGGAATCGGCAATGCGTTGCATCTGAAAGTAGGTTAGCCCCCGGTTCAGATGGGCCTTGGCGTATTTGGGTTTCAGCCGCAGGCTTTCAGTGTATTGCGCCTCGGCTTGCTGGTATTGCTGCAGGGCGTAATAGGCGTTGCCGCGATTGTTGTAAGCCTCGGCATATTTCGGATTAATCTGGATGGCCTGGTTAAAGTCCCCGATAGCCTGCTGATGCTGCTCCATATTGTAGAAAGCCAATCCGCGGTTATTATAAGCTTCAGCCGTCCTTGAATTGGCGACAATGGCCCTGTCCCAGTATGTTTTGGCTTTGTTCGGGTTGCTGTATTGCCCGTCCTGCCAGAGTGCCATGGCGGCAGCGTTCCAGTCCCGATGGTTGGCATTGTTGGCGTTGCGCCGCGGCGGTCTTTTTTGGGCTCTGTTGCGCTTGTAACTTACTGAGGCGTTCTTTTGCTGACTTTGCTGTATGACCAATTCTGGATTATCGGACATTTCACCGACCATTTTGTAAAATTCACCAAACATGGCTGCCCCGAAGACTGGGATCAACAGTAGGGGCACTACCGATACGACGGTCCAGACGACCATCAATTTGGTCAACGCAAAGCTTCTGTGTTTGATCCAGCCCCAGATAAAAGTCCAAAAGGTGCAGGTGATAATACCAAGGACACCCTGCAAGGCCCCACCGTGCTTAAATTGTTTGATCAAAACGACGATGCCAACAATAAAACCAATGAAATTCAGCACCGGGAACAAAATACCGACAATCATTTCTATCATGGTGTACCTCTCCTGTTTATATTTTCTCCTAAGCTGAGCGCTGGAAATTGAAAAGTGTTGAATCGCTCAACTTATGTCGCCAAAAACATGCTGATGCTTACTCCAAAGCTAGATGAGAATCATCAGGCGGCCGATCCAGTAGACGAACAGGCTAAAAATCAGCCAAATCATGATGCCGCTGCGTTTTTCAATTATCGCCAGACGATGGGTTAGCCTGTCTCGTACGTTAGCCGGCAACAATATGCCCGTAACCAGCAGCAGGCCGATTCCCAGGCCGACAGGGGCAAATGCATGCAGTTCAATGGCCGCCAGCCATTTTCCCTCTGCTAGCAAAACCATTGCCCGTGTCAATCCGCAACCTGGGCAGGCGACCCCCAGTGTGGCTTTTAAGGGGCATTGCCATGCCGGCAATCCCAGGGCGGTCAGGGATATCTGAAAAAAGGCAACCGCGCCCAGCAGGACGATAATCCTTCGGCTTTGCATCACCGGCGCCAAGACAGGTGTAAACAATGGGTTCCTGGCGGCGCTTTTTATGCTGCGATGGGCTTCCATTATAAATCATGCAACAGGCGGCTTCGGTCCGAATACGATTGAAGCGTACTATCCTAATATCGGCAATTATAGAAAAATCTTTATGTCAACCTGATAAAAGCAGCGGACCGATCGATACATCGCCAATGGTCACAACAACCGGTTCATAGTGGTTGTCAAAAAAAAGGTTCCGATGGTGGAACGCTTTTTTTGCTACAATACCTATGCCGCTATCCTTTTTTCGGAACATAATTATGACAAGCGGCCAAAATGATGGCTGCGGGCTGTTTATTTGCCGGACAGATAGGGAAATAATTGCCAGGTGGCATTACTGACTATAATTTTAACAGATTATGTTGTTATTTGGCAAATTTTTAACAGCCATCGGCAGGTTAAATCGCTTCTGTCCAGCAGTGTTGCTGGGTTGCGGTGAAATGCGTTTAATAAAAAAAGGTTCGGGTGCGGTGACGTGGAATGGATTTGTAGGTCGGCTGCTGGCCGCGGTTCCACAGTAAAAAATCAAGGGCCATGGCATTGATCGGTTGCCCGGATTCGTTGAGCGCCGTCTTAATCAGCTCGACGGCATGCAGGGCGCAGGCTCTGATCTCAATTTCTTCCCTGGAGCCGGCTGCAATCAGATCGCCGGATTCGATCCGAGAGCAGAGTTTAGGGGGGTACCGTAAAATGTTATCGACCCGCAACACGTGCGGCACCAGATTGTCTGCAAAAATGGTTAGATGATCCAGGTCTTCGAACCGGCCCGGTCCTTTACCGTGAAATGCCAGCGCCAGATCGGCAGCGGTCAGCTGGGCGCGTTTGAAAAAGGGCACCTCAACTTCACCCCAGTGCGCAACATCGTTAAAGCAGGGCATTTTCGCAAGTAATTGCAGCAGGCCTTCGGCGGATGCGCCTGCAGCCGCAATCAGCCCGATGAAGCTGTCGCCAAAATTTGTCTGGAGGTAGATGCCCAGTTCATTTAACGCGCGGGCAAAAAGCCGCATCAGTTCTGCAATGGGCGCATTGCCGGGATCCTGTGCGAATATTCGGGTGCAGTCCGCGGCGGTCAACCGAATGAGATCGCGGGCTGAAAAAGGCCCGTTTTCTCTAAAGTGAGCAGTCAAACAGCCGGCCACTGTAAAGTAGCCGGACCGGCCGCTGTGTTTGCGCAGATGCGGGAAATAGCCGGACCCAAAATTAATGGCGTCCAGTGTCAGGAAGAAGGCAGCCGTATCGTCACCACAGTCCAGATAATGACATTCGGGATCATGGGCCGGCCGGCTGGCTTGCGACAAGGGCAATGCAGCGGCATAGGCCGGGATACGGTCGATATCGATTTGAATGTAGGTCGCCTGCTCGGCTACGGTTTTACAGCCCGAGCGCACCTTTTCTAACAGTCCGCTGCGCATCCATTTGCTCCTGATCCGGCGGTTTTACAACAGGTTACACTTTTTATTTGCCGTATGCGTGCCGCGTTGTGCCAAACCGTTTCCTGAATGCCTCCACAAACAATTGATCCGCCCGTTTGGAAATGATCTCCAGGGGCGAGAAACCTTTCTTCCAGGCCAAAAAGAAGGTGGCCGCCAGCAGCACAACCGTGATCACAAAATTGGGCCATGCGTTCAAAGCCCACTGGTGGGTCCACACGAATTCCATGTTCGGGGAGAAAGGATAAAGATACGGAATGGGCCATTGATACCCATCGGGGCCGCGGGAACCGATCAGGTCGCAAAACAGGTGCAGATGGATGACGCAAAATGATAGGATTGCTGTCCGAAGCCGCCGCCGGGCCAGCAAGACAGCGGCAAGAAAAACCATCAGCCCGAATGCCAGATTATGGCCCAGCACGTGGTGATAGTCGCTCCACCACAGAAGGGGTGAGTTTGTTTCTCTTGTGGCCAATTCGGCTACAATTCCGACACCGTCGAAATCCGGCGCTATGCCGGCAATGGACACTATTGCGCGATCCCTTTTTCCCAGGCCTGAAACACTGGCCACCGTCCAGCCGGCCAGAAAATGCGTTGCTGGATGCATAAGCAAATGATCTCCCCGCTAGGTCGATCCAGGCGCTTTGTGTATTGATGCGGCGGCTGGAATGACCTGAATGTCGGTATAACCCTGAATGCTTGAATTATATCGCAAAACAGGAAAGATCGCAAAAATCCGGCAGTTCTAAATTTGGCAGATTAAGGGATCAACCTCATATCTTGAGTATTTAGATTTGTTTGGTAAACGTTACTTTATGATCGCCCGGCCGGTTGTAGTCGCGCGTCACCGGGATGCCATCGATCTGGTCATCGCCGGATTCCACTCGAAACCCGATTTTCCGATGAAAGGCAACCGAGCCTTTATTTACCGGCGAAGTGCACGCGCGGACGATCGTGCGGTTTTGCTGGCGACTGAGTTCAAAAAAGCGTTCATAGATGGATTTGCCCAGCCCTTTGTTGCGGCAATCCGGGTGGATTCCCATGAAATGAACGTAAGCCTCATTTGCAAGGGCCGGGGACATAAAGCCGATCAGAAAACCGATCATCTGCCCCTGTTTTTCGATCACAAAGGAGGTTTCGTTAAAGTGGTTTAAAAATAGTTTCGGCAGCATGGCCGTCAGGTCGCGCCCGCCCCACCAATTTTGCAGGGCGGCAATGACGCTCGGGTGATCCGATGGTTTTGCCTGTCTGATCGTGATTCCTTTTTGCATTCTATTTCCTGTTGGATGTGTTTTCGTTTCCAGCGATCAGGATAAAAATGTCTTGAGCCGTGCCATTGAGCGATCATGCAGGCGATAAAAAAGCGGCACGGCCGCCATGGCTCCGACAAGGGCTAAAAACATATCCCACTGGGCATCCCAGATATCGCCCTGGGACCCCAAAAAAGCAGTGCCGACATCAGGGGCGGCCAACAGTGCGATCCACCATTCCAGCAGCTCCCAGAAGGCCGCAATCGCCAGGATAATACTGAAGACGATAAAATAAAACCAGCCGCCTTTTTGCAAAGGGGTTACGCGCAGCAAAACTTCACGGATGATGAACACCGGAAATACCCCCAGGGCGATATGGCCCACGCGATCATAGTGATTGCGGCTGAAACCGAAGGCTTCCATGGCCCAGTTGCCCAGCGGCGTTTTGGCATAGGTGTAAAAACCGCCGTAGATCAATATAAAGATATGCAAAAAGACACACCCGTAGACCATGTGCGACATGGGAAAGCGGCGATAAAGAGCGATGAGTACAGCGATGCCGGCCAGACCGGGGCCGACCTCCAGCAACCAGCTGACTCTTCCGGCCGGTGGCGCCCACACGGTCGCAATACAGACGACGATGACAATTGCCAGCAGAATTAACGGTGTGCGATAGTAGGAAACCGGTACCCCTGTCATGGGTTCTCCTGCGGTCCGCTCTGATCGGCGTCGTAGTTTAACCAGTGCTCGGTATTGGATTGAGCCAGCGCTTTGCCGGTTTTCAGGTAATGGTTCATAGTGGCTTCCCAGAACTGCATGTCCTTGACGAAATTTTCAGGTGTAAAATTGTCGACAAACGCATTGCCTGCCGCGGTCAGCGCGGTGATGGTATAGCTGATGTGCGCCCGGGAGGTCTGATTGCCGCCGTCTGCGATGCGGACCGCCACCAGGGCTACTCTGGATCCCGGGTTGACCCGGGCAAACTCGGTCTCAAAGGCGGCATCATCTCTTTTGGTGATGGTCCAGATGGTTTCTTCGTTTGCATTTCGAGAGGTGAACACACAGCCGTATTCGGCCACACCGGATTGCGAATAGATCAGATCATAATCCCAGCCTTCAAGCCACTCGGCTTCTTTGACCGGGCAAATCAAAGCGTGCACAACCGACGGCTCAGCGTTAATCGTCTGCACATACTGGCGGGTGACTCTTTTAGCCTTAAAGTTTGAATCGCTAGCTGAATTCATGGGCATCTCCTGTTTCCGGAAGGGGACGTGCCGTTCAATTACACATTTTATGTTGTTAGCCCTAAAATCTCCTGAAGATTCTGGATGATGGTAACCGCATTTTTCGAAAAGCCGCTATGAAAACTATCCCGTTGTTGACTGTTATGTTTAAAATCCAGCGCGCCGGCGTCAGTGGGGTTGTCCGTTCGGGTGATGAATATCGGCCTGATGCCGGCGGCGATGGCCCCGGTAACATCATCATGCGTATCACCGACATAGATGGCATTCGCCGGTGCGATGCCGGTGCGCTGCAGCGCAAGTGCAAAGATGGCCGGGTCCGGTTTTTTGACCCCTACTTCACTGGAAATGACGATGGTGTCAAAGACGGTGGCCCACCCATTCTCAGATAATATGCGCCGCACATGTGGCGGATGATCGAAATTGCTTACCAGACCAACTATTTTGTTGCGTCGCTTTAAATCCGTCAGAAGCGGCATGGCCTCAGGGTCGATGGAAACATGGGATTGCCATGCCGCGGCAATTCGATCGGCAATATCACGAAGGCTTGCCATGTCAGGTTGATGGTCGAGCGTTGCGCATAGGCGCCCGATTCGACGCTCGAGATCGGTAAAATGATCGTCCCGGCCGGCCGGCGCCGCCGAACTGAAAAAGCCGTCGCATGCCTGTGAAAAGGACGCTTTTGAGGTTTTTAAACCCTGCGCTTTTAAGAGGTCGTAAAAAGTCGCCAGCCAGTCATTCCAGGCCTGCTTCATGTCTCCGTAGACCAGCAGGGTTCCGTAAAGGTCAAAAAAAATTCCCTGTATGCTCATTTTTCGTTCAACAATTGATACCTGACAAACGCATCAACAAAGCCTTTTTCACGGTGATCGAATGCCATGCAATCGATTTGCGTTTTTTGCGATTGGCGCCGCGTTTGACCTTAATTGTTTTAATCCGCAACATTACCCTGTGGACAGAAAGGCTCCGGCGATGACCAGGCCGGCGGCCAGAACTTTTTTGAGCGTAACCGGGTCCCTGGGGGACTCCAGGACGCCGAAGTGGCTGACGATGATGGCCATGAGAATCTGGCCGGATATCAGCAAGATGAAAAACCGCCGCGCCCCGATCTTAGGAATCAAAAACGTTGTCCCCAGAATCATAAAGGCGCTGATAAAGCCTGCCAGATACAGATAAACGGGAACATGGGCAATTTTTCCGATGGCGTCATATTGGCCGCAAAGCATCAAAACAGCAGTGGCGGTCATCAGTGCCACGGCAAAAAACGTAACAGTGGCTGCGACCGAAGAGCCCAGGTAGCGGGAAACCGAACTGTTCATGGGCAAGTATATCGACATGGCAGCCCCCATCAAAAGGGCAGTACCGATATAAGCGGAAGATTGCATGGGGCGTCCTTTCTGAAATCAATCATCTTGACGAACCAGGTAAACGTCTTCGAGGTTGACTAAAAATGTGACACCATCGGTTTGAAGATCTGACTGTTTAAATCGCAAGCGCTTTTGCGCATAGGCCTCTCGGGATAAAACGATGTCAAAAGTTGCTTTGGGGCCGGTGTCGAATGCAGACACCTTGCGGCCCCACCAGTAATTAAAGCGGGCGGCTATTTTCCCTCTTGAATTGCTGCGGGCAATTTTGAGCGGCTTTTGCTTTTTTGACAGGATATCATCATACCCGGTATCGATAAAGTAAACAATGACATCTTCAAGGGGAAAATGGGATGTCTGATCCAGGACACGGCCCTCGATATATAAAATCGTAACCGCATCCATATGCTGCGTTGTGGCGCAGGCGGTGACAATTAGGCTGAGGAACACGGATATGACCAGATGTAATTTCATGAAATCCATTCGGAGATAAACGCCTTCAGAGCGCTGCTGCCATCATCGGAACCGATCAGGACCGGTTTTTCAAAACCTTTAAGCCATAGGGGCACACCGCTGGACAGATGCCGCAGTTGTACCCCTGATGATATTGATAATAGTGTTTCTTTTTCCAGCGATCGCAGGCGGTGGCATCAAAAATTTTTTCGCGCTCAACGGTCATCTCCTTTTTTTATTAGCAATTTATCCAGATCGGCAAACGGTTTATGCATCCCCGCCGGCCCCTCTTCGTTGCCAGGTTTCTCCGCGGCAACCCCTTCGGCATCCAGGTGTCGTGAGTGCTCATTGTCGTGGCAGTA
>JASFNW010000184.1:0-9085 GCA_050116835.1 Desulfobacterales bacterium
ATAGGTTCCCATTTCAATTATCTTGCCGGCTTTCATCACCGCAATCCGGTCATAATTTTTGATGATATCCAGGCGATGCACCACGGCAATCAGCGTGCTTTTACCTTTCCACTGCGTTTCCAGAAGTCCCTGGATGCGTGCCTGAGACTCGTTGTCGAGCCCGGAAGTGGCTTCATCCATGATCAGGATAGGTGGTTTTTTAAGCAATATTCTACCAATGGCTAACTTCTGGCGCTGTCCGCCGGAAAGATTATCGCCCTTCGTCCCGACCGAATGCTGCATTCCCATTTCAATAATATCCTCTAAAAATTCTTCCTGGATCAGCAGCTGATGAATACAGGTATTGACTTTTTCTCTTGCGGTTGAAGATTCTTCTTTAAGCTTCCCGAAGAATATGTTGGTCAGAATGGATTGCGTGAGCATGTACTTGGACATCTGACAAAACGAGACCGCATCGGGGGCAGCTGCTGAAATTTTTTCCTTAAACAAGGCACGTCCCTTCAGGATCTGACTTTCGAGTTTTTTTGGAAAATGGAAAAATTCATGTCTCCGCGGAATAAAGTCCAGCATCAGCTTTAGGATTTTGCTGCTGGCGCGGGCGGATATATTTTGAATTCCTTTCTTTTTAACGTTGTAGAGTAATCTTTTGTAGGCATCAATTTCCTCCGGGTCGATAAGGCCGAAATCCAGAATCGCTTCAGCAGAAGTTCGCTGATCTGTAAACTTAATCAGTTCTTCGATGAGTGCAACCCCTGAATTCAGCAGCGGCTTTTTGAGATCCGCTTCAGCCAAAAATTCATTAAAAAGGTTGTTGCGCGGCAGGTTTGTCGTTTTAAATGCGTCGTCTAAAGGATCGCCGAATAGAATATTTTCCGCCACACTGGAGTTGAATAAATAATTATCGGGGTCATAAAATTCAATATATTCTGACAGATCTTCGCCATAATTTTGTCGAAAGGTTTTACGCACATTTAAAATTTCCGCAATGATGTCCTTATGTTTGTTTTTGTCTAAAACAGCATTCAGCCCGAAGCGCAATACATCAATAAAAAGCCCGGTTTGTTGAAGCACCAAAATGCGATCGTCCAAACTGGGCATCTTTGGCTTCCAATCGGACCCTCCCGGTTCGGCGCTGGCCCTAAAGGCGTAAAGCAAGTTTTCTTCGATACTGCCTTCGAATATAAATGGCGCCTGGGAAACAAAGCCAATGTTGCGGGAGATATCTTTTTTGGTGAGGTCGGAGACTTCTCTTTGATCAATAGATATTTTTCCGCCGGTATATTTGATGAGTTGCACGATACATTGAGCCAGCGTACTTTTGCCGCTTCCTGAAAACCCCACCAGCGCCATGTGTTCGCCGGGCCTTAAATTAAAACTGATATCGGATAACAGCCGAGTCCCGTCTTCGGTTACAAACCCTAAGTCGTCGACTTCGATGTTGCCGTCAAGGTCATAAGGCCGGCGGTCCCGGGGAGCCAATGGATGTTCCGGTGCGACATCAAAGTATTCCATAGTTCGACTGTAGGTCACACTGGCGGTCTGATAAGCCTGATAGAACCGAATTAATTCCTTCCAGGGATCGTAAAGCTTTTCCTGTGCCGATAAAAAGGCGACCAGCGCACCCAGTTCCAGGCGGCCGTTAATAGCCAGATATCCGCCAAGAGCAAACACTAAAAAGCGACTGAAATTGGTAAATAAGCTGTTGACGGCCTTGACAGCAAAGCGGTAAAGATTCCATATGATTCGAATTCTGCGAAGCTTGCCGACCAGGTTGCTGAATTTTTTATTTTCGATTGAAAAAGCTCCGTTGGCCTGTATTTCGTGGATGCCCGCCACGGATTCAGCGACCTTGCCCGATACGTTACGCCCCGCATCGACCCGTTTGCGATTGTAGATGTTCACCCGCTTTTGAAGCACAGGCACCAGCAACAGCACCACCGGATAGATGCTGAGCGTGACGGCGGCCAAAAGTGGATTCAGCCAGAATAGATAGCCGCCAAAACCCACTAGCATCATCAGATTGGTCACCGGGATGGCGATGGCCATACCCACAAAATCACCTGCTGTTGCAAGTTCCGTGGTCAATGCAGCCACAACTAGACCGGGCTGGGTTTGGCGAAAAAACTGCAGCGGTAAGGTTAAAATATGACGGTATAAGGCATTGCGCATATTCGCCACAGCTCGCTGCGCGATGACATTCTGCAAAACGTTGATCATATATTTCAGAATGCTGGCAGAAACAACAGCTGCTAAATAAATTCCACAGTAGGAAATCAGCAAGTCGAATTTGCGAAGGTTGATGGCATCGTTTACGATACGTTTCTGCAATTCCAGCGGTAAGACATTTGCAAAAACAGCAAAGATGGCCGTCACGACCAGAAGAAATTGAAGCCATCTGCTTTGAGAAACGATCCAGGATCTTAGCGGTTTTTCGATGACTCGGGAAGGCATTGTTGACATGACATCCTGCTCCTTTTCTATGAAAGCTAAACTTATTGCATACGAGTACTAGGCTGACTGAAATTTCCAAATAAGTGAAACGGTGTAATTTGCAACAAATTACGCCGTAAATTAAGTTCATTCAATATGATAAACCGGTATCGGCTGATAAAATGAACACATTTTTAGTTTGGAATACCGATTTGGCCATATTTACAAATTGATAAGATTGAAGCAAGAAACGGTTGGCAGCATCTCAAGGAATGGTTACTATATGGAGCAAAAATCTTGCATAAATGAAAGGATGCTGAAATGAATTGCCCAAACTGTAAAAAGCCGCTTTCGACTTGCAAAATCGGCAGTGTAACTGTGGATGAATGTGCCAGCTGCCGAGGAATCTGGTTCGATAAAAACGAACTGGAGGAAGCCAAAGATGAAATTGATCCGGATCTTACCTGGATCGATTTACGCATATGGCACCGCCAACCCCGCTTTCGAATTACCCCACAACCCCATGATTGTCCCAAATGTAAAAATGTGACGATGCAATTGATTACCTATGAGCAGCCGGATGTTGACATTTCCTATTGTCCATCCTGTGAAGGATCCTGGCTGAATTCCGGCGATTTTGAAAAGATCATTGACGCACTCAGCAAAGAGGCCGATAGCAAATCTGCGTCGGACTATGTGAAAGAAAGCCTAAATGAGGCTTCCGACATCTTGACGCACCCGCAGAATTTAATTTCGGAATGGCACGATTTGAAGGCGGTCTTGCGTCTTTTATCTTACCGTATTTTTGTTGAAAACCCGAAACTTAAAAGTATCCTGCTCGGCATCCAAAAGTCATTACCGCTCTGATCCTGTGAAAACACAAATAAAATGTTCAGAAGCCGTTTCACGCTTTGGATGGGATCTAAGAGCCCCTGTTCAAATAAAGGATTCCACTGTTTGCAAATTGCTGCCGGGACGGCAAACGGGTTTCTACCCGGCGATGGGCAAGTCCTCTTGTGAAAGAATCAATTTGATATTATCCTTGAGTGATTCTTGGGTATCGACCGTGATATGGATATCTTGCGGAATGTCATCCAGAGGTTCATAAGCGTCTTTCAAGTTTTCAAAGTGCTCCAGGCGAGCGTCTGAAATAGATGGTCTTATATCTCGATTTTTCAAGCGACGTTTAATAACAGGATCACTGGAAGTACATTCGATAAAAACAACGTTTGCGTCCAATTCCTCTGCCAGGCGTAGAACCTTGCGACGATGATGCTTTCGACCGAAGGTGGCATCCAGAATTACTGAATCTTGCTGATCGATTTCTTCCTGGGCTAGTCGCAACAGCTTGCCGTAAGTGATGGATGTTGCTTCTTTAGAGTAAATACCTTCTCGAAATGCAAGCTGATCTTGAGGCAGTCGATCTGCGAACAATTCCTTGCGGATCAAGTCAGAAGACAGCATCTTGATATCGAGCTTTTGGGTCATTACTTTTGCTATCGTGCTCTTTCCGCTGGCCGCCATGCCACACACCACCCAGACGGTCGGTCGGGCAAATTGTTCAGCGTATTGGTAGGCAAGCTCCATGTAGCGCTGCGTTTCCATGAGCAACTGTGTGCGTTGCGCCTCTCCAAGATCGTTTTGTCGCAGGCGCAAACAATTGACCTTCACGCGGACCAGCGCTCGATAACTTTTGTAAAAATTCATCAAGATGTATACATCTGCATCATCGGAAGCGGTGACATAAGATTTTAGCAAATCCTGGCCCTCGGTTGAAAAGCCCTCAAAGTCGAGATCCATCGCCAGAAAAGCCAGGTCGGACGCCACATCATTGTAGCGAAAGCGCTCATTGAATTCGATACAGTCGATGATTTGAATCCCATCTTTGGTAAAATAGATGTGACCGGCTCGCAGGTCGCCGTGACATTCGCGAATTTTCCCATTATCGATACGTCTTTTAAATAGCATCTTGCGTCTGTTTAAAAAACTGCGGGTCGTGCTGCGAACAAATAAAAGCATTTGTAAGCTAATCACTTTTCCCGCAAATTCTTTTAACTGCATAAAGTTTTCTTCACAATTTTTGCGGATGGTGGTCTGGGAGCCGCAACTATCGATTTGCCCACCGGTTTTCGCGCGCTCGTAAAACTGGCTTAAAACCTGCGCCAGTCGAGCAATACGCTTACGATCCAACTCGCCCCGGCGTAAAAGTTTAATCATTGTCGCTCTGTGTGGCAGCTGCCGCATTTTAACCGCATATTCAACGGGCCGCCCGGAGCCACCCAGATCGTATTGGTCTTGCTGAAAAGTAATGGGCACAACATCCAGATAAACGTTGCGGGTTAGACGGCGATTCAATTCGACTTCCTGGTAACAGAAATGCCGGCGCTTTTCCAGGGTGGAAAAATCGAGAAAATTCATATCAACCGGTTTTTTTATCTTGTAGACAACATCTCCCGTCAAAAAAACAACGGAGATGTGCGTTTCGCGCAGACTGACGGAATCAACCGGGGGAGAATAGAAATTCGGGTCTTGCATTAATTCGACAATTTTAGATTGGTGGCTGCCTTCCGGTGTATTCATGTGTTTATTTTATTTCCATCATTTCGACTTCCAGTTCAACGGTATGTCCGGCTAGCGGATGATTCCCGTCAAGGGTCACATTTTCATCCTCAATGTCTGTAACGGTGACAGGCATGGATTCTCCATTCGGCAGCTCTATCTTCAACTGCTGCCCGACGATCGGCGTAATATGATCCGGGAAACTGCTTTTTTTCACTGTTCCTATCAGATCGGGTTGACTTTTGCCGTATCGCTCTTCAGGCGAAAGCGTAAATGCCTTTTTATCGCCGACGTTCATACCGATTACCTCTTTTTCCAGACGGGGTAAAACGCTTCCGCTTCCGATCTCAAATTGAAGGGGTGAGCCTCCTCTAGAAGTTTCAAAAACCTGATCATCGTCGTATTTTACGGAGTAATGAATTTTCACAGTATCGGTTTCACCTGCCTTTTTCATCTTAAACCTCCTTGCGGGCATGGGTTTGCACTTCAAATACATAGGCACTGTTTCTATTCTTAAACGCGCTTACAGTATGATGAGAATTGCAAGGCGTTCATCATGCAAGCTTCACTATTTCTCAGAAAAAAGTGGTTGTATATTAGGTTAATCATTTACTCATTACGCAAGGAGACCTTATTTTTGAGGATAAGCCTTCAGATCCATCAATCTTCGCGACGAAATGGCCGCAATGCGCATCTGGATGGAAATGGGAAGTGTAGTTGAGTTTCGATACAGCTCTAAATACGAGATGCACACATGAGAACGGCAGTATACTGGATATAGGGTATGTACACGATGCGTTCGCAAGGTAAACTGAAGGAATTAATATTTTTGTCTTACCAGCCGAAAAAGGAAAGCAAGCCCCTTGGCTCGGGTGTCTGCCATCGAGATGCGGGGGCGCGAACACCCCGGAATGAAATGAAGCCTGTAAGCCAATCGACCAGAGAACTGCAATGGAAAATGGACCCCATCAAGAAATTAAGCCCGAACAAAAGCCCTGGAGCTACAGCTGGGAAGAGGTTACAGGTGATTTGCAGGTAGCGCCGGACGACGGTCTCAGTTCAAAGGAGATTCGCTCGCGCCGTCGCCGCTTCGGGCCCAATCGATTGCATGCTAAAGATCGACGGTCGGCCTGGGCGATATTAGTGGGGCAAATCAAGAACCTGATCATTTTGCTGCTGGCGGTGGCGACCGCTGTTTCTTTTGCTTTCGCCCAGTGGCTTGAAGGGGTCGCAATCGCTATTGCCATTTTCCTCAATGTGGCCTTTGGCTTTTTTACCGAACTGCGCGCCACCCGTTCCATGGAAGCCTTGCAGCGCATGAGCCGGGTTACCGCGAGAGTTCGCCGGGGTGCCGAAAACAACCTGGCCCCTTCCGAAAAGCTGGTCCCGGGTGACATTGTTGAAATCGAAGGCGGCGACATCGTGCCGGCCGATATGCGTCTGGTCGAGGCCTCGCGTTTAAAAGTGGATGAATCCCCATTGACCGGCGAATCGGTTCCGGTCGAAAAGCAAATCGAAAAAATTGACGCGGACGCTTCTCTGGCCGAGCGCAGCAATATGTTATTTAAGGGCACAGCCGTTGCGGCCGGATCCGGCCTGGGGGTGGTCACCGCCACGGGAATGGATACCGAACTCGGACGCATCGCATCATTATCGGAAGCCGCCGAGGCAGAGGAAACACCTCTGGAGAAAAGGCTGAATCGTCTGGGGTACCGGCTGGTCTGGTTGACCTTGTCGATTGCCGGGGTGGTGATCATCAGCGGCATTGTCGCCGGCAAGGAACTGTTCTTGATGATTGAAACGGCCATTGCCCTGGCGGTGGCTGCGGCCCCCGAAGGATTACCGGTAGTGGCCACCATCGCGCTGGCGCGGGGAATGTGGCGCATGCTGCGGCACAATGCGCTGATCAACCGTTTATCGGCCGTAGAGACACTGGGTTCGACCACCGTTATCTGCACGGACAAAACCGGAACGCTGACACAAAACAGCATGACAATGACCCGAATTCTTGTCGGGGCAGAAAGATCGGGTATCGTTACATTTGAACTAAAAGACAGTGACGGTGATAAAAAGTTTGTTCAGGATAGAGACCCGGTCCAATCCAACAATGCCGAGCAGCTGGCAGAAATTTTGAAAGCCGGGGTTCTGTGCAGCAATGCCAGTTTGAAGAAGGAATCCGCAGACGCGGCGGCTGCTGGCGACCCTATGGAATTAGCCATCCTGGAGGCTGCACGGACTATCGAGTTGGAACGCGATCGTTTGCTGGAGACTTTGCCGGAAGTTCGTGAGGAGGCTTTTGATCGGTCGGTCAAGATGATGGCAACTTTTCACGAGCAAAACGGTTCTTTTCGAATAGCCGTAAAAGGAGCTCCGGAAGCTGTTCTGAGTGCCTGCACAAAAATTCGGTCTGCTGATGGTGAGGGTAAACTTGAAGATGATTTGCGGGAGACCTGGCTGGAGCAAAACCGCAAACTTGCCCGAGACGGGCAGAGAATTTTAGCGGCGGCCACCAAAACCTGTGACAGCCAAGAAGCCAATCCTTACCAAGATTTGGTGTTTCTCGGCCTTTTCGGCATGCAGGATCCAGTGCGCGATAAAGTCGCGAGTGCCATCGGAGATTGTCGGCAGGCCGGTATCGATATCGTGATGGTCACCGGCGATCAGCCGGAAACAGCCCGCAGTATCGGCCGTGAGGCCGGGCTGCTGTCAGATGCTGAAAATCAAATCGTCGAAGGTGACCGGTTAGAGGATTCCGACGATCTATCCGATAATAGACGCCGGGAACTGCTTGAAACCAAAATTTTCTCGCGCGTAACCCCCGAGCAAAAACTGAACCTGATTAAATTGCACCAGAGAGCGAATCAGGTTGTGGCCATGACCGGAGACGGTGTAAATGATGCGCCCGCACTGAAAAAAGCCGATATTGGTATTGCCATGGGACAGCGCGGCACCCAGGTGGCCCAGGAGGCGGCCGATATGATATTAAAAGACGATGCCTTCAACACGATCGTCACGGCCATCCAGCAGGGCCGCACCATCTTTGAAAACGTTCGCAAATTCATTCTATACTTGCTGTCGGGCAATGTCGGAGAAATTCTGATTGTGGCTGTGGCGATCCTGGCCGGCTGGCCGCTGCCGTTGCTGCCGCTGCAGATTTTGTACCTGAACATGATCGGCGACGTGTTTCCGGCCCTGGCGCTGGCTGTGGGAGGCGGGGATCCCCTGAGTATGCGGCAGCCGCCCCGTGCTCCAAAAGAACCCATCCTGACCCGTAGCCACTGGTTTGCCATCGGTGGTTATGGTGTGCTGATCACAGTATGTGTCCTGAGCGCCTATGCCCTGGCTTTTCGCTGGCTTGGCGCCGACACCGACCGGGCCGTTACGGTGTCCTTTATCACTCTGGCGTTTGCGCGTCTGTGGCATGTATTCAACATGCGGGCGCCCGGCACTTCGCTGATTCGCAATTCGATTACCACGAATCCATTCATCTGGGTAGCGATTATATTGTGTGTCGGTCTGCTGTTAATCGGTACGCATGCCCCCGGGCTTGCGCTCGTCTTGAATATGGTGGATCTCGGAACGGACGGTTGGATGTTGATCATCGGTTTTAGTCTGCTGCCGTTGATTTTCGGACAAATTTTAAAAGCGGCCCATCAGGCGGTAAAATCACAAAAAGAATAGCCAAAATGATAACCGGCTCGGCAAAGAATATGGAATTACAGAATCTCAAGGTTGATGGCAACATAAACACCGACAGAAATGAGAATGAATACAACGATGACGACGACCACCGGCGCCAACCAATCCCTGGCAGCCCGGTCTTGCGGGCGCTTGGGGAGAACCGATGGGCTGGCATCGGCCGCTCGATCGCCAAGCGTTTTTATGGTGGAAGCATCTTTGAGGGGCGACTTGTGGGCATCGACCTTGCCGGTGTCGGGATCGATGAGCAATATGGTACCACAATGGCGGCACGTTGTTCGGGTGACCGGATGCGCCAGCTCGTCTTCCGGTATTTCACCGCCGGCCTCACACATCGTACAGGTAAATTGCATTTTTATCCCCTTATCTGTCAGATTTTTTTTATGATCTGGCGAAC
>JASFNW010000185.1:0-9015 GCA_050116835.1 Desulfobacterales bacterium
CTGAGCTCCTTTTCGGCCGACTCCCGCAGCTTGAGCATTTTGACGCCTTCACCCTCCAAAATGCGGACCACCGTGGTGAAGCCCGTATCGCTCGCGAGCCATTCTGCAAATTGCAGCAAACGCCGGCGGCGATGCGCATCGTCGGAGAACACCAGCAACTGGGGCCGCCAATCGCGGGGGTGCTCGGGTTCATGAGCGGCCGCCAGAAGATTGGCCCGAATACGCTGAAGATGATAGGAGCGCCGGCTGTCAGCCCAGCGGGCGGACCCGCTGGTGCGCTTCAGGTACTGGAAGATGCCGAATAAAATGGCTGCGGCCACCACCGCGGCCTTCCAATCAATGGCGAGCATCACCACCAGACATGCCAGCGCCCCCGCCAGGCTGAGTCGCTGATCGTACCAGTGGAAACGCGGGCGGAATGACGGGCTGCCGGCGCGAGCCTCGAAAAAGGTGGCATAATTTAAAAGTCCGTATGAGATCAAAAAAAACATCGAAACCACCGGTGCAATGAGGTTTAATTTTCCCAGGCCAACGGTGGCAAAGGCGATGCCGGCAGACAGGTAAACCCCTCTGCGGGGATTATTCGCCGGGCCAACGCCGTGAGCAAACGGCAGAAAAAACGGAAAGATGCGATCGGATGAGAGGGATTGTAAAATGCGGGGCGCGCCTAAAAAGGATGCCATGGCCGATGACAGGGTGGCGGCAATCACGCCGGCTCCGATAAAAAATGCGGCGGCGGACACCTGTTTCATGGCATCATAATCGTTCATCAGGGTATCGGTTGACAGCGTGGCGGCGAAAACAATTGCCGCCAGAAAATAGACCACAATCGATACCCCGACAGCCATAAAGGTCCCTTTGGGCAAGCTTTTGCCGGCATCTTTTAAATCGCCCGACATACTGACCCCCTGGGTGAATCCCGTAACCGCCGGGAAAAAGATGGCAAAAATGACCCAGAAGCTCAAGCCCCCGGCCGGTGCGGCCCAGTTCCGGGTCAGCAGGGCGCTGTTCCATTTTGAGATGCCGCCGATGAAAAACGATAAAAGGGCGGCGATGAGTATTGCCATGACGACGTACTGGAAACGCGTGGCCCAGTCAGCACCCAGCCAGGCAAAGATAAACAAAAAAGCCACCGCCCCGGCGGCGACGAGCTGGGTGGCATAACCGCTTTGCAGGGACAGGACCCGTGCAAGAACTTCACCAAAGCCGATGCAATAAAATCCGATCGAAACCGACTGGGCCAAAAACAGCACGATACCGATGGCGCCGCCGAATTCCAGCCCCAGCGTACGGGAGATCAAATAGTAATCCCCACCGCCTTTAACTTTCAGATTGGTGGCAATGGCAGATAAAGAAAAGGAGGTCAGGACCGAGATGCCGTTGGCCAGCGCCAGTATGATCAGGGCCCGGCCCAGCCCCGCATGACCGACCACAAACCCCAGACGCAGAAAAAGGATGATCCCCAGTATGGTCAAAATGCTGGGTGTAAAAACACCGGCAAAAGTCCCCAGCCTCCCCCCATGGTTATCCGGCTCAGGCTGTTCGTTGCTATTCTGTTGCATTCTCTGATGTAACCTGTATTCTGATATTTCACATTTTGCTATGTGGATGGTGAGATGTAAAGAGAATTTCACCACAGAGATACAATGGATTTACTCATTGCGTCTGGCTTCAGAGTTCTTCGGGCGTAAAGGCCACCACATCATCGATGTGTTTTGCACCGGCGAAAAGCATGACCAAACGATCCATTCCCAGGGCATTGCCGGCCGCTTCCGGCAGGTCCCCAAGGGCCGCAAGGAAACGCTCGGGCATCGGATATACCGGCTTGCCGGCCTTGCGCCGCAGATCGTTTTCGAGTTCAAAGCGCGCTTTTTGCTCTTCGGGGTCGGTTAGTTCGCTAAAAGCGTTGCATATTTCAACGCCGGCCATGTAAAGCTCAAACCGCTCCGCACAACGGGGATCTTGCGGTTTTAATTTTGCCAGCGCACCGCGGGAAGCCGGGTAATCAACCAAAAAAACCGGTTGACTGCGGCCCAGCCGGGGTTCAATCTCATCCGCCATGATCCCATCAAATTGATCTTTTTGCAGGGCGGCTTCCAGCGTGATGGAGCCGTATTTTTCAAATGCGCTCTTGACCGATATCCTCGGCCAGGGAGGCGCCAGTTTGATTTGAAGCCCCTGATAGGCCAGGATGGCGGTTGTTCCCATCTGGCGGGCGACACTATTGATCAACGTCTCACATTCATCCATCAGATCCTGATAATTGCTGTCTGTTCGATACCATTCCAGCAGGGTCATTTCCGGTAGGTGCAAACGTCCCCTTTCTGCCTGACGAAAACACTTGCAGATCTGAAATATGCGCGGAAATCCGGCAGCCAGCAGCCGTTTCATGCTGAGTTCCGGCGAAGTCTGCAGAAACCAGGCCCCGGATTCAGCCGCATCAATATGGGCCTCCGGCGCAGGAGCCGGTATCCGGATCGGGGTTTCAATTTCCAGGTAATCATGTTCAATAAAAAATTTACGTATGGCCAGAATGACCTGGGCGCGGACGGCGAGGTTCTTTCGTAGCCTTTTCTGTCGATGTCCGATCATAGAAATCCTGCAAATCTGCTAAGCGTCTCCGAGAATAAATGTGTATCTTATTTTGCGACGATATTCCAGCTTGAATATTGCAGCCGAAAAGTGATATGCATTTTTCTTCACCAGAACGGAGGTTGAATTGAAGAAACGGTTGATTTTAGCTGTTTTTCTAATTCTGATCACAGGGGTGGGAAGTCTGGTCTACTGGGGACAGCGAAAAGAACGCAGTGCCGAACTGTATTATTCGGGCACAATCGAAGCCACCCAGTCCGATCTCGCTTTCCAGGTCGGCGGCCGGGTAAGCGACGTTTTTTTTGACGAGGGGCAGGCGGCTAAAAAAAATCAGGTGCTCGCTGTGCTCGAGCAGGATGAATTCGTGGCGCACCGGGATCAAGCCCGGTCTGATTTGATGCGATCCCGGGAGAAATTAAAACAGCTGGAAACGCTTTTGGAACTCAATCGCAACGTGCTTCCGGCAGAAGTTGAAAGAGTCCAGGCTTCGGTTCAGGCGCTGCAATCCCAGCTGGCCGAACGGGAAGCCGGTTATCGTGTTCAGGAGGTGGACCAGGCCCGTTACGCTTATGAGCAGGCGCAATTTGCCCTCGAAGAGGCGCGCAAGGATAAAATCCGATTCGACCGGCTTTATGAGCGAAAAATTATCGCGGAAAACGATAAAGACACCACGGATCTGAAATATGAAAACGCCTTAAAGGAATATGAGCGCGCCAAGAAAGCCTATGAACTTCGCCAAGAAGGATATCGCAAAGAATCCATCGCAGCCGCTCGGGCCAAACTGGAAGAGGGCCGGGCTGCGCTCAAACAGGCCAAGGACAATTTAAAAAAAATCGAGGTTGCCGAACAGGAGGTAAAAGCGGCTAAAGCTCAGGTGCTTTTCGCACAGGCAGCGCTGGAACTGGCAAAGATCCAGTTGAAACATACCGAATTAAGAGCGCCGTTTAACGGTATTTTAGTTAGCCGCAACGTAGAGCCCGGCGAGGTCGTTTCGCCCGGCCGGGAGGTGATCTCATTGGCCGATTTGTCAAAAGTGGATCTGAAAGTTTTTGTGGGCGAAACTGAAATCGGAAAAGTAAAACCCGGTCAGGAGGTGGAAGTGAAGATCGACACATTTCCATCCAAGATCTATTCCGGGACGGTGACCTACATTTCGCCGGAGGGCGAATTCACTCCCAAAATTATTCAAACTCATAAAGAGCGCGTGAAGCTCGTTTACCTGGTCAAAATTACGATCGCCAATCCGAATCTCGAACTCAAAACCGGGATGCCTGCCGATGCATGGTTTAAATAATCGGACCACGGCTGATGATACCGCGCATCTCCGCAGACCGTCGCTCATCGAGGTGCGGGATGTATCCAGGAACTTTGGCGCCATAACCGCCGTTTCCGCCGTCACATTTGAGATTGAAACGGGAACGATCAGCGGGCTGGTGGGATCAGATGGTGCCGGCAAAACCACCCTGCTGAGAATGATTGCCACGATGGTACGCCCGACATCCGGAAATATTTTGGTTGACGGCCATGATGTCGTCAACCAGAAATCCAGCGTGAAGGAAGCCATCGGCTATATGCCGCAACGCTTTGGTCTGTATCAGGATTTGACGGTTGCTGAAAACCTCGATTTTTTCATGGACATTTATCATATCACCGGCTCCGAGCGGACAAGACGCCGGGATTATTACCTCGGTTTTTCCAACCTTTTGCCTTTTGTCGATCGCAAAGCCGGCGATCTGTCGGGCGGGATGAAACAGAAGTTGGGTCTGGCGTGTGTACTCGTGCACCAGCCCAAAGCGCTGATTCTGGATGAACCGACCAATGGCGTCGATCCTGTATCGCGCCAGGAATTCTGGGACATATTGGCTGAGATGAAGCGAGACGGGATGACTATTCTCGTTTCCACCGCCTATCTGGATGAAGGTGAAAAATGTGATCAGTTGATCCTGATGCACAATGCACGCATTCTTGACATTGCAGCCCCTCATGAAATTCAGGCCGATTTTTCCGATCTCGAAGAAGCCATGATTCACCGCATCCAGGCGAGCGATAATGTCATGACTGGGGACGGTTTTGGATCCTGAAGCGGTCAATGTTTTAGATCTGGAAAAACGATACGGTCAATTTGTGGCGGTAGATCGGATTTCCTTTTCCGTGCGAAGCGGAGAAATCTTTGGATTTTTAGGACCGAACGGAGCCGGCAAATCCACTACCATCCGCATGCTCTGCGGCATCATCTCTCCGAGCAGCGGCCGCGGCCGCGTGGCCGGATATGATATTTTCTCCGAGGCCGAGAAAATCAAACACACGATCGGTTATATGTCACAGAAGTTTTCTTTATACCTGGACATGACACCTTTTGAAAACATCCGGTTTTATCTGGGTATTTACAATGTTCCCCCACATTCTTGGAAGGAGCGCACCGAAGAAATTCTGGAAGTCACGCGCCTGACACATGTGCGCGAACGACTGACACGTGAGTTGCCGCCGGGTTGGCGGCAGCGCCTTGCCTTGGGTTGCGCCCTTTTGCACAGGCCGAAGTTATTGTTTCTGGATGAACCCACCTCCGGTGTGGACCCGATTACGCGACGTCATTTTTGGGCGTTCATCGGGCAGCTCACTTCAGAGGGTGTCACCGTTTTTGTAACCACCCATTATATGGATGAGGCCCGGCACTGTGATCGGGTGGTGATGATCAATGAAGGTAAGATTGTCGCCAGCGGTCGTCCGCCTGAAATTATCCGCAGTGTGCTGCCGGAACAGCCGGATGCCGATTTAAACGCCGCCTTCGTCAAATTGATGGCCCGGAGGAAACCGTGAGACTGAGAAATATCAAGGCCATCGCCCGCAAGGAATATTTTCACCTTATCCGGGACTTTCGTAGCCTTTACCTGGCGTTTTTTATTCCCCTGCTTCTCATTTTACTCTTCGGTTACGCACTCAGTCTGGATGTGGAAAATATACGGACCGTGGTGGTCGATCATGATAATACCCCCGCAAGCAGAGATTTTGTTCGCAAACTGAACGCTTCGGTCTATTTTAAGATCATAGATCAGCTTGCGAAAAGTTCCGCTGCCATTGAGGCCATTGATCGTAACAAGGCCATTTTAGCCATCGTGATTCCGCCCGGCTGGACCGCAGACTTAAAGTCTGATCGCAAAAGTCCGCTGCAGGTCATCATTGACGGCAGTGATCCGAACTTTGCGGGCAGCACCCGGGCTTATATTACAGCGTTTATTTCTCAGACCAATCAGAACCTGCTGGTTGATTTTCTCAATCGTCAGGGTATGGAAAAAATAGAGCCCCCCGTGGAAGGTCGCATCCGGGTCTGGTTCAACGAAGATTTAGAAAGCCGCAATTTTATCGTTCCCGGGATCATTGCACTGATTATCATGATCGTTGGCGCCCTGCTGACCTCACTGGTCGTCGCGCGGGAGTATGAAAATGGAACCATGGAGACCATCCGGTCGCTACCGGTGCAGGCGGTTGAATTTCTAACGGGTAAAGCCCTGCCCTATTTTTTTATTGCGCTGGTCGACGTGCTGGTGGCGATTTTAATGGGCCAAGTCTTGTTTGGTGTGGTCATGAAGTCCAGTTTCTGGCTGATGATCATGGCGTCCTGTGTCTATCTGGGGGTGGCGCTGGGTGTCGGGCTATTAATTTCAACGCTTACCAAGTCACAACTGGTGGCCAACCAGATGGCGATACTGGTAACCTATCTACCGTCTCTTTTACTTTCCAACTTTGTTTTTCCGAGGGAAAATATGCCTGAAATTCTAAAATTGGTCACTTATATCATCCCGGCCACTTACTATATCGATATCCTAAACGGTCTCTATTTGCGACATTTAAACCTTTCTTATTTGTGGCCCAGCTATCTGATTCTTTTACTGATGTTTTTATTTTTGGTTACCGTCAATATGAGAATTTTAAAAAGAGAGGGATTGTGAGATGAACGGGTTGAGAATCCGCGAGCTGATCAGAAAAGAATTTATTCAGCTCTTCAGAGACAAGAAAAACAGGCCGCTTCTGATCATCGCCCCCCTGGTGCAGCTGATTGTTTTTGGCTACGTGGTCACCACCGATGTACGCGACATCCGTGTGGGGCTCATCGATCAATCCCGTACACCGGAAAGCCGCAGGTTAATCGATGCCATCGACGGCAACAAAACCTTTCGGATCACCCACTATCCGGCGCATACCGCAGACCTGGATCGGTTGCTGTTAAGGCGTGCAATCGATCTGGGGTTTGTTATTCCGCCGGATCTCAGCTCACAAATT
This sequence comes from Desulfobacterales bacterium, assembly GCA_050116835.1. Lineage (GTDB taxonomy): Bacteria > Desulfobacterota > Desulfobacteria > Desulfobacterales > JAHEIW01 > JAHEIW01. Next base: position 6,871 of record JASFNW010000185.1, read on the forward strand.
CGCAAGAGAAAGACCGCTGAAATCCAGATCCTGGCCGACGGCAGTATGAGCAATATGGCTTCCATCAGAATTTCCTACGCCATGGCATTGCTGGACAACTTCAATAGCCAGCTGATCAGAGAGCTTTATGCCAGACGAATAGACTACGGAGAAATAGATGGCCGTATACGCACATGGTACAATCCGAACCTTGACAGCCAGTATTTTTATGTGCCGGGTATCGTTGCATTTCTGGTCATGTTGCTCTCTCTGCTGTTTACCTCTATGGCGATTGTGCGCGAAAGGGAATCCGGTACCATGGAACAGCTCATAGTCACGCCGCTAAAGCCCCTGGAGCTTATTCTGGGCAAAACCATTCCGTTTATTATTATTTCCCAGGCCCAAATGGTAGCGGTGATTATCTTTGCCATCTTGTGGTTTAGAATCCCGATGGTTGGCAATGCTTTTTTGTTGCTCGCTGCCACCTTTATTTTTTTGATCTCCACCCTCGGCATCGGACTGTTTATATCCACGATTTCCAAAACCCAGCAGCAGGCCATGATGACAAATTTCTTTTTTATCATGCCCTTTTTTATGTTAAGCGGTTTTGTGTTTCCGATTGCCAATATGCCGACGTTGGTTCAATGGTTCACGTATTTAAATCCATTGCAATATTTTCTGGTAATCGTAAGGGGAATTTTTCTAAAAGGTACAGGGCTTGATATGCTATGGCCCCAGTTTTCAGGCCTGGCGATTTTAGGCCTGCTGGTCTTTCCGGCGGCGGTCAGTCGCTTTCGCAAACGCCTGGATTAGGTTGACCTTTTTTAACACTTGGCAGGAGAAACCATGGGAAAACATCTGGTGCTGGTCGGAGGCGGTCATGCCCACATGACTGTCATGGCCAATTTGAGCGATTATATTGCGCGCGGTCATCGGGTAACCCTGATTGGCCCGTCGGCCCATCATTATTACTCAGGAATGGGCCCGGGGTTGCTGGGGGGCATATACCGGCCGCAGGACGTGCGGTTTAACATTAAAAAAATGGTAGAAGATCGGGGAGCTGCCTTTATCCAGGATACCGTCGTTCGTATTGATGCGGATCGAAAGATTTCATATCTGAATTCCGGCAATGAGATCCCATACGATGTGGTTTCCTGCAATACCGGCAGCGCTGTGTCTGCAGATGATGCCCGGGTTGTCGGTGAACACATTTTTCCCGTTAAACCGATTGAAAACCTGATTAAAGCACGACAGATTGTCCAGGCTGGATTGGGCACCCGGACCCCAAAGCTGGTCGTGGTCGGAGGCGGCGCTGCTGCTCTGGAACTCACCGGCAATCTTTGGCGGTTGGTTCAACAGACCGGGACAGCGGCTGCGATTACCGTCTGTGGCGGCCGCAACTTTTTGGCTTCCATGCCGCTCAAAGCACAGCGCTATGCCAGAGAGTCCCTGACGGCACGCAGCATCGACATCATTGAAGGCGCCCATGTCAATCGTCTGAAAGATGGCGTTGCCATCCTGGAAGATCAGCGCAAAGTGAATTTTGACATGGCACTTCTGGCCTGGGGAATCGAACCCTCGCATCTCTTCAGGGATTCCGGATTACCGACCGGCAGCGATGGCGGCCTGCTGGTCAATTCTTTTTTGCAAAGTGTGGCCTATCCCAACATCTTTGGTGGCGGCGATTGCATCAGTTTTGAGCCCCAACCGCTGGATAAGGTGGGGGTATATGCCGTACGACAAAATCCAGTGCTGTATGCGAATTTGCTGGCTGAATTAGAAGGAAGAGATTTAGAAGCCTTTGAACCGCAGGATACCTATCTTTTAATTTACAATCTGGGCAACGGTACCGGAATTTTTTACCGTGGAAACTGGGTCTGGAAAGGCCGGTTGATATTTTTTCTCAAAGATTATATTGATCGGAAGTTCATGCGTAAATTCCAGGTTTCAGGAGAGACATCTGAAAAGGACGTATAATACTTTGTAACCGTCGCCTCTATCGAACGCGAGGCCAAAAGAAAGGAGATTATCAATCCAAATTTGAGACTCCTTTTGCCTCAATTCTTATGGATTTCACTTCTCAATCAAATTGAATCAAGATTTCATATATCAGAACAAAATCCAAAACATTAAATTCTGAATTTGGAATTTATCTTCATAGCCGAC
>JASFNW010000186.1:0-8961 GCA_050116835.1 Desulfobacterales bacterium
TTTCCGTTCCACAGCCAGGCGACCAGCGCCGTAACGACGCCGACCAGCGCACCGTTGATGGCGCCGAGCTTGCCCTCTTTGAGAATCAGTCCGGAAATTTTGTCCTTCGGTATTTCCCGCATGACAATGCCGCGCATGACCACCGCCAGAGACTGCGCCCCGGCATTGCCACCCTGGCCCGCCACAACCGGCAGAAAAACCGCTAAAACGGTCAATTTGGCAATGATGCCCTCGAACATCGCCACAACGGCGGCCGCTAAAAAGGCCGTGGCAAGATTGACGTAAAGCCACGGCAGCCGCTTTCTAAGCGAAAAAAACAGGGTTGAAAAAACGCGCTCGTCGCTGCCCACACCGAACATGCGCTGAATATCTTTGGTAACATCATCCTGCACGCCCTGGATGAGCCGTTCAGCCTTGATGATGCCGAGCATATGATTTTCGCTGTCGACCACCGGCACGGCAAAATATTTTCGCCGCGACAGCTCATTGGCAACTTCCTGCCGGTCCATAAAGCAATGCACGGTGAAAACGTCCGGATGCATGATGTCCGCAAGAGACTTGTCCGGGGATGCAATCATTAAATCGCGCATGTTCAGCACACCGGCCAGACGGTTCTCACTGTCGGTCACATAGGCATATGACAGTGGATACCGTTTTTTGGCCAGCTGGCGTATTTTGTCAATGGCCTCCTGGGCCGACATCGCCTTATCGAATGTTAAAAAATCGGTGGTCATGATGCGGCCGACACTGTCTTCAGGGTATTCCAGGGCCTCCCGGATCTGATCCCTCAGCTTGCCGCTGACTTGCCGGGTCAAACGCTCACGGGCATCGGCGGGCAGGTGCATCAGGATCGAAGCGGCCAATTGGGGATCGAGGCTTGAAACGATGGCGTGCATAAACACATCATCGGCATCCTTTAAAACAGAAGCCGCAAAGCTTATCTGCAGGTGTTTAAGCACACGCACCGCCAGAGCCGGCGGCAGTGATTGAAAGACGGCGGCGACCTCCTCTTCCGGCAGGCTCTCGAAAATACGGCCGGCGGCTTGCATGTCGTACTCAAAGAACTTTTCGATCACGGGCAGGTAGATATTTTTATCGCTCATGTCTGTTTCCTGTAAATACCGTTTTGCATTTGACGTCGGGTCCGGCCCGGCGCTTGGTGAAGGATACGGTGCGCCTGTCGCATTCAGCCCAGGCGTGAATCTATCCCGGCAGGTACTTCAGATTGGCCGCAACATATAAGGATACGGAAATAAAGCAGGCAATGGCCGGGGTTAAAAACCAGCCGATCAAAATGTTGACCAGAGTGCGTTTGCTGACCGTGCTCATCCCCTTGACCAGACCCACTCCCAGCACGGCCCCGATCACCGCCTGGGAGGTTGAAACGGGAACGCCCACGACCGTATAAATATGCACGGTGACGGCTTCGGCTAAAACAACCACCAGTGCAGAAAACGGGTCCAGGTGCACCAGTTTTTTACCGACGGTTTCCATCACGCGGCGGCTGAACGTCAGAATGCCGAAGGCGATGCTCAGGCCACCGACCAGGGCGGCTGAGAAGACACTCAATTTCCCGGCGCCCACAAAAACGGCGGTCACGTTGGCAACATTGTTCGCTCCCAGGGCATAGGCCGCATAGGAGCCGGCGAGGATCAATGAGATACGCAGCAAAATATCGGATTTGAACAGATCGATTTTACTGCTGTTGTATAAAACCGCCAGGATTTTATAGGCGATCATCGCGATCAACAATCCGCCCACCGGTGTGCCGAACCAGCAGGCGACCACCTTCCCCAGACCTTCAATATTGACCTGGTGATTTAAAAATCCAACGCCCAAAATAGCGCCGACGGCTGCCTGTGAGGTTGAAACCGGAAGTCCCAACACCGTCATGATGGCCACCGTGATCGCAGCGGCAACTGATGAAATAACGGCCTTTTGTAAAGACAACTGCGTCAGGCCCTGCAGGGTCTCGATTCCGGCCCGGCCCTCCAGCAGCGCGCCCGCAACGACAAAAATGGAAGCCAGCACTGCGGCCGTTCGAAACTGGATCATGCGCGAGGATACGGCCGCGCCAAAGGCGTTCGACGCGTCGTTGGCGCCCAATGACCACCCCAGAAAAACGCTTCCCAGCAATGACAGCATCATACCCGCCTTTTCAGGGTCATGATATTGATCCGCTTTGAAACCCGATCGGTTTGATCGGATATTTCACCGAGCACAATGACCAGTTCCTTCAATTGCAGTTTGCGCAATGTATCCAGATCGGATTCGAACAGCCGGGTGATAATTCGTCGCTCGATGTGATCGCAGTGGCTTTCATTTTGATCAATGGTCGACACCAAGGCCCGGATGCCCGCCTTCTTTTTAATCATGACATCGATCTGTTTGGCCATCAGATCGCAGCTTTCCATCGAAAGCCGCACGAGTCCCTGAATGTCAAGCACCAGAAATTCGGGAAACGTGATTTTTTCGGTACGGATAAGGTTTAACGCCTGTTCGAACGATCGTGGAATCGCATCGACTCTTTCCAGCAGGTCCATAATGTCTTCGCGTGATTCAGGGATCAGAGCCCGGCTGTACATCAACTCGTTGATTTCATCGCGCAGATCATCGGCTCTGGATTCATATTTATGGGTCTGATCCATCAGAAAACAAAAATCGTCACTGACGCCGCTTTTGAGATAGGTGTTCATGGCTTTGACAAAATGGTTCTGAATCTTGCCAAGGTTTTCAAGATAACTGTAAATCAGCGATTCGAGCTGACGCTCTTTTTTGAATAAAAAATTCAGCATTACAGACTCCGATTAAAAGTATTTTTTTGCGGTCATCAATTGTATGATAGGGCAGCTTCCGTGTTTACGATGCCTTGGCAAAATAATTGCGGACCTTGGCGGCAATTTGTTTTTCGGTCATTTTATCTGCCGCTTGCACTGTGATCTTTTTTGCCCCGATTTCCCTGGATTTTTCAATCTCTTTTTTGAGTTCCGCTTTTGCTGCTCCCGGACCCAGAACCAGAACTTCAGTGGCGTCTTGAATTTTTCCAATGATTTCCTGATAGTACTGGTGTAATTGTTGTTTTATCCGTTCTTGCTGTTTGCCGTCAACGGAAATCTGCTGAGGTCCATAAGGCGTTTTGGCGGTGCGGGACCCGCCCGACATCCACCCGCCACACCGCCACATGAATCGGCGGCTGGATCATGGGAACGGTAACCGTCAGCTGGGTGCCATCAGCGTTTAAAACTTTGCTAATGGCAGCTTCCTCGCGCTCAAGTTTCTCGGTGGTATTTTCCGACGCGATCATGCTCACCTGTTTACTGAATTTGGGTTCTCAGACGTGTAGGCCTCGATAAATACATCAACCAGGCTATTGATACGTTCCTTAAGGAGTGACAAGCGCCGCATCCCCACCGATTCGGTTTGCCAGGTAATCGAAAAGGCCTCGGCAGACGGATCGCGCTTCAGTGAAACCAGCTGGCGGAGGTTGAGCCGGACGGCATACACATATGGCTTTTTCAAATCGACCTTTTCAATGATGTCTTCCTTTCGATCAAGCGCTGGAAATTGTTTTTTAGCGGGTTCCGGATCCGCAAAACTCAATCTGACGTTCAAAATACCCTCAAATTCAGATCGACGCGAAGCCTCTTCGGCGAAGACCTGAATGCCGGCCTTTTGCAGCTGGTGTTCGATGGCGGATTGCAGGGCGTTTTCCGACAACCCCACTTTTGCCAGTTCAGCCTGCCACTCCGGCGCGACCGCATGAACGATCACGACCACCCCTTGAATCCCTTTTAATGTGCTTCGATCCCGGGCCCTGTCGTCGGCCAGACCCGGATCCTTCAGCAGGGTTAGAGCCAAAAACAAGATGCAGAATAAAAAAACCCATTTTGTATTATTCCCCACAGCATTTACTCCTTCGTGTATCGGGCCAAACGATTACCTATCGCTTATCGAATCGACCCAAGATGATTAAGATCGGCCTGTGCTCAAGTAAGGTAAATCATGCTGCAAAATACTGCCTGAAAAAGGTGAGGCGATCTTCAATTTGTGTTAAATCTTTAGCGTGTTGCTCGACCCGCCTCAATCTCGGCAAAAGGCCGGCCCGGTTGGCAATCTGGATGTTCAAGCCCGGACGGGCGTTAATTTCTAAAATCAAAGGTCCCTTGTCTTTATCCAGAACCAGATCCACGCCTATATACCCCAATCCGGTGAGTTCGTTACACTGTGCGGCGATTTTCAGCAATTTTTCCCAGTTGGGAATTGTGATACCGGTGACCGGGTTGCCCGTATCCGGGTGTTCGCTGACAATGGTGTCGCGCCAGACCGCCGTAAGGGTCGTGCCGCTCGCCAAATCGATTCCTGCACCAATGGCCCCCTGGTGCAGGTTGGCCTTACCGCCCGACATGCGCGTCGGCAAGCGCACCATGGACATGACCGGCACCCCCAGAAAGACAATAACCCGGATATCGGGCACCCCCTGATAGCTGATGGCTTCAAACACCGAGTCGAACTGCACCCGGTATTCGATCAGGGCTTTGTCCGGCTGACCGCCTAGGCTGTAAATGCCGCCGATAATATTAGACAAGTGATAACCGACTTCTTGCCGGGTCACCAGCGAGCCATCGACCTCGCGGTACATATCCTTAACGCGCCCGGTCACAACCAGTATGCCGTTTCCGCCTGCTCCCCTGGCGGGTTTCAATGCAAAATCTTCATAAGGCTCAACCATCTCGGTAAAGTGACGAACCTGATATTCGGTTTCAATAACGCCGTAGAGCTCCGGTACGGCAATACCGGCGTTCAAAGCAAGCTCTTTGGTTTGCAGCTTGTCATCCACCAGTGGATAGCGATCGCGCGAATTGTATTTAAGGGTATATTCGGTATTGCGCCGGTTGATTCCCAGCACACCCATTTCAGCAAGTTGCTTTTTTAAGCTAAACATCGGATTTTATGCTTGCCAGCGATTTAAAGCGCGGCAGCTCCAGTAACCTGAGACCCGAATAACGGCCCAGCCAGATGGTTGCGGCCAGCAGGATCAGCAAAAGCTCCGGAAAAACAAAGACCAGGTGCTCCAGGGTCCTGATGGCCATCACCGGATAAACAAACGCGGCTGCCGCAATTGACCATGTACCCTGCTTTAGGGTTTGATAGGCACCCAGCTCCTCCCAGCCAATGGACATTCGTTCAATGGTCATCGTCATAATCACCATGGGAAATAGCGCCACCGATAGTCCCCGCTCCAGACCGAGTTTATGCGTCAAAATGCTGAAGATGGCCATCAGCCAGATCACGACAATTAGAATGGCCGCCAGGCGGGGCACCACCAGTAGCTTCAGGTGGGCCAGATATAAGCGAATGGCAAGACCCAAAGCAATCAGGGTGGTAAATAAAATCACGCCCCATAAAAGTTGTGTTTCGCGAAACGCCAGGGCAATCAGAACCGGCATAAATGTACCGAAGGTTCGGATACCGATGACATTGCGCAGAATAACCAGCAGGAAAACACCGACCGGTACCATCAAGATCACGTGATAGACGGCCTGGGTCTCGATGGGCAGGCTGAAGAGTGAAAATTCGAGCAAAAAGGGTTTCTTCGGCTCACCGGTTTCCAGAGCCGCCTTTACTGCAGCTTCCTCACTGCGGGCCACCGAAAGGTTTACGACGACATTCTTTGCGCCCTGAGAAAGCACGAGCGGTTCCATGCCTCGCCACCAGGCCAGGTAATCCTCCGGAATGCCACGCTTGGCGCTGACCGGATCAAAGGATATCCATTGTTTTTGATCATAGATCTCCAGCCAGTGAACAAACGGCACATTGCGTTTCTGGTCCTCAAGCCGGATGCCGTGGACGCTGCGCGCATGGATGCCGGCCACGGCCAGTAGCTGGACTGTCAAATCAACTCTTTTCTGAGCCGGGGCGTTTTTACCCAGCAACAATATGACGTTATCATCCGCCTGGGGATTGTTGAGACGGCGCATCAGTTCCAAAACAATGCCCTCGACATCGGCAGATTTTTCACGCGCTTCTGAAACAAGTGCTTCAGAGGCTTCGCGATACGCATCTTTGAATTCGGGCTTCTGAGGATCGCCTTTTTCGGGGCGCTGGGCGATTATGTCTCTATCCATTCGCCGAACCGAAGCCCGGTAATAAAGATTTTGAACGCCACGCGCCTTGCGGATCGACCAGTGAACCTTGCGCCTGCCGTCCTCGGCGACAACGTTGACACCGTAACCGCGGGAGATAAAGTTTTCATTGATAATGGCAAACCGGCGGGAATTGCGAGGAAGGTTCATAAATACTTTGACGGGTTTTTGTTCGGCGACAAGATTCAGGTGCGCCTCGATATGCCAGATAACGGATCGCGCCTTGGCGACGAGAGGAAACCCCAGCACAACGACTTTGTATAAAAACACGGACAGCCCGATAAGAATCAAAACCGATGTCAGGTAGATGAGATGTTTGCGGTTCATCGATCGATATGACCCTGGCAGGTGGGCTCCATGGTAAAGGTCGCCGATGCATTTACCAAAAATGAATCTTTAAGATAACTGCGCCCGATGAGCATCTGGTAATTGAATTTGCTGCGGTCTTCCAGATTGACTTCAACTTTCTTGTAAACGTCACCCAGGCAAATTCCGAGGCGAATAACAGGACGGGTCGCAGACTCGTTGTCATGCTGCTTTATTTTGGCCATGCGCGCTATCCTGGCCTCAAAACTTTCGCTACGCCCCTTCCAGTTTTTCAATTTGAAGCGCACCCACGTTGCCCCGTCACGTTCAAATTCCTCAATGTGGTTTGCATTGAGGGATGAATTCCTGGCGCCGGTGTCAAGCTTGGCCTTGACCTTAAGATTTCCGGGGAAAAGGCTGACATATTCCACCCAGCCGGCCACCCGCAGATCATTGCTTGAAGGTGCTTTTTCTGCGAAACCGTTTGCGCTAAAAAGAATCAACAAAAATACGAAAACGATTTTGAATGTCTGTTTCGTATTTTTCATAATCAATACAGGATATCAAAAAAGTGTCGACTTTAAACGGCATCCATTACCAGTGCGGCTGGTTTCCGATACGTTTGCCCATGACCTCCAGGGTTTCGGTCACCACGACAAAAGCATTGGGGTCGATCTTGCGAACCATTTCCTTAAAGCGGGACAGCTCCGTGAGTGTGACGACGGAATACAGTATGTACAATTGCTGCCCGGAGTACCCGCCTTTACCCTCCACGATCGTTACGCCTCTTTGGAGTTTTTCCTTTATTTGTTGGGAAATCGCTTTCCAGTGGGGGGAAATGATCATTATGGCTTTACGCTGGCTGAGCCCGATGACCACCAGATTAACAAAGTAGGCGTTAATAAAGAAGTAAATCAGCGTGTATAACACACGCTCCATCGGTATGCGGTAAAGCGCCACCAGCAGCAATATGGCGTGAAAGATCATCACGGTAGTGCCCGGCCGGATGGAAAAACGCTTGAATAAAATAATCGACAAAATATCCAGGCCACCGGCGGAGCCCAGCGATCGCAGTATCATGCCCGATCCAATTCCCGTGACGATACCGGCTGCCAACGCATTCAGGAACATGTCTTCAACCGGAAAAACCGGAAAAGACCAGAACATCACCGACGAGAAAACCAGCATTCCCGCCAGGCTGTACCAGAAGAAACGGTGACCCACAAACATCCAGCCGACGACAAACAGGGGTATATTCAGCAAAAAATAAATAAATCCAATCGGCAGGGACGGAAAAACGTAATGACCGAGGAGGGACAGTCCGGTCACGCCACCGGCCAGAAATTGTTTGGGGACCAGAATCCCCTTTATGGCCAGCGCGCAAACAACGCTGCCCGCACAAATCTGCAGCAGGTTCCACAACACGGTCAATACGGATTGCACTTCTTTCATCGAAAAATTCTTGAGTCGCATTTCAGCTTTCATTTTAATTCAACTCCCAGGCCGGGTTTAGATGTTGGGTAAAGAATCCCGTTTTTTAGAATAACAGCGCCTTCAGCCGGATCACCGAACAGATCCAGATGACCGTCCAAATCAGCATACAACACATTGGGTCGCGCCAATGCAAAGTGCAAACCGGCCGCGATTCCCAGCGCCGATTCGTCCATACATCCAACCATCGCTTCGAGGTTGGCGGCGCGGGCAACCGCATTTATCCTCATGGCCTCGGCAATACCGCCGACTTTCATCAATTTTATATTGACCATGTCCACCAGCTCCTTGCGGGCCAAACGAAAGACATCGCGCAGGTTCATAATACTCTCATCGGCCATCACCGGTATGGGCACAGCATCGGTGATTTTACCCAGAAGATCAAGATCCGCCCGGGCGGTCGGCTGTTCGATCAATTCGAGCCGGGCCGGACGGGTGGCATCGACAAAACGCAGGGCCTGTTCTTCGGTATATCCCTGGTTGGCATCGAAACGCAGCTCTATTTTTGCCCCCACTTTTTCGCGGAGTTTTAGGACTTTTTCGATGTCGTCTTCAACATCTTGCCCGCCTTTGATTTTCAGGGACCTGAAGCCTTTTTTAATCCATTCACCGGCCCGCGCAATCGTCTCGGTCAGGGGCATGATACCGATGGTGACGCAGGTCTTAATGCGGGTGCGAAAACCGCCCAGCAGCTTGTAGACCGGCATCCGGCAAGCTTTTCCCAGGATATCGTGCAAGGCCATATCCACCATGGCCACCGCAGATGGATGGACGGGTAAGATCGGCGCAAGCTTTTCAATGATCAGGGCAAGTCGCAGCGGATCCGACTGTCTTAAGACCGGTTCAATCGTATCGCCCCAAATGTTAACCACCGTCTTAGGCGTTTCACCGGTCACCTGTTTATCCGGTGCGGCACAACCATATCCCACAAGGCCGGTGTTGGTTTCGAGGCGCAGAAAAATGTTGATCGTCGACGCCACGCGTTCATAGGCGATCATATATGGCTCGGCCAGTCGCAGCT
>JASFNW010000187.1:0-8643 GCA_050116835.1 Desulfobacterales bacterium
TACTGGCCGGTGAGCAGACGAACCCCAAGTGGTCTCGGAATCATCAAAATAATTAAGTGATGTTTGAATGTGAAAGGAGGAGAAAAATGCAAAAGAAGTCTTGGTTGATAATTGCCCTGTTATTGGTAATCCCCGGGTTGCTGTTCACCGTTGGCTGTCAAAAGAAAGCAGTGACTCAGGCTAAAGCGCCCGCACCCGAACCGGCTCCTGTGAAAGAAGAACCGGCCCCAACACCCGTAGAGAAACCACCTGCAGGCTGGAATGTCTCACAGAACGATATTTATTTTGAGTTTGACAAATCGACCCTGACACCGATGGCGCAGGATACGCTGATGCGCCATGCGGCCTGGCTGCGAGAAAATCCCAATGCCACCGTCACCATCGAAGGCCATTGTGATGATCGGGGCACCAATGAATACAACCTTGCGCTAGGGGACAGACGGGCAGACAGTGCCAAAGCATTTCTAGTGGATCTTGGTATATCAGCCTCACGCCTGACGACGGTTAGCTATGGTGAGGAGCGCCCGCTTTGCATGGAGCAAACTGAGGAATGCTGGGCGAAGAACCGGCGGGATCACTTTGTGGTAAATTAGTAGTGGTAGCGGTATCGCTTAAATGGGTATCTGCCAGAAGGCAGATCCTATCCGGTGATGGTACCAACAGGAAAAAAGCATGATAAACAGCAAGCGCATGGGCATTTTGCGCTTGCTGTTTATGGGGTGACGCTCGTCCGATACGCGGGCCACTGTTTTAATCCAACCCGAATTCCAAAGCCAGGCCGAATGGCTATGAAAAGAACACCCATGAGAAATGTGATCTTTATCAGTGTTGTATTGTCCGGCTTGATGTCGCTCATCGGATGTGTTACCCCATCCGATGTCAACACCATCGATACTCGCCTTACCGAGATGGAAATGCGGGACGTTCAGCAGCGCCAGCATAGGGAGCAGCTCAAATCTGAGTTTGAAACCTACAGTCAGGAGTTAAGAAAACAGTCTGCCGGTTTGCGGGCTGAGCTTGAAGAATTAAATGAAGACATTCGTATTTTGAGTGGCCGTTTGGAAGAAATGGAGTATGCGTTTAAACAACAGCAACAGAATGCTGCCGATCTAGAAAACAACAGACAAGCCAGGCTGGACAGCATTTCTGAACGCGTTGAGGAAAATTCGGAGCGGCTCAGTCGGATGGACCAATATCTTAATTTAGAATCAAGCAAAAAGCGGGTGGCGGTGGCAACGCCGGCCGCTGGAGCCAAAAAACCGGCGTCGGAAGATGCGCTCTATCGAGCCGCCAAACAGGCATTTGATCAGGGAGATTTTGACGCTGCCCGCCAACAATTTCAAGAATTTATCAAGCGTTATCCAAATTCAAAAAATGCGGACAATGCACAGTTCTGGATTGGCGAAATCTATTACCGCGAAAAGTGGTATGAAAAAGCCATCCTGGAATATCAAAATGTGATCGAAAAATATCCCAAAGGCAACAAAGCGCCGGCGGCGCTGTTGAAACAGGGGCTGGCATTTTCCAATATCGGCGATACAGCCAATGCGAAACTGATTTTAGAGGAATTGGGTCGCAAGTATCCCAACTCCAATGAAGCCAAGGTTGCCGCTGAAAAATTAAAGACGATGAAATGAGTCAGATGCCAGAATGGTTAAGGTCATTGGTATAGATCCCGGCCTGTCGGCCACTGGGGTCGGCATCGTCAGCGGGCAGGGATCAAAAATCGATAGCTATTCTTTTGGCTGTATTCACACAACCCAATCCACCCCTTTTCCCGGTCGCCTCGATAAAATCTTTTCCAAGCTCCACCAACTGCTAAAAAGCGAAAATCCGGATTTGATGGTCATAGAAGATGTCTATTCATTGAACCGCTATCCAAAGTCGGGTATCATTTTAGGTCAGGTGACCGGTGTGATTCAGCTGGCCGGAGTCCATGCAGCTGTACCCGCCCTTGAAGTGGCAGTCAGAGAGGCCAAACAAATTTTGACGGGCAATGGCAATGCCAGCAAAGCCCAATTTGAAAAGGCGGTGCGGCACTGCCTTAACCATAAAACGCGCATCAAACCCGTGCATGCGTCTGATGCAACGGGATTGGCCCTAATCGGGTTGTACCGCTATCAGGATATCCGGTAGGCGTTATGGGTTAGCGGTCGCTGGTTATTTGATTTCCATTTTTGAACCGATCAATACAAGTAACCCATAACGAATAACCTAGAAAAGTTGTTAACGGGACGAAGCGACAACATGATTGGTTACATCGAAGGTAAGATCTTGAAAAAGGAAGATGAACGGGTGCTGGTGCTAGCCAACCAGGTCGGATATGAAATTTTGCTTCCGGCCTTTGTGATGGAAACTGTAAAACACCAGAAAGCCGGTGACGAAATTGCGCTTTATGTTTTTTATCAACAGACCGAACGGCAACCCAAACCGATCTTGATCGGATTTAATCTGGAAGCTGAAAAAGAATTTTTCCAGTCATTTATTTCGGTAGAAGATATCGGGCCCCTGAAAGCGGTCAAAGCCCTGAACGTTCCGGTCAGCGAGGTCGCCAGTGCAATTGAAAGCCGTGATGTTCAGAGTCTAACCCGGCTCAAAGGCATTGGCGTGCGAACGGCGCAGAAAATAATCGCCACCCTTGAAGGCAAAATGGGCAAATATGCTTTGATTCGTAAAGCGGAAAAACCAGAACCGGCTGCAGAAGAAAATTATTCAGAGCAGGTTTTTGAAGTCCTCGTGAAACAGCTCGGCCATAAGACTTCCGATGCCAAACGGATGATCGCCGCTGCGCTTAAACGCCAACCGGCAATGACTTCGCCGGAGGAGCTGTTGGATGAAATTTACCGCGGCGAAAAAATCTGATGATTATTCGTTATGGGTTATTTGTATGTGTCAAACACATCTGTCATAATGTTCTAAACCTCTCAGCTTTTTCCAATAACAAATAACGAATTAGTTGGAGCGACACATGTCTGATGATGTCATCAAATATTCTTCTGAAAATCAAGGACTGATTTCAGGCGCGGCCCTGCCCGAGGACGACTCGCCTGATGTCCTTTCACTGCGGCCCGAGCGTCTCTCAGATTACGTCGGCCAGGAAGAAATTGTCGAAACGCTGAGAATCGCCATTCAGGCCGCCACCCAGCGTAATGAGCCCATGGACCACGTATTGTTTCATGGGCCGCCGGGCCTTGGCAAAACAACGTTAGCCCACATAATTGCCAATGAAATGCAAGGCGACCTTACGGTCACCTCAGGCCCGGCTTTGGAAAAAGGCGGCGATCTGGTCGGTATTCTCACCCATCTTGAAGTTGGTGATATTTTGTTTATCGATGAAATCCATCGAACCCCCAAAGCGGTTGAGGAATTTATGTATCCGGCCATGGAGGATTTTGCCATTGACTTTATTTTTGACAAAGGCGTCCATGCGCGCAGCCATCGCTATCGGTTAAACCGTTTTACGTTGGTGGGAGCCACCACGCGCGTGGGGCTTCTCTCGGCGCCGCTGCGGGATCGGTTTGTCATTTTTCGCAGTCTTGATTTTTACAACTTCGATGACCTTGTAAAAATTGTGATGCGATCGGCCCAATTGCTAAACGTCAAAATCGAGACCGCCGGTGCTGAAGAACTGGCCAAGCGCTCCAGAGGAACCCCCCGCATCGTCAATCGACTGCTCAAACGCGTACGGGACTTCAGCCAGGTCAAGGCCGACGGGACCATCACCCGGGCAACGGTTGAAGGTGCTTTAGAATTGGAGGGGGTTGACAAAAAAGGTCTGACGGATCTGGATCGCCGTTATTTAAAAACGATTATTGAATTTTATGGCGGCGGGCCGGTCGGAATTGAAGCCATTGCCGCTACGTTGCAGGAAGAATCCGATACGCTGGTGGATATTGTCGAGCCCTATCTGCTCAAGATCGGTTTTGTACTGAGGACCTCCTCAGGTAGAAAAGCGACAGAAGCGGGCTATATACATCTGGGATTTCGGATACAGGGTAAGCTATTTAGTTGAGCGGTCGGGGTATTTTTCTTCGATCGCGTAACGAAATATCAGCGACTTCATCGTGCAAACTCATGATTAAGGGAGTGTAGCGAAAGAACAGAATTCAAATATAAAATAATGGGTTAGACGCAAACACAAATTTGCGTCCTTCTGTGGCTTTAGGGGTTAATGCTGGTCTTTCGCAACGCTCCCTAAACCATTCAGACAATGCACGGTTTCGCTGCTGATAATTCATTACGCGATGATGAGGGGTTGGATGGAAAAGTTTCCCGACTTTTCATTTACTTAGTTGGGTTGTAAAACAGGGTGCGGGTTGCGCCTTTCGGGTTTAGAGCAATTGGTTCAAAATCGATAGGATTCACATTTAACCCGCAACACGTAACCCGAAACGCGGAACATTTGCGATGCCTGTGATTACGCTATTAACGGATTTTGGCAGTGCTGACGAATACGTTGGGGTGATGAAAGGCGTTATGCTATCGATTTGCCCTCCGGTATCGGTTGTTGACATCTCACACCAGCTCGAACCACAGGATATTGAACAGGCCGCTTATCTATTACCCACCTATTTTCATTATTTTCCGGAGGGCACAATTCATATCGTGGTCGTCGACCCGGGTGTCGGAAGCCAACGTGCTATTTTAGCGGTCCACTTTCGCAAGCATTTTTTTATCGCACCGGACAACGGCGTCTTCAGCCTTTTGCTGAGAGATCAAAAATCTGATACGATAATTGAGGTCAACAAATCTGAATATTTTCTTGAGCCGCTGAGTGCAACCTTCCACGGACGAGATATATTTGCGGCGCTGGCTGCGCATATGGCCTGCGGCACAAAAATTGAGTCATTGGGTACCAGACGACGGAAGGAGGACATTGTTTGTCTGAACGGTCTAACCTGTCAGGTTACTGAAAGAGGCGAGCTTATCGGAAAAATCATATCTATCGATCATTTCGGCAACTTGATCAGCAATATTGACTCGATTCAGCTGCGTGATTTTTGCCGGTCTGCGCCATCCAAGCAGATCCACATTACCATTGGATCGCTCACGATACACGGTATGGTGAAAACTTATGCAGATGCAACCTCAGAGGTACCGCTGGCGCTCATCGGCAGTCGTGGCTACTTGGAAATTGCGCTGAATCGAGCGAATGCACAAAAAAAACTGAAAGTCCGAAAGGGCGATCGTGTCCGTTTAACCTTATCATGAACCTAAATGCGCACAAGAAAGCCAGTCGTCGCAAAGCGGATCGCCGGTGGACACTTCTATTTATCGGCGACCATGGCAATGTCATCACTTTAAAGCGATTTAAGACCATCATCTTTGCGGTGGGATTTTTCTTTTTGCTGGCCATTGTTTTACTGGCCGTTCTTTTTTGGGGTCATCAAAAAACCCAGCAACAATATTCGGACCTGCAAAATAATCTCCAGCACGCTCAGCAGCAAATTGAAACCTTGCGTCATGAAAAAGAAATTTTGATGGCCCGTCTGGTGTTGGCTGAATCCAATGCCAAGGAGGAGACTGCGGAGAGGCATGAACCTAATGAAAGTGAGAATGCCGCAGAGCCGGTCGAGCCTGAGCCTCAGAAGGTGGCCGAAGCCGAACCGGTACCTGAGCTTCGGGAAGAGTCGTCCACACCGGAGAGCTCTAAACCCTCGGCCGCAGAAAGTCAGAGCCGCGAGACAGAAGCCATCATGAAGGTGGCTGTTGAAAATTTCAAGGTTTCCCGGGAATCCGGCAACAAAAATTTGATGGCTCAATTCAAAGTAAAGAACGCCAGTCGCGGTTACCCGCGCGTAGACGGAAGAGCAGTCGTCCTGTTAAAGGGTGCTGGTCTTAATAAAAACCAGTGGCTGGTGATGCCGGCGGTAGAATTTCGCGGCGAGAAACCGTCCGGAAAGCGTGGCAAAAGTTTTTCAATCCAGCGCTTTCGCACCATGAATTTTCGGGCCAAAGCGCCGAATCATGCGGATCAATTTCAAACGGCCGTGGTCTATGTGTTTACGAAAAATGGGGAATTGCTGTTGGAGCAGGACTTTGCGATAAGCTTGCCGCCCCTGCCGGCTATCTCGTCGGAACCGCCAGCCGGGGATACCCCGAACCGCGAAGCTCAATCTGCTGAGGCGCGACCCCGTCAGCCGACGTCGCCGCAAAAACAGCCCCAAAAGGCGCCCGGCGGACTGGCACCCCTCGATGATGATGATGTTCTCGAATCGCTAGAAAACGCACCGCCGGTGTTTTAGGTGACAGAAGACAGAGGTCGGAAGACAGAGGACAGAAGATAGAAAACAGCAAAAAGCGATTGAGAACACGGAAAAAATCTGCCAGCTGACATATGTCTTCTGAATTCTGACTTCTGTCCTCTGGGCTTACCCATCGCCAACAACCCGCTGATCCACAATAGCAGCCGACTTTATTTTTTGCTTGACATTACACAATATTTTGCTTATTTTTCCCGGATTATTCCATTGAAGGAGCCCTTATCTGTGAAAAAATATACAA
This sequence comes from Desulfobacterales bacterium, assembly GCA_050116835.1. Taxonomy (GTDB): domain Bacteria; phylum Desulfobacterota; class Desulfobacteria; order Desulfobacterales; family JAHEIW01; genus JAHEIW01. The sequence continues at coordinate 6,505 of JASFNW010000187.1, forward strand.
CCAGTGCCAAACGGTCAGATAACCCGCAAAAGTGGTATATCGTTGATGCCAGCGGAGCAGTGCTGGGTCGACTTGCCACCCAGGTTGCCCAGCGATTGCGCGGGAAACATAACCCCCATTTTACACCCCATGTGGACACCGGCGACTGGGTGATTGTGATCAATGCCGATAAAATCACCCTGAGCGGCCGCAAATTGGATCAAAAAGTGTATTATCGCCACAGTGGCTATATCGGCGGTTTAAAGGAAATCCGCGCCAAGGAGCTTTTGGAAAAAGAGCCGGAAGCGCTGGTACGGTATGCCGTCAAAGGCATGTTACCCAAGAACAAACTGGGGCGGCAGTTGTTTAAAAAGCTAAAAGTATATGCCGGCGAAACCCATCCACATGAATCCCAGCGGCCGGAAACCTTGTCGATTTCTTAAAGAAAGCAAAGCGACCTAACTGAACAATCCACTTGTTGAGGAAGACAATGCCAACAGAAAACACTTATTACGCTACTGGCAAACGCAAAAATGCCATTGCCAAAACCTGGCTGACCCCCGGAAGCGGCCAAATTATCATTAACGAACGTTCCCTGGAGGACTACTTTCCCCTGGAAACTCTGCGAACCAATCTACAGGAACCTTTTAAGCTGACCAATACAGTCGGTTCCTTTGACGTAAAAGTCAGCGTTCGAGGCGGCGGTATTGCCGGCCAAGCCGGGGCCGTACGTCACGGCATTACAAAGGCGCTCATATTAACCGACCCTGACCTGAGAACAGCGCTGAAAAAGGCCGGTTTTGTCAAACGCGATCCCCGGGTCAAAGAAAGAAAAAAATACGGCCAGAAGGGTGCCCGGGCACGCTTTCAATTTTCCAAACGTTAAAATTCTATTCTGTCAGGTTTTACCGCTTGTCATTAAAATTTTCCGAAAAAAGGTACCGGCATAAGTGTTGTAGCAAAAAAACGTTCTGCAATCGGAACGTTTTTTTGACAACGACTATAAAAAGGGGACCGGCAAAAGCCGGTCCCCTTTTTATAGCGAGGATGGTGGTCAAAAAGTTCCGGCCAAGACTGGCGCCATCGCATTGCTTTTTGCGCATGCTAGCTGTCCGGATACGCTTTGCGGGCCAATTGTTTTTTGAACACCAGGCTGAGTATCAGGCAAATGACAGCCGCTAAAAAACATACCCCGAACACTTTTTGAAAAGCAGCAACCGGGTAGCCCCGGCCGACGATCGGGGCACTGCGATCCAATATGGCGCCGGTCAGCACTTGGAAAAAGGCAATTCCTAAAAACGGGGAAGGGTTGAGCCATCCGGAGATGGATCCCATTATCGTCAATGGCGCGGTTTCTCTGATTAAAGACCACAGCGTGGCGAGCCAGCCTCCGGTTGCAGTGCCCATTATTAAGAACAAGATAATCAGCCCCTGTGCTTTTAAAGTTTGTGCCCCTAAGGCAAGTATCAACCACATCAGCATGAGGGTCGCTAAAAGCCCGTTGAACAACCTGATCTTTTTAGCACTGCTGCGATCTGCGAACCAACCGAACAGAGGCGCACCAATCATAAAACCCACAGGCAGTACCATATTCAAATGGCTCGCAGACAACCGATCGACCTGAAGCACCGACATCAAATAAGGCGTGGCCCAGAGACCTTGAAGTGTTAGAAAAATCCCGTAGACGCCAAAAAAAATAACAAACAGTATCCAGAATTTGATCGAGGTCAAAATAAAGCGGGTCTGGTTGTGGTCGGATAATGCGTCTTGCGGCAAAGTTGCATGATGTTCATCATTACCGTCGGTTGTTGTTTCATAATCCCGTACGAGCAACAGCGTAATTAGTGCGAGCAGCAGTGTAATTGCGGCAATCCCGAAAAAACTGAACCGCCAGCCCCAGATTTTGGCGGACCAGGCCAAGGGTGTGGTCGCCATAATCGCGCCCATATTGCCGATCGCCATCAAGAAACCGGTCAGCGTTGTGAATTCCTTTTGCCGGAACCACTGGGAAAATGCCTTTAAAGCCGGCACATAAACCCCGCCGACGCCGATTCCGATTAATCCCCGCCCGACTGAGGCCCATGCAATTGAAGGCGCCAGACCAAATATGATGCACCCCGCAGCGGCGATCAGAGACCAGCATCCCACAACCCGCCGAGG
>JASFNW010000188.1:0-8566 GCA_050116835.1 Desulfobacterales bacterium
CTGCCTGGATCAAGTAACCCGAAGCAATGGAATTCCATTTGCTTTTGACGCTGCCGCTTACGCTGTATCATGTTCCAAAATAAACTCCGAGCAGCTCTTTGAGCGCACGGCTGCCCCCACTCCTGCGCGTTGGCCCGGATGTCGATTCCCGGTAATTGCAAAACCCAGCCGGGCAAGCGGTAGCCAGGGCGTAAAGATATGTCATCATAAAACCGCCCTGCAGAATACGCTTGAGCAATCCACCCAAGAATGGTTAATTCAAGAATTTATTGCCGGACCATCGTATTCTTTAGAAGTCATCGGGCTGCCGGGTCAATATATTACGCCGCTGGTCACAGATTTAGAGATAGACAACCGCTATGACTGCAAACGTGTGACCGCACCTTCACATCTGGGCGCCGCACATATTTCTAAATTTGAACAGCTCTCGCTGACATTGGCGGCTGCCTTGAATCTGAAAGGCATGATGGATGTTGAGGTTATTTTAAATGAAAACGAGCTAAAGGTGATTGAAATCGATGCGCGCCTGCCCAGCCAAACACCGACAACCGTTTATTGGTCGACGGGTTTAAATATGCTCCAAGTATTGGCTGCCCTTTTTTTAAATCAGCGCATCCGGCTCCAATCGGATAACCATCTGCCATCGTACGTGATTTATGAGCACGTGCGTGTTACATCAAATATGCTTGAGATTGCCGGTGAACATATCATGTCAGGGGCTGATGCCCTTCACGTTTACCCGGATTTTTACGGCGCGAATGAAGCCATTACCAACTATGCACCGGGTCGGAATAACTGGGTTGCCACATTAATTGTGACTGAAGCAAATCATGTGGCGGTATGGGATAAGCGCAACAGCGTCATAGCGGAATTGATAAAAACGTTTAACTTGGATGAGTATAGGGATTCCGCTCCCCAAGATCCGTTTTAGGAGACCAAGCGTGACGAGACTTCAAAGCGCAGATATCAACCACATCGCCGCAAATCTGGAACATTATGATCGGGAATTATTCGACCGGACGGGTCATTCCTTAAGCGGTATCGCATGTCGTGCCGCTGGGATAGATGATGGGCGCACCAAGAATATACTACCCGAACTTCGCGTAAGCGTCGTTCCGATCTCAAGCGGAGAAGGCATCATTCGCGGTTTCTGCGAGGCTGTTTTAAGCATACTTTTACATATGGGCTGTAACGCCTCTATAACCCTTTCTGCGGATGTCGCCGGCATTACCGAATCTTTTAAGAAAAGAGCAGATATTCTCATGATGGCCGACGATGAACGCTTTGTGGCCCTTCATATTCAAAGCCATACAATTGCCGACAATGCGGTTTGCACCGGACAGGTTTATGTAACGGGACTCAATCTGATGGCCGGCGGTTTGAAAGGGCGGGCCGTGCTGGTAATCGGCTGTGGTCGGGTGGGCAGCAGCGCGGCAGAATCGCTGATTCGCGCGGGTGCCAGAGTTTCAGTATATGATATCGATAGCAAATCATCAAACGCATTGGCGGCTGCTATCCGTAATAGATTTGATGCGCGAATTCAGGTCATCGATAGGTTGGACGCCGCGCTATTGCGGTATAAATTTATCTTCGATGCATCACCGGCCAGCAACATCATCTATGCGCAGCATATTACGCCGGATACATATGTGAGCGCCCCCGGTTTGCCTTGCGGTCTGAATGATGAAGCAAAAACCGCAATATCCAAACGAATTCTGCATGATCCCCTTCAGCTGGGAGTGGCAACGATGCTGGTCAGCGTTGCCAAATACCATTGCGGACTCCAGGCAGAAGGTTAAAATGATGACAAAACGATACTACCGCAAACGCATTGATCTTTTTCGGCTGATTGACAAGATCAAATTATGGCCGTCGCGCAAAGGAATTTTGCATGGAATCAAAACCATTCATAAGATGGGAGACCAGGCTCAGATTACCACTCACTGTAACAAGACATTTTTGGCAAACGATTCTCGAAACAGTCGTGCCGCCCGCTGGCTGAGAAATAAATGGTATCAAAAAACATGTAGCTTATGCAATATTCCTGAGTGGAAGATAAAAAAATATTCAACGACTCAGTTTAAGCGGCACTACGGCTCTTTTCTTATCGATGATGACTCAGAAAGAAATTTTGACCAGATTAAATAGATTTCTTAAAGATTAATTGAACAGGGGCAAATCTGACATGACGCTTGGGGGTTCGACCGATTTTTGAACGGTTATACTACTGACGCAAAAGGTAGCTGCTACAGATTTTAGCTGTGCTGTCGATCGGTGATTGCAAGCGATGTGCTTCATGGACTTTGCCGAAAGTTACCTCGGTGGCGGTAATGATCTCGTAATTACCGCAAACGCCGCGATGAGCCTGATACTCAAGCTTGGATTTGCTTTTGTCCCGGCGCGATATCGACGCGTCCAGGTCGATGGTGGACTATTTTTTATCGAGTCGATAGGTAAATGTGGCTGCGGTGGTATTGTTGTGGCCGTCGACATAGGAGAGCTTGATGTCACATTTTTTTTGTAACTTGCGGGACCTGAGCGCCGAGCAGACCACCGGGATGCGGCGGGTGAAATTGAGCTCCCTGTGGATGTCGCCTGCCCTTAACGACAGGCTTTTTTTACCGGCCTTTTTGGCAGGTTCGATATATTTGTGTTTGACATAGTCGCGAATCCGATCTGAAGGCGGCATGATCTGATCTGCCGGAACGCCCAAGTACTCTTGATTCAGTTTGTAAAACCCTTTGCCCAGGTAACTAAAGTAATCTTTGCGATTCGAGGCATGCCGGTGGGAGGGATGATTGGGCGCAGCGGCAATGACCCGCGCAGCAAATGTGTTTCGTTTTAATTCGGGATGCCGCACGAGGGCCAGATTAAAAAGTTTGGCACCGGTAAACTTGTTTTGGCCGGAATCTAACACGTACTTTTTGGCTGTTTGCAGCATGATATCATGGACCGTCTTTTTCTTGAGCTTGGAAGGATCTTTTCTATAGCGGGCATTTAAAATTGGCAACGAAACAACCGCCGGCACGAGATCGACATTTTCGATATTAATGTTCGCCCTGTCTCCTTTGAAATCGAGTGAGAGGTTAATCGTAATTGAAAAATTGACCTTATTCATAAATATTACCCTTTCAAGTTAAGTAAAATAAATAATATTACAGGTAATATTACCTGTCAAGCTTTTTTATTGAACAACTCTATTTGCCTGCGACGGATATTCTCATCTTTTTACTTGACTTATCCATCATTTCGTCTCGATAATAGTTTATAGAAGCGGTATCAAAACCGCTTCTATAATTTTAAAAGGACATCAGCAATGCACCGTTTTGAAATTCTGACTAAAACCCAGGTCGAGAAAATCCATGCCACTTCTTTACGGATTTTGGAAGACATCGGTCTTGATTTCGGCTATCCACCGGCCCAGGAGGTGCTCAAAAAAGGGGGCGCCAAAGTCGACGGCCAGCGCGTCTTTTTTCCACCCCGGCTGGTTGAAACATACATAAAAAAAGCGCCCCGTCGCTTTACCCTCCATGCGCGCAACCCCCAAAACAATGTGGTCATCGGCGACGGCAACACCATCTTTGCGCCCGGCTACGGCGCTCCTTTTGTGACCGATCTTGAAACCGGGCATCGCAAAGCAACAATGGAAGATTTTATAAACTTTGCCAAACTCACCGGCGCCAGCGCTAATCAGAACATACTCAGCGGAACGGTCGTCGAACCCACCGATATCCCCTACGAGACCCGCCATGCGCATATGGTTTATGCGGCCGTGAAATATTCGGATAAGTGTTTCATGGGCAGTACCATGGGAGCAAAGGCCGCCAGAGAATGTGTTCAGATGGCGTCCATCCTGTGGGGCAGCCGGAGTAAAATCGAATCGGCCCCGGCAATTATGGGCGTTATCGGTCCGCTGACCCCTTTAAAATACGACAGCCGGATGCTGGGGGCCCTGATGGAATATGCGGCCGCCGGTCAAGCGGCGTTGGTTGCATCGTTGGCCATTGCCGGGGCCACCGGACCGGTCACGCTGGCCGGGAATCTGGCGCTGCAGAACGCCGAGGTTCTGGCCGGAATTGTATTGGCCCAGATGGTGCGCGAAGGCACTCCCGTCATCTTCGGGGGGGCATCCTCCAATGCCGAGATGCGCAACGGGACGCTGAGCATCGGTTCACCCGAAATGGCCATCAATGCAGCCGCCACAGCACAGATGGCCCGTTATTACAAACTGCCGGTGCGCTGCGGTGGCGCGGTGTGCGACGCCAAATCACCGGATTCCCAGGCGTCTTATGAGTCTATGATGAGCCTTTTAATGGCCCTGGTCAGCGGCGCCAATTTTGTGCTGCACAGCGCCGGCATCCTGGAATCCTTTAACTGTATGTCTTATGAGAAATTTATCATGGACGATGAAATGTGCGGGATGGTCAAAAGGATCTACAGGGCGATTGAGGTCAATCCGGACACCCTGGCCTTCGATGTGATCAAAGCCGTCGGGCCCGGCGGCCATTTTCTGGACAAAGATCACACCTTCGACCATTTTAGAACCGAATTTTATCAACCGCGCCTGTCCAACCGTGACGACTTTACAACCTGGCAGACGAATGGATCCTCCCAGATCGTGGTAACCGCCAATCTAAAGCTTAAAGAAATATTGAATAACTATGAAGCCCCCGGGCTGCCGGCCGATGTCGATAAGGATCTGCGAAAGTTTATCGCAAAGCTAGGATAGCCTCCCGGAAGGGTTCCAGGCGATACGATAGTCGTTAACCTGTGCCTACGCCCAGCGGGCCTGCATGCGATCCAGTTCCTGAATGACATCCTCGGGCAGCGGTGCCGGCTGATGCGCCATGGCTTCCCGGGTGAGTTCGCGCAGCCGCTCTTCAAAGCGCTTGCCGCCCATTTCCTGCCACTGATCATAAACCGTGCGCTCAAAAAGTTTTGAATACCTCACGTTGCGGAAATGTTTCATGGTGTGGTCTTCTTGCAGATAATGCCCGCCGGGACCCACCCGATCGATCAAATCGATCGCCAGGGTTTCATCGGTTACCGGCAGCCCTTTCATGTATTGATTCACACTATGCAGGATTTCGTTGACCAGCACCATAAAGGCCGGTGATACCAGTGATCCGTGGTCCATCCAGCTGCTGCAGTCATGGACCAGGCTGGATCCAATGGCCGCCGCGCTAAGACATTGCAAAGTTGCTTCGACCGCCGCCTGAGGATCACAAAATTTAGCATCGGTGCAACCTGCCGTGCCGAAAAAGGGGAGCTCGTAAAATTGGGCCATCTGCGCCAGGGCGCCGACCATCAGGCTCATTTCCGGTGCGCCATAGGAAAAAATCGACGTTTGCATGTCCATGACCGTTGCCAGAGCGCCATAAATAAAAGGAGCTCCCGTTCGGGCCGCCTGGGCCAGCACCAGTCCGCTCAGCGACTCCGCACTTCCCTGTACGATTGCGCCGACAAAGGTGGCCGGAGCGGAGCCGCAGGCCTGGGGTGCCGGGAAATTGATCAGCGGAATACCGTGCTCGACGGTGAACAGCATTTTTTCCACAGCCGGATCATAATATTCCAACGGTGAAATGGGTTCGGAATACTGGGCAATGGTCGGTGCTTTTTCAAAATTTTCTTTACCGCCGCAGATCAGCAACGCCATTTCATATATGTCACGCTCGCTGTCGGCATCATTGCAGCAAAAGACCAGCGGTTTTTCACAAAAGGTCAGCGCCTGCCGGGCAATGACACGGTCGGCGATTTCGGGCGGCTGATCATCGGCCATTCCGATCACCATCGACCAGTCAAAATTAGGCAGGGCATCGGCCAAAGTGGCGGTAATGCGGCAGTGCTCGCTGGTGAAGCGCGAGCGCTCATCGGTGATGGGGTCCAGGTAATCAATGCAGTCCAGACTCGGCCCGAACCAGGACGTGTCGCCTTCCAGAACGACCGCGCGCCGACCCTTTCGATTTCCTAAAACCACCCGCGATGGGGCTTTACGAATGGCATCTTCCACCAGCCAGCCGGGGAAGCGAACCCGGTCGCCGTCCACCCGGGCGCCGGCGCCGTCGAGCAATTCCAGGCCGCGTGGATGCGTCATCTTGATACCGGTGCGCTCCAGAACTTCAAGGGCGGCCAGGTGGATCTGCTTGATTTGGTCTTCATTGATCACCTGAAGCTTGGGTTTAAAATACAGCTGTGGCTGTTGCATCATCATATCTTTGCCCTCCTTTCAATGAATGCAGTGGATGCTTTATTCTCGAATGCGCAAACATAAAATGGCCGCAATAAGGGCCATAATCGCAAACGAGAAGACAACGGCATTGAAGGATTGAAACATATCCGCAATTTTGCCCGAAGCCACGTTGGTCAAAATACCGGCCAGGCTGGTGAAGGTCGTCAGAAAGCCCATGCCGGTTGCCGACAGTTTGCGCGAGAGGATATCCGAGGGATAGGTCGCCAGCAGAATATCGGGCATCACAATCATAAATCCGATGACGATCAGCAATGCGATGGCCGGCGCCAGACGAATTCCGGTACCCAGCAAAAACGTCGTCAGCGCCAGGGTTGCCAGCCCGATGAAAAGCAGCGGCTTGCGCCTGCCGTTGAAATAATGGTCGGATACGAAACCGGCAACCGGCGATGCAAAAATTCCGGGGATCAGGACTACGGCTGCAATCATGCTGGCGCGATCGACGGAAAGGGCGTAGATTTCGGTTAAAAAAGTGGGTATCCATACCAGGCAACCAAACTGCACATACACAAAGCAAAAATAGACCAGGGCGACAAGCCTTAAGGTGGGATGAGTCAACACCCGCCGGATGGTGGATGCGGCCGTATTGCCGGTCATGCTTTCCAGCTGGGTTTCGTCGTCAAAATCCGCAAGGCCTTTTTCAGATGGGCTGTTGCGCACAAAAATCCAGAATACCACCGTCACAGCTGCCAGCAAAGCGGGTGGAATCATGAATGCGCTTTGCCATCCGAAATGATCGCCGAGGTAGCCGGAAAACCGGATGCCAAAGCTGCTGCCGGCGGCGACACAGGTGGCAAAGAATCCGATCGCCGTGGCGCGTCTGGCGCGCGGGAACCAATTGACAACCAATTTGAGCGCACTGCTCCATCCCACGGCCTGCCCCAAGCCGTTGATCACCTGGCCAACGGCCAGGACGCTAAAGTGTGTCCCCTGACTGATAGTCAGATTACCGGCGATGGATATCAACGCGCCGGCCGTCAGGACTTTACGGGGCCCGAAGCGGTCCCCCAGGTATCCAGCCGGCAGTTGAAAGGCCGTGTAAGCCATAAAGAAAAAAGCGATCAGCCATCCGGCCGCAGTATTGGTCAGCGCCAGGTCGCCCCGAATGAGCGGCAAAACGGCCGAGTAGTTGAAGCGGCTGGCGTAATATAGGCCGAACAACAGCCACGTTAAAAATAACACCTGACCGGCCGGTCCCTTCAAGCTGAAGCGGCTCATGAGAGCTGATTCCCCTGCGGATCCGATAGTCGCGGATTTCCAGTCGCATGCCCCACAATTCTCTGCAAAGCGCCTTCCGTCTGTTTTTCAATCACAACCTGTGGTGCCGCCGCCCCGGCGGCGATGGCGCTTTCACGGGCCAGCTGAGCAACCGCTTCTTCGGCATAGCGACAGGCATCCTCGATTTCGCTAAACTGTTTGTTGCCGCCTTCGATTTGGACAACGAATGCGCGGGCGCCTTCTATTTCCCGGGCATATACCAGAGCCTCTTTGGCGATGACGACCGAACCGGCCACCGCCCCGACGGCATTTGCCACCGCTGCATGCGGCGGTAAAATAAAGCGGGTATGCAAAGACTCGGCGACTTTTTCAATAAATATTTTAGCGGGCGCGCCGATGCCGATAATCGGATAGCGGCTGGCCAAGGTGACCGCCAGATAGGGATCGGTTCCGCTGAGGGCTTCGCTGACAAACCAGCGACCCCACGGGCCAGTGAGCCGCTCCGGCAAATGCGCACCGGCGTCCTGGCGCGCCAGGAACACGAGTGCTTCTTTAATCATGGCAAACACGATCGAATCAAGAACCTGCTCCACGATCCGGCTCTGATCCCTGGCGTGCAGGGCGCACACATAGTCCAGCGCCTGCCGGGCAGCTTGCGCGCACCAGATATCCATCTGGCCGCTGACATGCAACAGGTCGGTGGGCGTCAGGGTGGCGCGTTCGATGACACCCTGTCGGATCAGGGAATCCGCATCCAGCTGCAAGGCGTGATAAACATCCATTTTGTTGAGCAGCTGCGTTAAACACAGCGGGCCGTCTGCCAGCAGAGTGACCCAGCGATGAGGGTCCGCATGTTGGAGCGGCTGCTCTTTGGAACCGATGGCTTTGGCCAAAAACCAGTACTCGATATCGGTCGCGCGCCGCTCCAGCTCTCCCTTTTTTTCCAGGCTCCGGATTTCTTTTTCAACACGGGGAAAACGCGCTGCCAGCAGCGCCAGCGGCACCACCCGCTCCGGGCCCACCCGAACCTCATCGCCTGCGTCAAAGGCAATCCGGCTGTCGCAGCCCAGCGCGGCGGTTCGAATGCGGGCCGCCGCGACG
>JASFNW010000189.1:0-8517 GCA_050116835.1 Desulfobacterales bacterium
TGCCCAAATGCTTGGTGATCGCCGCCGTCAGGGTCGTCTTGCCATGATCGATGTGACCTATGGTGCCTACATTTACATGCGGCTTGGTTCGCTCAAACTTCTCCTTCGACATCTTCTCATCCTCCCAATTAGACATGAACGGGCAGCATACATAGAACCTTGTCTAAACGACTCAGCGCTACGCAACCGCCCCATGGTGAGTTGGGTTATTGCCTACCAGCGGAAATGGGCAAAAGCCTTATTGGCCTCTGCCATTTTATGGGTATCTTCTTTTTTCTTGACGGAAGCGCCTCTTTTGTTGGCTGCATCCAGTAACTCCGCTGCCAGCTTATTGGCCATACCTTTCTCCGGACGCTGGCGAGCGTAAGTAATTATCCATCGAATGCCTAAAGCGGTTCTGCGGGAGGGCCGTATTTCGGTTGGGACCTGATACGTCGAACCGCCCACCCGCCGGGATTTAACTTCAATTAATGGGCGCACATTATCCACAGCCTGTTCGAACATCTTCAGCGCAGATTCGTTGGTCTTTTTACCGATAGCATCCAGCGCGTCATACAGGATTGACTCTGCCACGCTCTTTTTCCCATCCCGCATAATACAATTGACAAACTTGGCAACCAATACACTGTTATATTTCGAATCCGAGATCGTATCGCGTTCCGGAATTTCTCGCCGTCTGGGCATTTACTCACTCTCCTGAGTGTCGTTATTAGTTATTGGTTATGAGTTGTGCATTAATGAAAAAATTATAAGACCTTCTTGGCACTACCAAATAACGAATAACTGTTAACAAATAACTATATCATTTGGGTTTTTTCGCGCCGTACTTGGATCGCCCCTGTTTACGATCCTCGACGCCGAGGGTGTCCAGTGTGCCACGAACAATATGATAACGTACACCGGGTAGATCTTTGACGCGCCCGCCCCGCACCAAGACCACGGAGTGCTCCTGCAAATTATGTCCGATACCCGGAATATAGGCGGTGACTTCAACACCGGTCGTCAATCTCACCCGCGCAACTTTGCGCAATGCCGAATTGGGCTTTTTAGGGGTCGAGGTGTATACCCGCGTGCACACGCCGCGCTTTTGAGGTGCGCCTTTAAGAGCCGGTGTGGTTACTTTCTGTTTGACCGTTTTTCGGCCCTTGCGAACCAGTTGGTTGATCGTTGGCATAAGTTCAAAATTATCCTTTATTCTTATGAATTTACGAATCTGGTAAAATGACCGTATTTATACAGTAAACAATCTATTGTCAAGCATTTTGTTGCAAAAAATCCTTAAAAAACCCCCATTTCACTCTGTCATTTCAACGGATACGTCACCGTAATCTTTCAATCCCGTACCGGCCGGAATCAGACGTCCCATGATAACATTTTCTTTCAGACCTCTTAATTCGTCCACCGCTCCGGCGACGCTTGCATCTGTCAGTACTTTGGTTGTTTCCTGGAAGGAAGCGGCTGAAATGAAACTGTCGGTGCTTAACGAAGCTTTTGTGATTCCCAGAATGAGCGGTTCGGCTGTAGCCGGTATGCCGCCATTTTCAATCACCTCCTTGTTGGTTTGTTCAAAATTGATGCGATCCACCTGTTCCTCGTTAATAAAGTCGGTATCCCCTACGTCCAATATTTTCACTCGCCGCATCATCTGCCGCACGATGACCTCGATGTGCTTGTCGTTGATGCGCACACCTTGCAGACGGTAGACTTCCTGAACTTCGTCTACGAGATAGCGCGCAAGTGCGACTTCACCCTTAATGCTCAAAATGTCCTGCGGGACTGCTGAGCCGCCAATAAGGGGTTCACCAGCGCGTATATAGTCACCTTCATACACATTAATGTGTTTGCCCCGTGGAATCAGGTATTCTTTCTTATCGCCAACATCCACCGGTGTGATGGTGACCTTTTGTTTGCCTTTTTTGGTGCTCTTGGCGATCGACACATAACCATCAATTTCACTCAGAACCGCGATTTCTTTGGGTTTGCGAACCTCAAAAAGTTCTGCCACCCGGGGCAGACCGCCGGTGATGTCTTTGGTTTTGGTTGTCGCTCTGGGCAATTTGGCAACCACATCGCCGCCTTTAACCTCATCGGCTTCCTCAACCAATAATATGGCGTTGACCGGCAAAATATAGCGGGCCATTGCCGATGATCCGGGAATCTTGGTGGTCTTGCCTTCTTTGTCCTTAATCGATATCCGCGGTCGCTCGGCGCCGCTTCTGGATTCGATGATGGTCTTACTTGATTTTCCGGTTATCGGGTCCACTTTTTCCTGCATGGTCTGGCCGGAAACAATGTCACCAAACTTTACGGTGCCGCCAACCTCGGCGATGATCGGCGTGGTAAACGGATCCCACGTCGCCAGCAGATCACCGGTCTTGACTTTGCCCCCGTCTTTGACATTTATGTGAGCGCCATAAATGACCGGAAAGCTTTCCAGCTCACGTCCTGTTTTGCTGACGATGGTGAACTTGCCGCCGCGCCGGTTCATAACCACCAGCTGGCCTTCGGAATTAGCGGCAACCTTGAGATCCACATATTTAATGGTACCATCCGCGCGAGCCCGTATATCCGCTTGCTCAACACGACGGCTGGCCGTACCGCCAATATGAAACGTGCGCATGGTCAGCTGAGTGCCCGGTTCGCCGATGGATTGTGCCGCCAGGATCCCGACGGCCTGACCGATTTCAACAGGCCGGCCATGGGCCAGATCGCGACCGTAGCATCTGCTGCACACACCTCTTTGGGCTTTACAGGTCAAAACCGACCGTATCTTGATATTGGTAACGCCGGTTTCTTCGATTTTCTTGACAGCAGCTTCATCAATGTCATCACCATTTTGAGCCACGATTTCATCGGTGTAAGGATCATGAATATCTTCCAGCAAAGTTCGCCCTAAAATGCGCTCGCCCAGCCGCTGGATGATCTCACCACCTTCCATCAAGGGTTCGACCTCAACGCCCATGGTTGTACCACAATCGAATTCGTTGACCACACAATCCTGAGCAACATCGGCAAGCCGACGGGTCAGATAACCGGAATTGGCAGTTTTCAGGGCTGTATCAGCCAGTCCTTTACGGGCGCCGTGTGTTGAAATAAAGTACTGCAATACAGACAGACCCTCTCGAAAATTAGCACTAATGGGTGTTTCTATAATTTCACCGGACGGTTTGGCCATCAACCCCCGCATCCCGGCAAGCTGTCGCATCTGATCTTTGCTGCCCCGCGCACCGGAGTCCGCCATCATAAAAATCGGATTGAAACTTTCAGCGTGTTCCTGCTTCCTTTTCTTGGACGCAGCCGACTTGCTGCCTTTGGTAACAGGTGGTTCCAGTTTCATGGCCTCCATCATTTCATTGGCAACATCATCGGTTGCCTTGGCCCAAATATCGACGACCTTATTATATTTTTCTCCCTGGGTGATTAGACCCTCCGTATATTGACGCCCGATCTCTGTCACCTGGTCCTCGGCTGTTTTTAAGATATCCCACTTGGAAGATGGAATGATCATATCATCAATGGCAATGGACAGCCCGCCCTGCGTGGAATATTTGTAACCGACATCTTTAAGCCGATCCGAAAGAATAACCGTGGCTTTGGGCCCCAGATTTCGATAAACATAATCGACTAGCTGGCGCAGCATCTTTTTGTCCATTACCTCATTGACGATGTCAAAGGGGATGGCCGGCTCTTTGGAAATGATTTCGAAAATATGATAGGCATTATTGGCATAGATGATATCACTGGTGCTGCCGGCCTTGAGCGAAAACAAGGTCCCAATATCGGCTTCGCGACAGGCAAATATACTGCGAAACTCATTGAAGCTGAGTTTTCCGATCAACCCTTTATTCTCGGCATCCGGGCTCTGTGAATATTTTTTGACGAGATTACCGAACTTTCGGCCGGCATTAATCTGCTCGATAACCTCAGCAGCCTCTTCTTCTGTTTCGACCTGGATATGGGCCAACTCCAAAATATCCACCTGGGGAATAATCTCCCATAAAAGCACCCGTCCAACTGTTGTTTCATAACGTTGTCCGTGCATACGAACCGTGATTTTGGCATGCAAATCAACTTCTTTGGCATCAAAGGCAGTCTGAACTTCGTCGACATTTGCAAAAATTTTGCCTTCACCTTTGCAGTTTTCGACACCACGGGTCATATAATAAGTGCCCAGCACAATATCCTGGCTCGGCACAATAATCGGGCTTCCATTGGCCGGAGAAAGGATATTATTACTGGAAAGCATCAGTACCCGAGCTTCGATTTGGGATTCGACTGAAAGCGGAACATGCACGGCCATTTGATCGCCGTCAAAGTCGGCGTTAAAGGCCGTACACACCAGCGGATGCAGCTGAATGGCTTTTCCTTCGATTAAAATGGGCTCAAAGGCCTGGATACCAAGACGATGCAGCGTTGGCGCACGGTTTAGCAATACCGGATATTCCTTGACCACCTCATCCAACGTGTCCCAGACTTCCGGTATTTCGCGTTCCACCATTTTCTTGGCGCTTTTAACGGTGGAAACGAGGCCTTTCTGTTCCAATCGAAAATAAACAAAAGGCTTAAATAGCTCAAGCGCCATCTTTTTCGGCAGCCCGCACTGGTGCAATCTTAGATCCGGGCCGACGGTGATAACAGTGCGGCCGGAATAATCGACGCGTTTACCCAGCAGATTTTGCCGAAATCGGCCTTGCTTGCCTTTCAAAGTGTCGCTCAGGGACTTTAAGGGCCGTTTGTTGGTCCCGGTGATCACACGCCCATGCCGTCCATTGTCAAACAAAACGTCAACGGATTCTTGAAGCATTCGTTTTTCATTGCGTACAATAATTTCCGGCGCTTTCAGATCGATCAAACGCTTTAAGCGGTTGTTACGGTTGATTACACGACGATACAGATCATTGAGGTCGGATGTCGCAAAGCGACCTCCCTCCAGGGGAACCAGCGGTCGCAGGTCGGGAGGAAGGACCGGGATAACGTCCATAATCATCCAGATCGGATCGACTCCCGACTTGCGAAAGGCGTCGACAATCTTTAGCCGTTTGGATAACTTCTGTCGCTTGGCGACGGATCCGGTCGCTTTGATATCGGCTTTCAACTCGGCGTATAATTCCTCCAGATTAATGTTTTGCAGCAGCGACTGAACCGCTTCGGCACCAATGCCAGCTTCGAACTTGGGGCCGTATTCTTCCAGAGCTTCCATATATTTTTCATCTGAAAGCAACTGGCCCTTGGTCAGGGGCGTATTTTTAGGATCCAGCACGATGTAGCTATCAAAATAAAGAACCTTTTCCATATTCTTTAGGGTTAAATCCAGCAGGTTGCCGATTTTACTGGGCAGGCTCTTTAAAAACCAAATATGGGAGACCGGTGTGGCCAACTCGATATGCGCCATGCGCTCTCGGCGCACCTTAGATTGAATGACCTCGACGCCACATTTTTCGCAGATAACCCCCCGGTGCTTCATTCGCTTGTATTTACCACAATTGCACTCATAATCCTTGGTCGGTCCAAAAATTTTGGCACAAAAGAGCCCATCGCGCTCGGGCTTAAAGGTTCGGTAATTGATGGTTTCCGGCTTTTTGATCTCACCATGCGACCATTTTCTGATTTGTTCCGGCGAGGCCAGCGCAATTCGAATACCGAAGTACTTGCGGGGATCAGTCGGTTTGGCAAAAAAATCATAAAGAGTTTCCATTGTGATTTCCTGTAATTTTTGGGTTGAGTTAAGAAACTACCCAGCCAATGTGTTCAATTCCAGAATTTAACTTTTGGTTTCCAGTTCACTTTCTTCCAGAAGTGCAATATCCAGCCCCAAGGCCTGTAATTCCTTGGTCATGACCCGGAAAGATTCGGGAATTCCGGGTTCCAGAACATTTTGACCTTTGACGATTTTCTCATACATGCGCGTTCGACCGGCCATGTCGTCAGATTTTACAGTCAAAAATTCCTGCAGTGCATAAGCCGCCCCGTAAGCTTCCATTGCCCAAACTTCCATCTCTCCCAGACGCTGTCCGCCGAACTGGGCTTTTCCGCCCAATGGTTGCTGGGTCACCAGTGAATATGGGCCAATTGAACGGGCATGAATTTTATCGTCGACAAGGTGATGTAACTTCATCACATACATGGTCCCCACGGTGACCTTATCATCAAATGGCTCACCGCTGCGGCCGTCGAAAAGAATTGCCTGACCACTTTCCTCCAGTCCTGCTTCTTTCAGCAACGCTTTTATTTCATCTTCCTTGGCTCCATCAAAAACCGGCGTGGCCATGTGGACGCCGTTTCTATAAAAATTTGCAAAATCGACTAGCTGTTCGTCGTCCAAACCATCAATTGCTTTTTTCTGCACAGCCAGTGCAAATATTCTTTTCATTTTATCGCGCAAGGCTTTGTATTTTTGTTCCTCGACCAGTACATTCAACTGGTCACCAAGGCCTTTGGCAGCCAGGCCCAGGTGAATCTCCAATATCTGGCCGACATTCATTCGCGATGGAACACCCAGCGGATTGAGTACCATGTCAACCGGCGTACCGTCTTCGAAATAAGGCAGGTCCTCAATGGGTAAAATCCGGGAGACAACGCCCTTGTTGCCGTGACGACCGGCCATCTTGTCTCCCACCGACAGTTTGCGTTTCATGGCCACATACACTTTAACCATCTTGATCACACCCGGTGGAAGATCATCTCCCTTCTCATATCGACTGACCTGTTGCTCGAAAGCCAACCGACAGAGTTCGCGTTGGTCCCGATAGCGCTCCAGGATTTCATGAACCTGTTGACTGACTTTCGGATCTTTGAGCACAAGGCCTTCCAGCTGTGCCAGCGGAACCTGCGCCAAAAGATCGGCGGAAATCTTGGCACCGTTTTCAAGGTAGACTTTCTTGCCTTTTTTCAAAGCGGCCATGGCCTTTTTGCCAATGAGCAGATCGGCCAACTGGGTTCGCACAACTTCTTCGATGACCGCCAGCTCATCGTCACGGTCTTTTTCAAGAGACGCAATCTCCTCATCTTCGATCAGCCGCGTACGGTCGTCTTTATCGATTCCGCGTCTGGAAAATACTTTAGCGTCAATAACGATTCCCTGAACACCCGGTGGTACCCGCAAAGACGTGTCTTTGACATCACCGGCTTTTTCTCCGAAAATGGCCCGCAGCAGTTTTTCTTCCGGAGAAAGCTGTGTTTCTCCTTTGGGCGTAATTTTACCCACAAGAATGTCGCCCTGCTGCACCTCGGCGCCCAGATGAATAATACCGCTGTCATCCAGATTCTTTAATGCTTCTTCACCCACATTGGGAATATCACGCGTAATTTCTTCCTTGCCCAGTTTGGTGTCCCTGGCGACAACTTCAAATTCCTCTATATGAACCGAAGTGTAAACACCGTCTCGCACCAACCGTTCACTGACCAGAATCGAATCTTCAAAATTGTAACCGCCCCAGGGCATAAAGGCCACCGTGACATTTTTTCCCAGGGCCAGCTCGCCCTGATCGGTTGCCGGACCATCGGCAATGATCTGACCGGCCTGAACAAATTCACCTTTGCGCACTATGGGACGGTGGTTGAAGCAGGTGTTCTGATTGGATCGAATGAACTTTGAAAGATTGTAAATGGTAACGTCTTTTTCAGAGGGCGTTTCCGTCGGATGGTGCTTTAAAACAATCCGGGATGCATCAACGTGAACCACTTCGGCATCCCGCTTGGCCACAACGGCAACACCGGAATCCCGGGCCACTACACCTTCGATTCCGGTTCCGACCAGAGGAGCGGAGTTGATCAGCAGCGGCACCGCCTGACGTTGCATGTTCGAACCCATCAGTGCCCGGTTGGCATCATCGTTTTCCAGAAAGGGAATTAACGAGGCCGAAACGCTCACCAGCTGATTGGGCGAAATATCCATCAGATCAATTTTTTGTTTCTCGACCATCATAAATTCGCCGGCCACCCGGGAGGTAACCAGCGGATTGACATATGCGCCCTTTTTGTCGATAAGCGCGTTGGCCTGCGCAATGGGATGATCTTTTTCCTCAAAAGCATCGAGAAATTTTACTTCTTCGCTGACCTTGGCATCTTCGACGACCCGGTATGGTGTTTCAATGAAGCCATAAGGGTTGACACGCGCATAGGTACTCAAAGAAACAATCAGGCCGATGTTGGGTCCTTCCGGCGTCTCAATAGGGCAAATGCGTCCATAATGGGAGGGGTGCACATCGCGCACCTCAAAACCCGCGCGCTCTCGTGTAAGACCGCCGGGTCCTAAGGCACTCAATCGTCGTTTGTGCGTCGTCTCAGAAAGCGGATTGGTCTGATCCATGAATTGGGATAGCTGACTGGTTCCGAAGAATTCTTTGACCACCGCCGATACCGGCTTGGGATTGACCAGATCATGCGGCATAAGTGCATCGACCTCCTGAAGGCTCATGCGCTCTTTAATGGCCCGTTCCATCCGTACGAGCCCGATTCGATATTGATTTTCGAGCAACTCGCCCACTGCACGAACCCTTCGGTTGCCGAGGTGGTCGA
>JASFNW010000190.1:0-8397 GCA_050116835.1 Desulfobacterales bacterium
TCCGCTTAAGAATGCTGCGGGCGTCAGGCGGGTGTCGCATTTAAAATTCGCCACCTGGCCGACGGCATGCACACCGGCATCCGTGCGTCCCGAACCGATTAACGTCACTGGGGAAGACGTCATTTTTTTCAGGGCGGTTTCAATTTCTTCCTGAACACCGCGATTATTTTTCTGACGCTGCCAGCCATGGTAGCGGCTGCCGTCGTATTCAATCATTATCTTAAAATTTTGGGTCATAAACGGACCGATTCGGTTCACGCTCGGCGGCGTTAAACAACCAACGCCAGCGATAAAGAAAAAAACGACATCAGCGTCGAAAGTGCGATCGCCGCCGATGCCAGCTGGGTATCACTGCTGAGCTGCGCAGATAAAATGTAAAGCGATGTTGAGGTCGGCAGGGTAAAATAGATCATGCCGACATTAAAGGAAATGCCGTCGGTGCCGAACGTCGTTAAGAAAAAATAACCGGTCAGCGGCAAAATGATCAGTTTGAAAACACAGGCAACTAATGACAGTTTGAAATGGTTTTTGATGCCAGCGAGCGTCAATGCCCCGCCGATGGAAATCAATGCCAGCGGCAGGGTGACCAAAGATGCCAGCCGAAAAGTATTGTCGACAAAGACCGGAAAACCGCCGATCCATTTCCAATATATGATTCCGGCCAGACAGGCAATGAGCAATGGATTGGTCAATAGCGCTTTGGCGGTGACGAATAACCGTTTTCGCAGAGATACTTTATCTTTGGCAAACCAGGTCAAGGTGCTGACGGCCAGAATATTGATCAGTGGGATGACCAAACCAACTAAGATGCTGAACTGAAGGGCACCATCTTCCCCCAATGCACTGATGATCACCGCCATGCCGATATAGGTATTGAAACGGTAGCAGCTCTGTGAAAAAGAGCCGGCCTGAAAGGCACCGACTTTGAAGATTTTGATATACAGGCTGCTGAGGATATAAACACTGACCACCGCACAAATGGCAGCTTTATAGAGTCCGGGATCGCCGATGCGATCCGATGCCGTGCCGCCAATTTTCCAAAAAAGCAATACGGGAAAAAAAATGAAGTAGATGAGTTTATCAGTGGTCTTTAAAAACACATCGTGGGTCAGGCCTGTGCGTTTGAGCAAATGACCGAAAAGCAGCAGCGCAAATACCGGGAAAAGATTATTGACAACCATCCGTTTTATAGCCTGTCACAGGGTAAATTGCCGAGAGCCGACTCAAGTTCTTCCTCTAAAGAATCAGATAAACATTTTACCGGAAAACGCCGGTTGCAGGCCCTGCAGCGCAGATAAACATACGGTCACGCTCTTTCGATGATGAGCTCAGCTCCGCAACGCGGGCAATCGGCCAGATGTGTTTTAGCCATCGGTGCATCTTCCTTTGATCAGCAGCGCTCGGTCCGGTGGACCGCAGGTACAATCGTTTCTTTACATATTGTTTCTATCACAGGCAGGGTAGCGGAAAGAAACCGGGCTGTCAATTGGCCGGCCGATAAAAACAGACGCCTGCGAATGACTGGATATCGCTGTAGACAGCTCTGTCGTTTTTCTATATTATACCTGCGTTTGCATGAACGGTAATGAGCGGTCAGGTTTTTTATTCGCCAAGCGTTTATCAGGGAGGAGCATATGTGCCGGGGATACCAATTTGCAGGCGTTGCGTCAGGGTTAAAGAAAAAGGGCCAAAAGGATCTCGGGCTGATTTATTGTGAACGGCCGGCGCACGTTGCCGGTGTGTTTACCCGCAATCAGGTGAAAGCGGCACCGGTTTTGCTCGATATGCAGCGTATTTCGAAAGCCATTTGCCAGGCTGTCATTGTCAACAGCGGCAACGCAAATTGCTGCACGGGAGAAAAGGGAATGCGCGATGCCGTCGCCATGGGGCGTTGGGCTGCCGAGGGGCTCGATCTTACCGAAGAACACGTTTTGGTGGCATCCACAGGCGTCATCGGCGAACCGCTTGCTGTGGACCGGATTCAACGGGCCGTTCCCGATCTGATCAAAGCGCTTGATCCGGCTGGAATTTCTAATTTTGCCGAGGCGATTATGACTACCGATACCGTGCCCAAAATTGTCAGCCAAAAAGGACAACTGGATGGTGTGCCTTTCACCATAACCGCTGTTGCAAAGGGAGCAGGTATGATCCGCCCGGACATGGCGACTATGCTGTGTTTTATCATGACCGATGTCGTTGCCGAGCCGTCGCTGTTAAAAGAGGTGCTTGTGAGTGCGACCAACCGCACGTTAAATCGCATCACCATCGATGGCGATACCAGTACGAACGACACGGCCTTGTTGCTGGCCAACGGACTGGGCGGTGCGGTGGTTAAACGCGATGCCGCCCAAGAGACATTTTTCGATCTTCTGGAAACCGTCTTAATGGCGTTGGGCAAGCTGCTGGTCAAAGACGGCGAAGGGGTGACCAAGTTCGTTGAGATTGTCGTTCAGGGGGCCGAATCCGAGCACGATGCCCGTCAAATTGCCGATACGGTCGCCCATTCAAATTTGGTTAAAACCGCGCTGTTTGGTGAGGATGCCAATTGGGGAAGAATTATGGGTGCCGTCGGCAGGGCAGGGGTGCCGGTTGAAACAGAGCGGATCGATATCTTTTTCGGGGATGTGTGCATGGTTCGAAATGGGCTGGGGTGCGGAAAAAAAGCAGAGGGCCAAGCAACCCGGGTTCTCAAAAAGCCGGAATTTTCCATTCGCATTGACTTAAAATCCGGCAATGCTGAGACATCGATATTTACCTGCGATCTTTCCATTGATTATGTTAAGATCAACGCTGACTACCGCAGCTAAAAATTGCTTTTAAACCCTCATCTTTCGCCCGAGGGCGGCGTTCCAATTGAATTCGAAATTGTCACGTACTTTTTTAGATACGCTCCGCATTCGAATTCAATTGCGTCTTGCCCTCGAACGAAATCTAATGGTTTAAAAGCAATTTTAGTACAATCTCTACTAAGCCGTTATCCATTTGTACGTTATGCGCTATGCTCTTCGCATTTTCTTACGTCCAGATGCATTCACTTACCTTATGTGTAGATTAAAACCTAGTAAGAAGAATAACTTGACCTATGGCTGAGATGCGGTTGCAGAAATTTCTTTCCGGAGCGGGCATATGTTCCCGGCGTAAGGGAGAAGAATATATCAAGTCAGGCTGGGTTAAGGTTAATGGCAAAATCGTCACTGAGCTGGGCGTAAAAGTTGATCCGGAAAAAGATCTGGTTGAAGTCGATAGTCAGGCCGTTGAATCCCATATCGTATCGATAATCATCGCGTTAAATAAACCCAGGAGCTATGTCTCCAGCTGCCATCAGCCCGGTGAAAAAATTGTACTCGACCTTGTAGACATATCCGAAAGAGTTTATCCCATCGGGCGGCTGGACAAAGATTCAAGCGGACTCTTATTGTTAACCAATGACGGTCTGCTGCATCATCGGCTTTCACATCCGTCTTTTAACCACGAGAAGGAATATGACGTTAAAGTCGCCAAAGTGATGCCCGAGGGCGCACTGGCAAAGCTGGCAAAGGGGTTGCCGATGATGGGAACCCGGACGCGGCCGGCAGGTGTTCAACGCATCTCCGGTCGGCGATTTAGAATTGTACTTCGGGAAGGTAAAAATAGACAGATTCGGCGTATGGTCCGAAAGCTGGGCAATCGGGTCGTAAGCTTAAAGCGGGTTCGAATAGCCAACATCAAGCTGGGCGATCTGCCGTCCGGCAGCTGGCGGCACCTGACCCCAAATGAAAGAGAAGGCCTGTTAAAGGTGCGCTAAAACAAATTCAGTGCGATCCGCAACGCTGGCTTGCGGCACGTGAATGAGATTATAGCCCAGCGATTGATAGCTTTTTTCGATAAGACGACCCAAACGTTCAGCGGTCTTTTCATCTTCGGAGCGCACCGGGTCAGTCAGAAAAGTGAGCCTTTCAAATAGAAAGATTTTTCGATAGCGAACCCTCCGACTTTTCTGCAGGGGCTCGGCAGAGTCCAATCCACACAATTTATAGTAAGCAATGCTGTCGGGTACAGCGCGATCCAAAAAAATGATGTCATCGCGCGCCAGTGAGGCTTCAATTTTGACTTTGGCCATCAGGATCTGTCGCTCAAACGCCCATTCATCTGCTTTTATTTGTTGCAGGGTTTTGCCACGGACCAATTCGGTATCAATGTAGGCCCGGGCGACTTCGTGAACGACAGCGCAGCCCCGTTGTTCCAGCTGCATGATCACGGCTGTTTTGCCCGAGCAAGGTGCCCCGGTTATGACATACCAGTTGGTCGGGTATGCGGCAGCCTTCATCATATTGCGCTGGCACCGCCGTCAACATTGAGGATTTGACCGGTCAAAAAATCCGATCCGGCAGAGCACAAAAAAAGAGTTGGATGGGCGATATCAATGGGTTCGGCAATTCGACCCAGTGGAATTGTTTTGACGATTGCGTCATGCAACTCTTGATTTGACCAGAAAGGCTGACTAAAAGCGGTACGCACCATGCACGGCGCTACGGCGTTTACCTGTATATTAAATGGCGCCAGCTCCTGAGCCATCACCTTGGTCAGCATTTCGATTCCGGCTTTGGCAACGCCATATATTCCCATGGCCGGAGCGGATCGTTGAGCGGCGATTGAGGATATATTAACGATTTTACCTTTTTTCCGTTCGCGCAAAATTTGGCCGGCTTTACGGGAACATAAAAATGTGCCGTTCAGATTGGAATCAATGATTTTGCGCCACAGGTCGGGCTCGGCATCCACCACTCCGCTGATGATGTTCATGCCGACATTGTTGATCAGGCCGTCAAGCTGGCCGAAGCGCTGCAGCGTTTGATCGAACAACATGTCGACCGCCTCGGATTCGGCAATATGGGCGGTAAGCGGCAAGAGATCTTTGCCGGCTGCGAGCTTTTCAACGGCCTGATCGAGGCCGTCCTGCTTGCGACCGCAGATCACCACCCGGGCCTTTTGTTCAAGCAGGCATCGGGTGATTTCAAATCCGATACCGCGGCTACCGCCGGTGACCACAAAAACCTTACCGTCGAGGTCGTAATGGATGGAATGCATGCCTTACTCCTTCTGAGATCAATATGCGTTAACCCCCGTTTGCGGAAAGGTGATAGGGCGTCAAGCTCCTGTGCATCTGCAGGGGCTGCGGTCATGTTATGAGGGTATTGAGCGGGATGCAAGCTATAATGGCAGCATAGAGATGGCGCAGGAAACAGCCGGCGTCGGCTGCCAGGCAAAAGCACCACCCTAACGACAGTCAACTCGCTCGTAGCTTTATGCCTGATCGCCGGAAAGGGGCTTTCAGGTCCCTATTCGACGAAAACCGTCTGTCCGGGATAAATTGTAGAGCTGGGCCACAGTTGATTTATTGAAAGAAAACGGTTCAAAGCCATATTGTGCCGCTTGGCAATTAAAAACGGGCTGTCCCCGGATTTTACTTTATAGGTCGCCAGACCGTCAACTTTAGCAACCGGTTTCTGACCATCAAAAATAACTAATTGTTGACCTTTGTGCAGGCTGGTGGATGACAGCTGATTGAGCCGTTGGATTTTTTTGGTCGTTGTTCCGTATTGTTTGGCAATCTTCCAGAGCGAATCGCCCTTTTTGACCACATGCACAACCCGGTGCCCGTGCTGCGGTGTTGACCTTTTTGGCGATCGGTATCGATACCCGCTGCTGGGTATTTTGAGTAATCGCCCGGCGACGATATAGTTGGACCTGCGCAAATTATTTGCCCGCATAATTTTGCCGACACTGGTCCGGTAACGCTTGGCGATTAACGAAAGGGTTTGACCGCGACGAACACGATGATAGACATAGGCGCGTTGCGGGGGGCGTGAAACCGAGATCTTATCCAGCTGGGACAACAGCAATTCACCTTTATAAGACGGCACTTTGAGCGGATATTGATCCTCTGGGCAGATCTTATACCGCAATTCAGGATTGAGCTCGAAGATCTCTTTTGCGCTCACGCCAATCGAACGGGCAACATCCTTCAGGTGCACCTGCTTAGATATCATAACCGTTTCATACTGGGGCGGCATATCCACATCTGCCAGATTCAGACCATACTTTTCCGGGTGATCTAAAATATGCAGAGTCGCCAGAAACCGGGGTACGTAGCGTGCGGTTTCTCGGGGCAGCCGCTCGTAAAGATCCCAAAAATTGTCTAGATAGTTAAGGTTCTGGCGTCGGATGACGTTGAGCACTCTTCTTTCACCGCAGTTGTAAGCGGCCAAAACAGTGGTCCAATCACCAAAAATAGCGTGTAGCTCCTTAAGATAATCAATGGCGGCCTGGGTTGATTTTTCCGGATCCATACGCTCATCAATGAGTTTGTCTCTTTTGAGACCGAACTTGTAGCCGGTAGAGGGAATAAATTGCCATAGGCCCAATGCCCGTGAGCGCGACAGGGCCTTCACCTTGAAACCACTTTCGATCAGCGGCAGCCATGACAGTTCTTCAGGTAGTCCGGCCTCTCTGAGTGCAGCCACAATATGCTGGCGGTAGCGACCGGAGCGCTGATAGGATTGGATAAAGAATTCCCTTTCAGCGCCAACCGTAAATCGATCAATCTCGACCTGGACATGTTTATTCAATACCCTGGGGATCTCGTTATGGCTTCCGTTTACAACAATGTTGCGAGAGGCATATATTTCCAATATGCGCTTTGATATCATAAAGCGCAGGTCTTCCTTTTGTTGGATGAGTTTGGCATGATCGGATGTATCAGCCTTCAGTATTAAGGCATAGGCCTGGTCCAGCGCATCCAGTGCATTTTCGAGTTCACCGTTTTGCCAGAACTCCTGCGACACTTGGCACAGATCGAGTGCTTCGTCTAGCACATTTTCACTCTTTTTCGCCGAAACCTCTGATTTTGCTTCTTCGTAAGATCCCAGCTCTTGCTCGTCCAGCGAGGAGCCGTTGATCTTGAAGCTGGCGACCGTAGGATTATACTCTTCACCCCCATCGGAATTTACGGCGGGCAAAGGCATTGTAACGGTATTTTGAAGCGGAGTGTTCGCAGACCCGGATGGGTTTTGAATTAGATGACCGCAACCTATAAAGAAAATCCACAAGCAGCAAGCGAGAAAATAAAAGCTTCTCTTCATCAGTTCCATTCCTATTCATTAATTTTTTTTGTTATATCACCATTTCTGATGTTAGTAAAACGAAATACAAAAATCTTTCTATTTTGATGATATTCAATATCGTCAATTTTTATAAAAACTTAACTCTGGCTATCAGTGCCGGGTATAAATGTTCAACGCCGTCATGGGCAATCGGCGGCGCGCATCTGATATTGACTTTTTGGGAATTTAATTCAAAAAAGCTTGAAAGTCCCTTGAATTAATCGTAAAATACTGCACTATATTAAATAGTATCCGCGTGGACAATCAAGGTTTTTATGATATATTGATATGTTATCAGAATTTAGCCCGAAAAAATATCAAAAAGTTGTTGATAAAAATGACACCCTCACCTTCAACTTAAGCCATCAAGGGCTGAAACAATGATCACACGTTTAACTTAAAGCCCCTGGCTTAAGGTTTCTGATCTAAATTCCGCCTGACCAAATTAACTAAAATACCAAAAAAAGACTAAAATCATAAAAAATTAAAAGAAAATATACAAAAATAACTATATATTGATTTTTAATCACTAATAACTGACGATAACAGGTTTTAAAAACGGTTGCAATTTTAAATTTTTATATCTAAAAATAGCGGTTTTAGGTGCGGGAAATTAGCTCATTCTATATATTTCAATTTAAAATAATTCTAAGCGGTTAAGTTGTTAGGCCAGCGTAGCTCAGCTGGTAGAGCAACTGATTTGTAATCAGTAGGCCGGGGGTTCGAATCCCTTCGCTGGCTCCAGACATGACAGCGGACATGCAATGTTTTCTGCAATCTTTAAGTCATGGCCGTTTGAGCGTGAATTTAATAATAGGTGGGGTTCCCGAGTGGTCAAAGGGAACAGACTGTAAATCTGTCGGCGAAGCCTTCGGAGGTTCGAATCCTCCCCCCACCACCAACCTTAACTGAGTCGTTTGTAGGAGATTTCGGTTTAACCCTTAGGGATCGATTCGAACTACATGACTTCCTGCATGAATTTGATTTCAGTTTCTGTGGGAACAGGTTTAGTCTCCCTATTTTGTAATTTGATTCTCAATGCTTAAGCGGGAGTAGCTCAGTTGGTAGAGCTTCAGCCTTCCAAGCTGGATGTCGCGAGTTCGAATCTCGTCTCCCGCTCCAGATCAAGGGTCGGTTTTTCTAAGCACCTGGCGTTAAGCCGCTGCCCACGTAGCTCAGTCGGTAGAGCGCTTCCTTGGTAAGGAAGAGGTTCACCGGTTCGATTCCGGTCGTGGGCTCCAGGGAATCCATATGC
>JASFNW010000191.1:0-8365 GCA_050116835.1 Desulfobacterales bacterium
AAACCCCGCCGACGCCGATTCCGATTAATCCCCGCCCGACTGAGGCCCATGCAATTGAAGGCGCCAGACCAAATATGATGCACCCCGCAGCGGCGATCAGAGACCAGCATCCCACAACCCGCCGAGGGCCCAAACGATCGGAAAGATAACCGACGATCGGTTGTTCGAATGCATAGGCATAGAAATACATCGAAGACATAAATCCCAGGGCGGTTGCATGGGTGTCAAACGCATCCATCAGGTCCGGTGCCACCACTGATGTGGAAACGCGATGAAAGTAGACAAAAAAATAGACTGCCGAGAAAACGGCAAAGACAACCCAGCGATGAAAGTCGGCTGTTGAATGTTTCGAAGCGGAATTATGCAAGGTTCTCATCTGTTTTCAAGCAAAATTAAGAAATTAACTGAAAGCGCTATTAAAAGCAGATCGAATCGTCATTGTCAATTGTCCAATGCGGTTGAATCTGATCGAAATAGAGACATTCACAAGAGCAATTGGCTTTAGTTGCTTTAAAAATTGACAAGCGGTTTAAAGTTTGTTTTCATTCTTATAAAATTCGATGTACAGGGGGAAGCAACCATGGCGCTAAACAAAATAGATTTGAATTCAGATGTGGGGGAGAGTTTCGGAAATTATCAGCTGGGGATGGATGGTGAGGTTATCCCTCTGATCAGCTCAGCCAATATCGCCTGTGGTTTCCATGCCGGAGATCCCCACGTTATGCGGCAAACGATTGCAACGGCGCTAAAGCATGGCGTGGCAGCAGGGGCCCATCCGGGTTTTCCGGATCTGATCGGCTTCGGGCGACGAACCATAGATGCTTCGCTGGAAGAAATCAAAGATTATATTACCTATCAGATCGGCGCGTTAACGGCGTTTACGACGGTCCAGGGGATACAACTGCAGCACGTGAAACCGCACGGGGCCCTGTACAACATGGCGGTCCGAAATAAGGAAATCTGGGATATCGTTGCTGAAGCCATCGCGGCCTTGAATCCGCAGCTGATTTTATTTGTCATGGCCGGGCCCTGGCGGAACCACCTGGAAGGCATCGCTGCCAAACATGGTATCCGTATGGCGTTTGAATTTTTCGGTGATCGCGCTTACAGCCCCGACGGGTCACTGGCTTCCCGCAAGTTACCCGGTGCGGTGATTCACGACCAGCAACAGGTCGCCGATAAGGTTATAAAAATGGTTAAAGCGGGTAGCGTCACCTGCATCGATGGAACTGAAATCGAGTTAACGGCTGAAACCATTTGCGTGCATGGTGACAATCCGGCGGCTTTGGCGCTGATTAAAAATATACGCAAATCGTTAGCAAAAGAGGGTGTCGAGATTGCACCGCCGGCCAGCTTTCTTTGAAGCAGGCCGGCGCCTGTTGAAAACGACTGCGAGTCTTTAACTTTGACCGCCATGCTGTACTCTAATCCTAAATTTCGATTGCTGGGCGATCGCGGACTTCTGGTGGAACTGGGTGATGATATTCATCCCCGGATCAATCAAAAGGTGCGCGAACTTTACATGGGGACAAAAAGGCACCGCATTCAAGGCATAAAAGATCTTGTCCCGAGCTATCGATCGATGTTGGTTGTTTATGATCCGCTGGCACTTTCGTTGAAATTCCTAAAATCGCGGATAAATGATACCTGGTCGACCTTGAGAGATACCCGGCTGCCGGATCCGAGAACTGTTGAAATTCCAGTTGTTTATGGTGATGATTGCGGACCGGATTTGCAGTGGATAGCCGATTATCATAAAATAACGGCTCAAGATGTGATTCGCCTGCATACGCAACCGATCTATCAGGTATATATGATCGGTTTTATGCCGGGATATCCCTATATGGGTGAAATCCCCGATGCACTGGTCACACCCCGCCGGAAAACGCCGCGCACGCACGTGCTTAAGGGTTCGGTTGCGATTGCTCAAAAACAAACCGGAATTTATCCGTTTACCAGTCCGGGGGGGTGGCAAATCCTGGGTCGAACACCTGTGCAATTATTTGATTCCCAGCGAAAGCCACCGTCGCTGCTTGAAATGGGAGATCAGGTTAAGTTTTATGCCATTGCGCCGGAGGAGAGCGAACAATGGCGGGTCTAGCCGGCATTGAGATTTTATCTCCCGGACTGCAAACAACCCTACAGGACCTGGGCCGGTTTGGGTACAGCCACTTCGGCGTACCGCCTTCCGGTGCGCTGGATTCTTTTTCACTGCGTATCGCCAATCGCTTAGTGGGTAACCCCGAGGATCAGGCCTGTCTGGAAACCACCTT
The DNA here is from genome assembly GCA_050116835.1 of Desulfobacterales bacterium. Classification (GTDB taxonomy): domain Bacteria; phylum Desulfobacterota; class Desulfobacteria; order Desulfobacterales; family JAHEIW01; genus JAHEIW01. The sequence goes on from JASFNW010000191.1 coordinate 2,274, forward strand.
GCTGGGATTACGATTTAAAGCATTGAAGGATGTCTGTATTGCCGTCACCGGTGGAAATTTGCAGCCACAGATAAATAAAAGTCCTTGTGAAATGTGGCGTTCGCAGGTTTTGAAAAAAGATGACATTTTGACATTTGCCGGTCCTGTAAACGGCTGCCGGGCGTATGTGGCTTTTGGCGGAACACTCAAAATATTACCCTCCCTGGGTAGCTTGTCTACCAACCTCACCGCCGGCTTTGGGGGTTTCGCGGGCCGGCCGCTGCAAAAGGGAGATGTGCTGCAGATCGCGTCACCGCAGCTCAAAATGACGGCTGCCGGTCGCGAAGTTAAATCCGAGTGGATTCCAGTTTATGCCGCAAATTGGAAGCTGAGAATTATTTGGGGGCCTCAGGATGACGAATTCACCCAGACAGCTAAGCATATCTTTACCCATTCTTCATATCAAGTTGCCGCCCAATCCGACCGCACGGGTGTCCGACTGAAAGGCCCTGAAATCAATAGAAAAAGCGATATGCCCGAATCAATTATTTCAGAGGGACTTATTGCCGGATCCGTTCAGGTTCCAGGAGACGGCCAACCGATCATCGTTTTGGGGGAGACGGTTACCGGCGGATACCGCAAAATTGCGACGGTGATAACCGCCGATCTTCCCCTGGTGGGGCAAATTAAACCCGGAGATGAAATTGAGTTTCAGCCCGTATCCGTCGATGACGCTTGCACGGCCCTTATAGAGATGGAAGGCAAAATAAAAAACGCGGTGTCACGCTAGTGTGTCGTTCCAGAAATAGTGGACAACTTGAGAGCGGGCATCTTCTGGATGAGACTCAAACGATATTGCAAATGCTTTATGGCATACAACACTAGACGTGATTTCAAGACACATCAAGAGGGCGTTTTAAGAGGCGTTTGGTCAGATGCCCAAAAAGGCCTCTCGAAATATGGCGCTGTCGAGAAGTTCCCTGCCGGTGCCTTCCCCAACAATGCGACCGGTTTGGAGGACATACCCGCGATCAGCCAAATCCAGAGCTTCGCGAACGTTTTGTTCAACCAGCAGGACCGTAAGGCCTTCTTCCTTGAGCTTGCGGACGGTATCCAAGACCTCGTCCACCAGAATCGGCGCCAGACCTAAAGAGGGCTCATCCAGCATTAAAAGGCGAGGTTGGGACATTAGGCCGCGACCGATGGCCACCATTTGCTGTTCGCCGCCGGACAGGGTCGATGCGGGCTGCTTACGGCGCTGCTCGAGAGCTGGAAACAGCGAGTAGACAAACTCGAGATTTTTTTGAATTTGTTGAGCGTCATTTAAGATATAAGCACCCAGATAGAGATTTTCTTCGACTGACAAAGGGCTGAAAAGCATTTTTTCTTCGGGCACACATACGATACCGAGACGTACAATTTCTTCGGTCCTCAGCTTTTGTATTTCCTGGCCGTTATACAGAATCCGGCCAGCAAAAGCCGGTTGGGTTCCCATAATGGACCGGATGAGGGTTGATTTGCCGGCACCGTTGGAGCCGAGTACACACACGGTTTCTCCGGAGTTTATTTCCAGAGAGACATCCTGCAGCACCGGCAAGCCGGCATAGCGCACCTTGATATTTTCGAGTTCGAGGATCAATTTTCCCATCAGGCCAACTCCGGCGCATGTTCTTTGACGTATCGCTCACCCAGATAGGCCTTAATCACTATGGGGTCTTTGGCAACTTCGTCCGGATTGCCGTGAGCAATCTTTTTGCCGTAATCCAGTACGATCACCCGCTGACTTATTTTCATGACCAGCTCCATCACATGTTCGATCAACATGATTGTGATGCCCATATCATCGTGAATGTGTTTAATGCCGGCCATAATTTGTTCTATTTCGCTGGGATTCAGGCCGGCGGCGACCTCATCCAGCAACAGGAGCTTGGGATCCGACCCCAGCGCCGTCGCCATGGTGACCCGTTTTTGAGCGGCCACCGGAAGTTCGCTGACCAGATAATCGTTCATATCCTGTAGCTTCATAAATTCTAATATGTGATTGGCTCGCCGCTTGGCATCGGATCGGGATTGCGTGCGCATAAAACAACCCACCATGACGTTTTCTTCCACAGTGAGATCCCCTGATGCGACGTACACCTGAAATGTGCGTGCAAGGCCACGCCGAGCAGTCTCATGGGCTCTTAGTTCGGTGATGTCTTCCCCGTCGAATCGAATTTGCCCTTCGGTGACGGGGTGGAAACCGGATATACAGTTGAAAAGGGTGGTTTTCCCGGCCCCGTTGGGGCCGATCAATCCTAGCAATTCTCCCCTGTCTAACGAGAATGAAATGTTGTCGTTGGCTCTTAACCCGCCAAAATCCTTGGTGACATTTATAACTTCAAGCAGTGCCATTACTTGCGTTTCCTTCGCCGGATTTTTTCAATGATACCCCAAATGCCTCTGGGTTCAAAAGCCGATACGATCATGATAATCAAACCGTAAATAACCAGATCAATTCCAACCAGGCCGGCTGCTGCGCCCAGCCACTCTTTGAGGTAACTTTTGAGGGGAATCAAAATACCGGCTCCGATGATCGGCCCCCACAATGAACCGGCCCCGCCGAGCATGGCCATCAATGCAATCAAAATAGAGATATCAAGGCTCATGGTATCTTCGGGTTCGATATTTTTGATATAGCAGGCGTGAAACGAGCCGACGACGCTGACAAAAGCAGTTGCAATTGCATAGGTTTTGACTTTGGCCCAGCGCACGTTGATACCCAGTGATCGGGCGACATCTTCGTTATCTTTTATGGAGCGCAGCTGGAATCCCAGACGGGATTTGCGAAACCAGTTGATATACAGAATTCCCAGAATACAGAATCCCAGGATTACATAATAGTAATATATATCTTCTTTGAAAATCAGTCTTAAAAAGTCCGGCGGATGATATTTAATCGGGGAAATTTCCAAACCTCTGGCAGCCCCGACAAATTTCCATACCTCAAAGAGATTTTTAAGCACCAGAGATGTTGCAATCGTGGCGATGGCAAAGTAGTGGCCTTTGAGGCGGAAAAGGGGATAACCGATGATGAACGACCACATGACAGCCAGGCACACGCCGATGGGCATCGATACCCAAAAGGGAATGTCCCATCGAATCAGCATCACAGAAGTGGTGTAGGCGCCGATACCGACGTATTGGGCCTTACCTAAATCCACCTGTCCGCCATATCCGCCAATGGTGTTCCAGCCCATGCCATAAATGGAAAACATCAGAAACTGAATCATGGTCGCCATGGCAAAGGCTGAAAACGGTAGGACCGGAAAGAGCAGCAAAAAAGCAAGGACTAGGGCGGCGATCGTCAAATCGAGGCGCTGGAAATCTGAAAAATCAAGCGCATTTTTTATTGTTTCCATCCGAACAACCCCCGGGGCCGCAGCACCATGATCACAAAATAGGCCAAGTATACCCACATGTACTTAAGCGAGGTCATGGGGACATCTGCCATCCAATCCAGGTTCAAGGAGTAGGTGAGAAAATCCCAAAAACCCGGAATCTCGGTTATCAGGCCCACGACGAGACCGGCAAAAAACGCTCCGGGCACACTGCCAAAGCCTCCCAGGGCCACAATGGCAAAGGCGATCATTGTAAACAATAACCCCACAAACGGATTGACCGACCAGAAATTAACGATCAACGCCCCGGCAACCGTAACGGTTCCCCCACCGATTCCCCAGGCGAATGCATTCATTCGTTCTGTCGGGATTCCCATATATCGGGCTCCCTGAGCATTCAAGGCGGTGGCCGTCAGCGCCTTACCCATTTTGGTTCTGTGCATCAACAACCAGACGCCCCAGAAGGCCAGAACCGATAATCCGGCGGCTGCCAGTTTGGTGGCCGGGATGATAATTCCCATTCCGATATCAAAGCTTTTTCCGACCAGCAGGCCGTGGTGAAGCGCACGGTCCTCTGATCCAAAAATCAGAAGCGCTAGATTTCGTAAAAACAGCATCAGGCCAAAGGTACCGAGCAATTGGGCGATCATGGGGCCTCTGAGCAGGTATCTGACAAAACCCACGTAGCACAGAATGCCCAGCAAGAATCCGACGACCGCTGCAAGCGGGAGGGTTAGGAGCGGATCCAAACCGGTAGCTTGAGCCGTCAAGAGGCCCGTGTACATGCCGATCATCAGAAATTCGCCGTGGGCAAAGTTGACGATATCCATGACACCGAAGATAATCGTCAGGCCCAATGCCACCATCGCAAAAACCATACCGAGCAACAGACCGGCCACAATCGAACTGAGCAGAATGTCCATTATATGCTTTTGGTTTATTTAGGTTAAACCCATCCCGCGCCATCCCTCCTGTGGAGGGATGGGGGATGGATGACGATCGCAACAGTTCTTTAAAATTTCGGGAAGGGATAGATCATGTCGGCGGAAGCGACATCAAAGGGATAGACGATCTCCAGCCCGATTTCTCCGTCCGGGCCTTTCTGGTACTGGCCGATGAGGCCGGAACCCTGAATATTTTGCCCGATTTCTTTGCCGGACGTCGTAAATTTAATTCCGGCCCAGGGAACCACCAATTCTTTTCCTGGAATTTGGATGGTGTTGGCCGCACGCTGAATATCGGCCGGGTTGGTCGATCCCGCCTTTTCGAGTACGTACACCCACGTTTGTAAACCGGTAAATGCGCGGGCCGAAGCACCGCCCAGGTCATTTTTGGTTTTGGCCTTGTAAAGCTTGTTGACCTGTCCGGCGACTTCTTTTAACTGAACGACCTGGGGTAAAAACACAGTTCGCGTCAGGATGCCCTCAATCGAATCGCCTAAGGTGCTGCGAAATTCCGGTTTTTCAAAACCGGCGTCCTGCCCCCAAATCACCTTTGGCGAAACCTTCTGCGCTTTGAGCGTCTTGATCATCAAGATGGCATCGGAAGTATAAGAAGCAAACAGCAGGACATCGGCGCGCGACGCTTTTAATGAACGGGCCTCGCTGGAAAGGTCCGGTGCCTTGGCGGAATACAGCAGCGATTTGCGCAAATTAAATCCATATTCTTTTGCGTATTCGCTGATGAGTTCTGAAACAAAGGACCCCCATTCGCTGTTTTCACAGGCCGATGCAATGTTCATCAGATCTTTTTGGGGAACCGCCCCGACCCCTTTTACCTTGCCCCCGGAAAGACCTTTCAGTAACTCAAAAAGATCCTTGGTAAACCACACGTCATGGGGTGTGGTGCGCCAGAACCATTTGAAGCCCCGCTGCGTCAGAGCCGGTGATGTCGACGTTCCATTGATCATCGGTACGCCTTGTTGCTCGGCCACCGCACTGACGGTTTTGGTCACAGAGCTGTGGTAACAACCCAAAAGGCCGTCTACTTTATCATCCAGAATCAATTTTTTGGCAAGGTCTGCGCCCAGGGTGGGATTGCCCTCATGATCCTTGAAGATGATTTTGATTTTGGCGCCCCCTAGGCTTTTGATACCGCTGTTTTGGGCCATGCTCATATTGATATCGCCCATGACGTTGTTGGCAATCTCGGCTGCCAATTCCGCACCGGCTCGCAATTCGCGGCCGGCCGCAGCAGCACCACCGGATAACGGATAAATGGCCCCGATTTTTATTTCTTTTTCGGCCAGTACGCCCCCCGGTATGATCAGGCCAATGATGATTAGGACACCTAAAAATCTAAATGCGGCTTTCATCGCTTTACCTCCTTTTATTCAGATCGTGCTAAGGTTAACATCAATTGCCTTTTGAACTAACAATTATTTTTTGAATATTATCTAGCAACCATATAGAAACCGCAGGTGGCTGTCAAGTCGTAATCAGGTGGTGGGCGGAGTGTTGATGACTGGGCTCGGGTCTATTCGGGGGCTATTGAGGAACCCGGCAATATAATTCACTGAGGAGTTTGGAGTTTTTTATTCAAATGCTCATATAAAGCGGAATGAGTGATCATGGAGTGGCGATATTAAAGAATACACACCAACCTCTCAATAATCTGGATCTCTATCGGGTGGCTGTCGTGCCTTATAATATCGTTAAATCTTCGTCGCGCAGATCCGAAACAAACATATGCCCCGGCGCATGGGTGATCACCAAGGGGAGCGGAACAGAGGTG
>JASFNW010000192.1:0-8251 GCA_050116835.1 Desulfobacterales bacterium
CACCTGGATTCCACACTGGGGCCGCGAACGCATCTACGGCATGATCGAAAACCGTCCGGATTGGTGTGTGTCCAGGCAGCGGGCCTGGGGGGTTCCCATAACTGTATTTTACTGCAAGGATTGTGATTCAATTCTGCTAGATGAAAAGGTCATGGCCAAAGTTTATTCTGAATTTGAACAGCACGGTGCCGACGTTTGGTTTGAAAAAGATATCTCCGATTTTCTTACCGTTGATGTTACCTGTGCAGCCTGCGGGGGGAAATCATTTGTCAAGGAAAATGACATTCTGGACGTATGGTTTGACTCGGGTGTCAGCCATGCTGCGGTGCTGGAGCCAAGAGCGGATTTGCGCTGGCCGGCGGATTTATATCTGGAGGGTAGCGATCAGCACCGGGGTTGGTTTCACAGTTCATTGCTGACAGCTGTGGGGATCCGCAAACAGGCACCTTACAAAGCCGTGTTAACCCACGGGTTCGTTGTGGATGCCGAGGGCCGCAAGATGTCTAAATCGCTGGGAAATGTGGTCGCCCCCGCTGAGGTCATCGATAAATACGGTGCTGAAATTTTGCGGCTGTGGGTGTCGGCAACCGATTACCGCGAAGATATCCGTATTTCTGAGAACATTTTAAAACAGCTCAGTGATGCCTACCGGCGCATCCGAAACACCTGTCGGTTCATGCTGGGCAACCTTTTTGATTTCGATCCGGCAGCCGATCGGGTTTCTTATGAGACCATGGCCGAGCTGGACCGTTATGCCCTGCACAAGCTGCATTTCATTATCGAAAATACACTTAAAGCCTATGAACGGTATGAATATCATACCATCTATCATGCGCTGCATAATTATTGCACCCTTGACCTCTCTGCGTTTTATCTGGATATTCTCAAAGACCGATTGTATACCTCGCCACCTAAATCCCAGGCGCGCAAAAGCGCGCAAACGGTTATGTACGATCTGCTGGATGCACTGGTGCGGCTGATGGCGCCGCTTCTCCCGTTTACGGCGGAAGAAATCTGGGCGTACATGCCCGAATACAGTGATAAACGATCAAGTGTTCACCTCACCCTTTTACCTGAAGCAAATCCCCGCTGGCAAGATGAGTCTCTAGCGAATAAATGGGGTATGCTTTTGAAAGTGCGCGCCGAGGCGACTAAGGCACTGGAGGAGGCCCGGGCAAAGAAACAGATCGGACATCCCCTTGATGCAACCGTTATCCTGTCCGTAGATGACAACTTATATGCCCTCCTTGAACCGTACGCAGAGGATCTAAGATTTATTTTTATCGTTTCAAACGTTTCTTTGCTCAAGGGTCAAAAGCTGGATGACAGTTTTGTCAGTGAAAATGTTGAGGGACTGGCCATCAAGATTGAGACCGCACCCGGGAAAAAATGTGAACGCTGCTGGGTTTACGAAACCTCCGTTGGCTCGGACAGCGAACAACCCTCGATTTGCCAGCGGTGCCTGAAAGCTCTGTCAGAGATAGAATAGGCCATCGTCCTCGTCCTCGTACTCGAAAGGCAATAAATTATGGAGAGTATTGTCTGATGTCACTCGAGGACGAGAACGAGAACGACGACGAGGACGATTGAGAACCATGCTGAAAAACAAATACTTCAAATTGGCTGCGACCGCCGGCGCAATTGTTTTACTGGATCAGATCACCAAAGAACTTGTGCTGCGGGCTATCCCCTTAAACACAATCATTCCGGTTGTCGACGGTTTTTTAAACATCACGCATATCCGTAATCCGGGAGGTGCTTTCGGACTGATGGCAAATCTTAGCCCGGTTATGCGAAACATTATTTTTTTGTTTATATCATCTCTGGCTGTTGGGTTAATATTTTATTTTTACAAAAAGACACCTTCGCATCGGCCCTGGCTGGCGGCGGCATTTGCCTTGATCTTTGGGGGTGCTATTGGCAACCTGATTGACCGCATCCGATTTGGCAATGTAGTCGATTTTCTGGATTTCTATCTGGGAAACTTGCACTGGCCGGCGTTTAATGTTGCCGACAGTGCCATCTCCATCGGCATTGGCATATTTTTATTTCACCTTGTGTTTAAGAAGATGCCGGATTAGAAACCAGCATCCGGTCAGCGGCAGCATGCTGCCCTTTTGCTCAATGGCCGGTCCAAAATGGGTTTAATTTTGCTTTGTGAGTTTTATATCGCCGACAGGGGTTGAAGGATCACACCCTGTTTTCCTCTGTTTGCCTGTAATGGACGACAGACCACAACCAGTCGACAGCCCTTGTGTCATGCCTGAAATCAATCATCAACTGCTATCAAAATATCTAAAAGATATAACCGCTGATTCTCAGAAGTCGTTTGCACCGGTGTATCTTCTTTTCGGCGAGGAGATGCTGGTCAAAACGGCCTATGGTGAACTTTTGGATGCACTGCTTCCTGAGGAGAACCGCCAGGCGAACTACGATCCGATGGAAGGGGCTTCTGAGCATGTTTATGATGCAATCGAACGGGTCAACACGTTTTCTCTTATGCCGGGAACCAAGGTCGTCGCCCTGCTGGAATCCAGAATATTTCATGCGACGCAGAACAAGATGCGGCTGCTCGAAAATTCAAAAAATGCCTATGATGACGATAATAAAAGCAAGGCTGTTAAGTACTTTTTAAGTTTGATGGGCAATCTAAACCTGTCGTTTGAAGATGTTGATCCCGCCAACCGACGAAAAACGTTCGCATTTGCAGCTGATGTGATGAAGAGCGATGCCTGGATCGACGATCTTGTCGAATACTGCCATCAGAATCAACTGGAGATACCCGAAGCGTCTGACCATGCCGGTGCACTGCAAAAAGCGATCAAAAAGGGATTTCCGTCAAACAACCACCTGATTATCACCACTGAAATGGTCGACAAGCGTCTGGGTCTTTATAAGGCGTTAAAGGACCAAGGAATGGTCATTGACTGTGCCGTTCCCAGCGGAGATCGCCGGGCAGACCGGATGGCCCAGGAGGATGTATTACGAAAAAAGATGACTGAAATCCTATCACCGGTTAACAAAAAAATGGACAACCGTGCCTATGCAGCCCTGCTGGATATGACGGGTTTTGATTTGAGGACTTTTTGCGGCAATCTCGAAAAATTAGTGGATTATGTCGGTCAACGCGATGTGATTACAATACAAGATGTAACCTCGGTATTAAAGCGCACCAAACAGGACCCCATTTACGATCTGACCAATGCCATTGCAGACCGCCAGGTCTCAGAGGCCCTTTTTTTTATGAATTCACTTCTGACTGCTGGCTTTCATCCCTTACAGATTCTGGCCGCCATCGTGAATCAGATCAGAAGATTAATCCTGGCCAAGGATTATACCGGCAGCCCCCAAGCCAAAGGCTGGCATGCCGGTGTTTCATACAATGTTTTTCAACAAAAGGTGATGCCGTCTATTTTGGAATACGATCAATCGGTGCGGCAGGCAATTGAAAAATGGGAGCAGGTCGGAATAAAAACCGAAACGGCCACCTCAGATGCAGCGCGCGGTAAAGGAAAGAAAAAAAAGAAGATACAAACCGATTTAATACTTGCCAGAAATCCTAAAAATGGTTATCCGGTTTACCAGCTGTTGAAAAAATCGGCTCATTTTACAAGAAATGAGCTCATCGCCGCCGTTGACCTGTTAAACGAAACCGATGTCCAACTCAAAACGAGCCGTCAGGATCCTAAAGTCATCTTGGACAGGCTGGTATTAAAGCTCTGCGATCGACAAACGGAGTCAACATAAACGGCTTCTGGCATCTGGCCGCAAATGATCGTAACGAGAAGCAAGCTGAGCCAGATGCCGGTCGCCAGAAGCCTTATTTATAATAGGCGACATCGACAATTGATGCCCGATATATTGTTCAGGTCTGGATGTTAGGAGTGCGAGAAGTGAGCTTTTTTAGACAGCAAGAAGAGCATCTGGCGGTGCGATTTATTACCTGGCGCTACCAGAAGCTGGGCAAGCCATTACCCGGTGAAGACGAGCTCAAAACGCAGGCAGCCCAAATTGTATCCGACGCCCACCGGATTGCCCGCGAACGGGGACGAAATGTTGTTGCCATTATAAAAGATTTGATCAATGATATAAAAAAATAGCCATTTCCCTTTTGGAGATTTGAAGCGCTCAATTTATGATCTAATTTGAGCGATTGTCGAGGTTGCCGCAGGTACACGGAAAATGTTGTTTCGCCATAGTAATCTATGCGAAACGGCATTTGACACAGTAGATGCGGTAAGATCGGCAATCCCGGAGGGCTTCAAATTTACAAAAATTAAGAATGACGTAGTTCTTCAATCATAATTAATTCCTGTCCCTTTTGGAGATTTGAAGCGCTCAATTTAGACAAGGAGGATATATATATGACGACTGACGAATGGGTAGAACAGTTAACCTGCGCCATACAATGCTCCCATTGCGACAAACAAATTGGCACCGATGACCAGCGTATCTTATCGGTTTATGATCATCAGGCGATTTGTATGGATTGCAAAAGAATTGAGGAGCAAAGACCGGATTACGAAGAAGTATCCAAAGAGATGATCGGGCAATGCTTAATCGATACGGAGATGAAATGGGGAGACCCGCAGGGATACTGTTATCACCACTTTTACCCGTTTAAATGCTAAAGGTTCCACATCACCGGATCGTCATCCAGATAATCAGTCACACCGCGACCGATTTCATCGATATCGGCCAGTTCTTGCTCCGATAATTCTATCGTACCCGCTGCTGCGTTACCGGTGGCCTGAGCGGCGTTGCGGGCCCCGGCAATGGCGCAGGTTCCAGAATGCGAAATAACCCATGCTAAGGCCAATTGCCCCAGAGTAACACCTTTTTGCCGCGCAATGGGCTCCAGCCGGGAGAGCGCTTGCTGTACCCGGCCATACGTATCCGGTTGGAACAGCTTGTTCTTTGCCCGCACATCCCCCTTCTCAAACGTGTGATCCGGACCGAATTTACCCGTTAAAAACCCCTGGGCCATGGGTGAGTAAGCCAGAATGGTAATGTTGTTTTTAATACAATAGGGCATCAAATCTGTCTCCACATGCCGCCAGAAAAGTGAATACGGAGGTTGGAGACTGTCAATTTGTCCGTACTGTTGCGCTTCCTGCAGCTGCGCGTGTGAAAAGTTCGATACACCGATCGATCGGATTTTTCCCTGCTCCTTGAGTACCTTCAAAGCCTCCATGGTTTCTGCGATGGGCACTGCATCAAAGCCGAATGAATCCGAAGGCCAGTGGATTTGATACAGGTCGATGTAATCTGTTTGCAGGTTTTTGAGAGAGCGGTCACAGGCCTGCAGCACCTGGTCGTATTTCAGGTGATTGGCAAATACCTTGGTGGCATAAATGGCCCTTTTGCGGATATCGGATAGTGCTGATGCCAGTATTTGCTCCGAATGACCTTTGCCATAGGCTTCGGCCGTATCGAACGTTGTAATCCCCGCTTCGAAAGCCGCCCGAATCGCAGCGATCGTCTGATTATCATCGATTCCTACCCACATTTCCTTACCGGCCTGCCACAGTCCCATGATAATTGATGAAACCCGTACATCCGATTTACCCAGCTGGCGCTGCTTCATGATGTCCTCCTTATCCCAGGTGCCGGAATCTACCGTTTACCTTTTATCAGTGATGTTAACCATTTCAGCAGGAAAAACAAGAATTACCAACGACAATCGCGCCGAATGGTTGCTCTTTTACTATCGGGGACTTATGATATTGAAGCGCAATCTTTAAAAAAGCGGAAAAAATGGAATGGTACCAATGGAAAATGTTGATTTTTATGAGATCGACGCATTGCTCAGCAAAGAAGAAAAAACGGTCAGGGATGCGGTGAGGGCATTTGTCGAACAGGAATGTATGCCCATCATCGCTGATTATTTCGACAAGGGGACCTTTCCCATGCAGCTCATTGCCCGATTGGCCGGGTTAGGCCTTTTGGGTGTTCATGTGGATGGGTATGGTTGCAACCAGAATAGTCACAGCGTTTACGGTCTTATCTGTCAGGAACTGAGCCGGTGTGATGCCGGCCTGCGGGCCCTATTTTCCGTTCAAAATTCCCTGGTGATGTTTCCCATTTATCGATTTGGTTCTGAAAAACAGCGCCAAAAATGGTTGCCCGAGATGGCCCAGGGAAATGTCATCGGCTGTTTTGGTCTGTCTGAACCGGGATTTGGCTCAAATCCCGGCGGGATGGGAACGCGGGCTCAGAAGAATAAAAATGATTATGTATTAAATGGCCAAAAAATGTGGATTACCAACGGTACCATTGCGAAGCTGGCCATTATCTGGGCAAAATGTGATGAAGACATCAGAGGTTTTCTGGTTGAAACCGACACCCCCGGATTTCGCGCAACGCCGATTCAACGTAAATTTTCATATCGAACATCACCGACAGCACTGATCGAATTGAAGGACTGCACCATTGATGCGGATAGCATTTTGCCGGGTGCCAAAGGCCTTAAATCGATTTTTGAATGTCTCAATTTAGCCCGTTACGGTGTTGCCTGCGGTGCCGTTGGTTCTGCGGCAGCGTGCTACGAGGCTGCCAGGGCTTTTGCCCTGAAGCGACAGGTATTCGATCGAGTCATTGCCGGTTATCAGCTGGTTCAGGATCGCCTGGTCCGCATGTTAGTGGAACTCACCAAGGCACAGCTTGTCAATTATCATCTGGGGCGACTGCTGGACAACCACCAGTTTCGTCCGGCCCACATATCGCTGGCCAAAATGAACAATGTCCGAGAAGCCGTCAAGATTGCCAGGATCGCGCGTGATATTCTCGGTGCGCGCGGTATCCTGGCCGATCACCAGGTCATCCGTCATTTATGTGACCTGGAGGCGATTAGTGCCCTGGAAGGAACAGACAGCATGCATACGCTGGTGCTGGGGCAGGAGATTACAGGAGTATCAGCCTTTAAATAGGCTGAGGTTGCGCGTTGCGCGGGTTTTGCTGGGAGGATGGAAGGCTATACGGCGGGAAAGCTCAAAAGCGCCAGTGCCTGTCAGAATTTAGAATTTCAGGTTTCCCAGCTTTTGAGCGTACCCGCATCCCAGCCTCTTCAGCGGCAAGCTGCCAGTGCAGCGACCGGCAGCCGGAAGCAAGAAGCCAGCGGCTGTATACAGGTCCCCGAAAAACAAAAAAATCCAATACTGCTTATCAAAGGAAATAGAAAGGAATGTATCTAGCCCGCAAAATCGTCGACGGCGTGCATCATTATTACATCCGTGAATCATACTGGGACGGTCATCATTACCTGAGTCGCGATCTTTTTGATCTGGGAACCCACCCAGATGAGCACATTATTTACCCTGGGGGAAACGCTTTTTATGTTGATCCGGAAATAGAGGATCATTTAGCGACACACGGTGTAAACCTCCAGGCGGATGATCTCGAGGATATCTTCTGGCCGTTTTTAAAACCGCGAATTCAGCACGCAGTAGAACACTTTCGCAATAGAGGCAAGCGGTCGCCACAAACACAGCAGCCACAAGATTCTGCGAGGACCGAACAACAGGTGCATGATTTCGACAAGCGCCGGCTGCATTATTTAAAATTTGGCCGTATGGAGCAGGGCTATCTATGGCTAACGCCTGAAAAGGTGTTCGATATTCTGCGCCGTAAATCCAGGGATGAGCTTGAACAGCAATTTATGGAAATGGAGCGGCAGTTAAATCCCCGGGAATATAAAGCCTATGTTTATGTCATATTTGATATCAAGCGCTTCTTCAGCCAATCGTTTGCCACCAATAGACCGCAGTTTTTAAAGCAAAGTGATATCGATGCGTATTTTGACGCCGAAATGTGTAAATTGAACAGTGATGACCTTTTTTGGGACGGCATGACAACCGATGCCTGGTTACATGACTATTTAACCCGATATCTGTTCATGTTTTATGATTACGATTTTGCCCCACGATCCTGGGTGGAAGACTATATCCGCAATTTCATCAACAGCCGGCGGAGCCATCGATTCCCACCCCAAACCGCCTCAGTCTCGATGAAGGAGGCGAGCACAATTTTCGATGAAACGGAAAATGCGCTTAAGAAAATGAGCCGTCAGCAACTGAGCCGATTATTCAGACGCAGAGCCCGGGAGCTTCATCCGGATAAAGGCGGTAAACAGGAAATGTTTGTTGAATTGACCCGAGCATACGATTCGCTCTTGAGATCTAAGAAAAGTTGAGCTTAACAGCACATCCATAGCAGCGCGGCCTAAATCCCCGGATTCAATCTATCCGGGCGG
>JASFNW010000193.1:0-8212 GCA_050116835.1 Desulfobacterales bacterium
GTATTAATCAGAACGGATATTCTAAAAAATGGTAACGGTTTTAATGAAGCCCTTTTCCAGTCGGAAGATAACAATCTATTTATCAGAGTTGCACTTGACCATGATTTTTTGTTTGTACCCGATGTCGTCCTGGAAAAAAGAGAACATAGCACCAGTCTCACGAAGCGGAAGCGACCCCCACGTCAATGGACGATAAAAAATTTCAGATCGCTTCTCAAAGATCCGGCCTTCAAACCCCACCGCCAAATTATCAGAGGGCGTTTAAAGCACCTTTACCGAATGAACTATGAGTTCCATTTGGCGCGAGGTGAATACCTGCAATACTTCAAAAACCTATCCTACCATCAATATTACAAAACCAGTAGAAATTTAAGAAAATCCTGAGTCATGACTGCAAGTTGAAGTATCTTAACGGGATTTATGCGACGAATTGGCCCCTTTTTTATAGTCGTTGTCAAAAAACGTTCCGATTGCAGAACGTTTTTTGCGACAACACTTATGCCGCCATCCTTTTTTCGGAATATTTCAATGACAAGCGGTATAGCATTCATGTGACCATCATTTGTTTCAGATCTCTGCCCTGTGCAGCCGCTTCAATGGCTTTGGCCATGATTTGAGATGCAGGTGTATTCATTCCGCAAGGTCGGATAAAGTTCCTAACAAATCGTCTCCGCTGTTCTTTTTTCAAATCCCGACCGTCTAAAATCGCCCCTATAATTGCGGCAGCCTCAGCAAAGCCCTGAGCGATCTCAAGAAAATCGGCATCGAGCAGGTGTTTAAAATGACCGACACTCTCCTGGGTATTCCGGTAATGCCCGGTCATTATCGTAACGCAGGGCTTATCAACGATCGCCGCCTCGAGCATGGCACTGGTATTGACCCCGATCACCGCTTTGCTGTGAAAAAGAGTGTCAAAATAATCCTGTTTGGCGTCCGGCGCATCGACGTATTCGCCGCCCCTGGGCCATATGGCAACATTTTGGGCCTTAAAGGTTTTCCAGAAAGATGCGTTGGTGGGATGCGGGCGAACCACCACACTGATATCCTTTGTTTTTTCGGACACCAGCAAACTTTGCGCAAATTCTCGCACAAAGGGGGTTTCATCTCTGGCAATAAATGGAGATGAGCCCAGATACAAAACAAAAGGATGACCGGAATCGATGCCCGCCTGGCTGCAAAATTCAGCATAGTCCTTTGAGGGGCGCATATCTGACCAAAAATCAAACACCGGTGCTCCGGTCACAAAAATTTTATCAGCGGGGACATCATGCAATTCCACCGCTTCTTTGGCCAGGGCCTCGTTCCACACCAGGATCCAATCCGGCATCACATGAAAGGTGCCCTTGGTGGTTAGATTATCCCAGCTCAACACCCCGACCATCGTGGGAATTCCGAGTGCCTTAGCGGCTTTGACATATTCGAGCTCCCGTGAAACCGGCGATATAAACGGAGATGCAAAAACTAGATCCGGCTGGGCTTTTTTCAGCCAATAGGTGACCGAACGGTCCGGAGGAATAAGCGGTTCGATGGCATGCAGGAATTGACGGATTTTGGAGCCGGCCATCAGTTTCATCCCCGGCCGGGTTTTGGCCATGAATCGAATCGGCTGGTTGACTTTGTTTATCCACCGACGCGCATGGGATGGATTCGGGTGGCCGTTTCTCAGGTAGTTGGCGCAGTTGACCAGTTCCCGGATATTGGCCAACAACCCCCAATTTTTGCGAACGAACATCTGGTCGTCATCACAGCCCTCTAACTCAACCAGGCAGGCTTTCAAAGCACGGTCCATACGGATGGGCTTTTCGCGCTCGCCATGCAGCACCGTCACATGATGCCCAAGAGAGCACAGATAACGAACCACTCCGTCATATGAGCGAAAAGCACCGGCATGATGTATAGCAAAAACCACCTTCATAACGTATCTTGTTTAAAAGGATCCGCCACGATTAATATCGTTTCAGAAAACTTATAATATTTTTATTTGAAAAAAACCATGGGCCTTAACTTTGAAAGTTTCTCCCTGTATCTGTATCCGAACTTCGCTTTTTTTAGTTGATTTAAGGTTTCTACATATGAATAACCCATCTGGGTAAACACCTCATCGCCCAATGTCTCCATATATTTACGGCTAAATCGATTAAGTTTGCGAGACTGTAATTTGTTGCACCATTTTTCTGTGTAATCGGGAACAGCATAATTATGTTTTAGGATCCCCACTGTATCGCCTAATCTGCCTTTTGGCTTTGCCTTTTCCCCGTAATTTAGCATTGGAGATTCAAATGATATGCTAAGTCTGTTGCAAATTTTTTTTATTTCAAATTCAGTATGTACGACCAAGTCTTCGTACCTGACAACAATTGCATCTTCTTTTAAGTGCTGAATTCCTTGAATTAGGTATTGAGGTCCTTTGATGATGTCGATATAGTTCGCACTTTTTTGAAGCGCCAGGGGATCGTTTTTAAACCATGTATTTAAGATAGATGAAAGTACAGCCAATGGATGTCTTAAAAGTATTATAAACTTTGCTTCTGGAAAAACATTTTTGAGCTCGGCAATAATCAAATAGTACCTTGGTGTTTTATCAAGAAAAAGTCTTTTGCCTGATTCTTCAAGAACACGATTATACAATTTTTTTCCCATCTGCCGTAATGCCTGGAAATAAAGTTCCTGATCTTCGGGCACCTGGGATAGAAAGTCTTCCAGACCTTGTCTTGCATATTTAAATTCGAATTCTGCCGTTATTCCGTTTTTTTTAAGTGCGTAGAGCGGATGAAGCATTATCCAGGATTCCGCAATTGTGTGAACCTTCGAATTTCCAGCTAAAATTCTCTGCAGAAGCGTAGACCCTGCTCTGGGTTGAGAAATAAGAAAAATCAGATTTTCTCCTCTGTAATCCAAATCTTTTTTCTCCAGTTTTATCCTTATTATTTATTATCTGAATTTTGCACGAGCCGGAGGCTTTCATATGCAAGGCATTTAAGGGCGAGGCTATAGTCTACTATGCCTCGTCCTTAATAACGCAGGAGGTGGAAGCCTCCGACTCGCCCGCTGGGTGAAAATTAATGAGATAAAATGATTTTCATCCTTTATGCCTTTTTGGTATTTTGAATAAGTTCTATAATTTGTTTAGTTTGCTGTAATTTAATGTAATCTGAACTTCGCATTAATTTTCATGCAAGGTATTAAACTTTTATTCGGTTAGAACATCAGGAAACTTCACCATGCTCAATCTTGTCCAATTGCTGAATCGTTATACTTGCAGACTGGGTTTTGATTTGGATATTAAAGCTCGATAGGCTTACGGTAAAGGTTGAATCGAAAAATGAATTTAAGCAATTTTACGTAAATCAGCTTTCCTTTATGTAAGTCTTTCTCGTTCAGGGTGTGAATATCTTTCTTTAAAAAACGTCGAAATAGCATTAACTCCAATTTGTTGAAGTACGTTTTTTTAAGTCGCCTGCGCTCCTGGCGCCTGATTTCGGTTAGTTTCCTGTCATCAATAGTACTGATTCCATCAAGCCTGAATTTTGTAACAGGGATGCGAATATGCCCGGGTTTTAATCTGTATTTTAAAAATCCACGAACATTCCATTCATAATCGGCCAGCACTGAATATTGTTCATCAAAATAACCGCATCTGCGGAACACTTCCGGTTTATAAAAGATAGATTGATGACAAAGATTTTTATCAAGAAAAAAAGCTTTATCGACATGATTAAATTGGACTAGTCTTTCTGAAATACCATCATTTATAAAAACATCCCCGTATAAGAACTCGATGTCTGCTTTTGAAAAAGCATTGACCACCTTTTCCACAACGAATTCATCATTAAAAATATCGCCGGCATTTAGAAAAAAAACAATATCGCCCGTCGCAATTTTTATGCCTTTATTCATGGCATTGTAAATGCCATGGTCTTTTTCACTGATATAAGTTGCAACCTGGTCTCTGTATTTATTAATGAGCGCATCGGTCTTATCGGTTGAGGCCCCATCAATGATTATATATTCAATATTTCTATATTGTTGGGCCAAAACACTTTGGATGGTTTTTTCCAGCGTATCTTCTGCATTTTTGCAGATGGTGATAATTGAAATCTTCAATGAATTCTGGGTGCTAAATTTGAGGTTAAAAAAACCGGTTAAAACGCTTCAGATCTATAGCATTGGAGGCGGGCTTTTTGTTACCGGAGGCAATCGCACGCTTTCATTCTTTATTAGATGCTCAGCCAGGCTCCAGTCATAGGGGCTGTTGACATCAAACCCCTCATAGCCTTCTGTCAAAAATGGCATCAAAACAGTTCCCGCGATGGTGCGTTCCTGTAAGACGACCCGTGTCCAGGCAATTTCAAGGCTGGCATTCTGGATATACACTTCGGGCAGTGAAGGATACTGACTGCTGTGCCAGGGCTGCTCCGGCGGGCTCAAGGGTAAAAGCGGCGTCATCCGTTTACCTCGAATAACCCACATTTTACCGGGATGCTGCTCGCATTTTTCAACCGCGCGCAGCGAATCCACACCCCTCTCTGCCAAAAAGCCCTGCCAGGCACGTTGGATAGTCTCCGGCTGCCGGAACGGGCTGGTCGGCCGCAGGATGCTAAAGCAATCATACTCGCGGCCCTCTTCCTTGAGCCTTTTTAGGGTGTATTCCAGCCATTCAATGTCCGGCGAAATATCACCGGCCAGTTCCTGGGGGCGCAAAAACGGTACTTCCGCACCGTAATAGCGCGCGATTTCGGCATATTTTTCAGAATCGGTGGACACGATCACATCAGAGAACACTACGCTCTCCAGGGCCGCGGCAATCGTGTAGGCCATTACCGGATGCCCGGCCAAAGGGCGTATATTTTTGTCCGGCACACGCTTGGAGCCGGCACGCGCCGGAATCAATGCAACGATTGTAGGTTCTTTTTCAGACATAAAACATTCACAAAATTAACCACGAAAGCACCCCGGTTAAATACGCTTCGCATTTAACTGGGCAGGCGAAAAAGCGAAAGTACGAGAGCTAACAAAAAGCTAAAATGTAAAGATAAAATTTCGTGTTTTCGTGATTAGTTCTTTATTATCCCTTTACTTAATTCATACTCTGTGGACTCTGTGCTCTCTGTGGTAAAACTATCTTACCACGCCGTAAACCCACCGTCGACCACGAGTTCGATGCCGGTCACATAGGCGGATGCAGCCGATGCGAGAAAAAGCAATGGTCCGCGTAAATCAGACGCCTCTGCCATTCTACCAAGCGGAACTCGCTCACAAAACTTGCGCTTGAATTCCGAATCCTGTTCACCGAGCACTCCTCCGGGCGATAGCGCATTCACCCGCACCCCGCAGGGTGCCCATATCGTGGCTAAATAACGGGTCAAATTCACTACAGCTGCTTTGGAAGCGCCATATGCAGGTGGTTTAAGAAAGGGAGGATCGCATTTAATATGATCGTAGAAGCGCGAATCGGGAGCAACGCTGGCATAGAGCGAGCCGATATTGATAATCGATCCCCGGCCCGCCTTTACCATCTGGCCACCGAAAACCTGTGTAACCAGAAACAGGCCCATGGCATTGACTTCAAATACTTTCAGGTTTAACTCAATGGGGATCTCTTCCAGACAACAGGCATTATCCAGCTGATCCGGCGGCTGATCAATACCGGCGTTGTTGACGAGAATCGAAGGGACGCCGAAGGTATCCAGACATTTTTGATAGGCAGCTTCTAAAGCCTCACGGACCGTAACATCTGCAGATGCCAGCTGAAGCTGCTGCTTTTCAAAGCGGCCCTGAAGGCGTTTATAGCCCTCAGTTAATTTGGCGTCCGGATGATCCAGCGCATAGACTTTGGCTCCCGCTTCGAGCAAGGTTTCGATCCATATCGGACCTAATTTGCCCAAGGCCCCGGTTACAACCGCGATCTCCTCCTTTAAAGAAAACAGATCTTTCAAGATGCAGCTGCCTCCGACCACTCCTGGGCGCCATTTAGAACATCATAGGTGATATCATCGTCTTCGGACAGCGGTTGCAGGGTAACACGACCGATCACTTTTTCCATTTCATACGGCGGCAGGCCATCTCCGGGAGATTTCAACGCCAGGTCTTCACGCCGCAATGTATAACCCGCCGGCAGGTCACGAGCAGCCACAATTTTTTTACCCATCTTAATAATGGGATTCACTTCGCTTTCATAGGTTCGTTTGACGCCGTTACCGATGGCGACCTTTGTGCGTTGAAGGTCACGCACCATTTTCTTGAAACCGATAGGCTCCAAAGAAAAGGCATGATCGGTACCTTTCCAGGTATGGTTAAGCGTAAAATGCTTTTCAACAATGCGCCCGCCCAGCATATACGCAGCTACGGCCATGGCAATCCCGTTATCATGGGATGACAATCCGACAACGGTATCCGGAAATCTCTCACGGAAACTGGTGATCACCCTTAAATTCAGTTCATCAAATTCCGCCGGGTATCCTGCTGTGCACTGCAATATCGCCAGCTGCGGATTAATCGGCATAATGGCATCGTAGGCACGGTTGACGTCCTCCATCGTTCCACCGCCGGTACTGACGATCATTGGCTTTTGAATCTCGGCAATATGCTTGAGGAGCGGGATATTTTTTAAATCACCGGAGGCGATCTTATACACCGGCATGTCCAATTTCGCTAAAAAGTCGGCACTGGAGAAATCAAAGGCAGTTGAAAAAAAGGTAACGCCGATTTCTTCAGCATAATCTTTTAATTCCTTGTACTCATACCAGCCGAATTCGAGCGCCTCGCGATGTTCGCCATAAGTTGCTCCGTAGCTATTCATATTCTCATAAGGTTTATTGTACCCTTCTTTTGTGTAAAGTGCGCGATTGTCTCGCTTCTGCAGTTTGACCGCATCGGCACCGCATTCCTTGGCCACGCGGAACATCTCTTTGGCGGTTTCGAGTTTGCCTTGATGGTTGTGCCCGATCTCGGCAATCACCCAGCAATTACCGTCATCGTGAATCTTTTTTCCATCGATGGTTAATTCTCTCATCTTCTCCTCCCTGTCGTCCAATTCGCTTAGAAGCGAATTGGGTTATTTATTTTTCGTTATAGGTTTTTGGTTTGTTAGTTATTTGTTATTCGTTACTATAGATTGAAGCTACCGCTTCTAAGCGTTCCAGTTGTTGCGCCTGATCGGCCCGGGGTTGTCATGGCGAAACGAGCTGAATACAAGGCCGTCAACACCCGGCAGCCCCAATAATTCTTTTTCTTTAGATTCCGATCTCTCCTGCCATTGCCTGGCGACCTGTAATTTTGCTTTTTTACCATCAAATACGGGTGCGTAGGTTTTGATTATATCTTCTTTGAGCGCATTCATGCCGGCGCCGGTTAGATAATTTTGCAGATAACCATATCCGCGGTGCATGGGCCACAACTTATGCCACATGGACGGGCATTTCGATGAATTCTGGTCGATAATCAGTTCATCAATGATTCCCTGGTCTACCCATATCGGCCACTGCAGCGTTGTGTTTCCTATCGGGGGACCGACTATCGATCCGCGCGGCACGCCGACACATAAAGTCATATTGAAACGATATTCATTTAACGTGCTTCGCAACTCCCTCAGAAAAACCGTGAGGTATTCCCCTACAAGATCCCGCCAGAGCTGTAGATCAAAATCTTCGGTCCGAATATCTATTCCGTAGCGGTTTAAAAATTCCTCGCGGATAGGATCATTAAAACCGTATTGATCTGCATGATCCGCCGGTCGGGACTGAGATCTCAGACAAACGAATAGTCCAGTGAAATCTCCACCCTGCAGCAGTCGCAGGTATCGATGGATCAAGTGTTTGCGAACTTCCCGATATCCTAAACACAAAACGCCCCATTGACGGTTACGCAATTTCCGATCTGCGATCGCATACTCAGGATTTTTTCGGCTAAATTCACTTTGCCAGCTTACATGCTGACAGTGCATCCGGTTGTGATAACTGGTCGCCCGGGTTTTTTGGGGCAATAGCGGCCAGCCTTCATCAAACAGGGTGACATATAAGTAGGTCTGCATGCCCTGTTGGCCGGCCATTTCCGGCACAATTTTGAAATCGTTCCAGTCAACTCCAGACTTTGCTGATTTGAAGAAGTGCCGATGACCTTTTCCCTGATAATATCGACCCTTGATACGGTCCCTTGTACAGCGCCAGTGAATGATGTTTGCGTTTAGCTCCTGCTGCCAGCATTCCATTCTCCG
>JASFNW010000194.1:0-7943 GCA_050116835.1 Desulfobacterales bacterium
CACCTCCTCTTTTTTTGTTATCCCAGCCTCAACAGAATTCCATAATATGTTAAAGTTAATAATTAAATTTATGATTTTAATATACTAAAAATAATATAAAAAATATAAAATAATTCAAATTGAGATCTGATTCCTGACGATTTAAAAAGCGATTGGAATAAAAACAGCCTAAAGTTGCGCGATTATTTTTCCGATATAAGCAATGGACCCGTTTTTTTTGAATCTTGCGTAAACAGTTCATATGCAAGTAAGCGCAGTATGGTGATTTTAATTTTCGGTAAAGGAATCGGCTTAGATGAAAATATCGGAAGGTGAATTAAAGAAGTACAATGTCGTAATACCTAAATTATTTCAGCTGGTTTTAAATTTGCCGGAGGAAAAGCAATCGGTCTTGCTGAAGTATGCCGAGGATCTGCTGACAGTCGAGAGGCGCGCTTATATGCGCAAATCATGTTCGATCACGGTAAGCTATGCGACATATGATCGCTACTATTCGGACACCATAAAAAATATCAGCCAGCGAGGCGTTTTTATCGAGTCTCAGCGTCCTCTGTTTGTGGGCGAAGAGATCGTCATGTCGTTTTCAATTGACGGTTATGACAAGCCTCTTAAAATCAAAGGCGAAATTGTTCAGGTTAATCGGAACGGTATCGGTGTTGAATTCAAAGATATGAGCCCCTATATCGAAGAAATGCTGGCCAAATTGATCGACCGCTTGGAAGAGGATTCTGAATAACAAGCCGAGATTGTTTTCAGACGATTATAATCCTGCCATTTAACTCAATTCAAATACATTAAATCAGATTGTGACCCGCTTTTATAGCGCATAGGTTAAAAAGCAGACCTGAAATGGTAAGTGGTTGAATTCTTTGGTTTCACATTCGATAAATCCGATGTTTTGATACCATTGCTTTAAATCTGCTTGTTTGGCAATGATACCGATACTGATCTTTTTGGCGTTTTCTTCCCTGGCGATGCGAAAGGCATATTCCAACAGCTGATGGCCAAAGCCCTTATGGCGCTCCTGCGGCAGAACAGCCAGACGTTCCAGGTAGCAGAGCTGGGTACTGGCCATTTCGATGGCAACGCATCCCACCGGTTTATTCCCATCCATCATGATGAAATAGCGAACATCCCGGGTCAGGTCTTTTTCAATCCAATCATCGGTGCAGTTAGAAGGGTGTTTGGGCAGTTTGCTGGCGTAAGCTGAAATCGGTCAGCCACATCGCGATAGGCGTTTCGAATGAGATGAGATAAATCGGAGATATCCGTTGAACGGGCTTCTTTGATATAACATGTCATTTTTATCCATTTTATTATTCATATTACTGATATTTCTTATTTTTTAGCCCGATCGGTATCATATATACTGATCCAACCACGCTGGTTTTCGTAAACAACCTCAAACCATTTTACTTTAAACGTGCCGATGGCAAAAACGTCCGTGCCCTGAACTGTTAAAACAGTTCCCTCAGGTATGCGGGTTAGGTGCTGATCCGGCCCGCAAGCGGGCTGTGGGCAAAGTCGGGCGACAATTCCCGGGGTAACAATGGTCACGGTATCGCCCACCTCGATTTCATCTGCCCATGCAACCGGACAGCAAGCTGAGCACAGGATGACGGTGATGAATAGTAAAATGATCGTGGCGTCGGCCAATAATCGAACGATTGTTCTGAGCATGTTCAGCTTATTTAAACTTTCCAGCGTCTATAATCAACCTTTTGTATTCCATAAAAATCGCAGGGGTGCACAAAACATCTCTTGACATTTGTTCATTGTATACCGTATACAAAAACCTGTTGAATCCACACCTTCTATCTCCGGCTATGCCGGAACATTCGGCCTCACAAACACTGATCCCAACTGAGCTGTATGTGGAGAAGACCATGGCTTCTTTCAAGGACCTTACCCTACTGTCACTTGAGCAGGCAACGGTTTTACCCTATCTGACTTATCGTCTGGCCCATGATGGCATGCGTGTCATTCGCCTGGAACACCCGGTTTACGGTGATCCAAACCGTTTCATCGGCGAAAATGTTCTTAATGAAGAGCGCATGAATGCCTACTTTCTGTGTATCAATGCCGGTAAAAAAGCGCTGACGTTGAATCTTGCCGAAGAGCAAGGTCAGGAGATTTTCCGTTCTTTGATCAAAAAACTCGATGTGGATATTTTTGCCACCAATCAGCTGCCGAAAAACTACCAGAAACTGGGGATCGATTATGACAGCCTTAAATCCTTGAAACCAGACATTATCTGGCTGGGTGTGACCGGTTTTGGACCTGACAGCAATGAAGCCGCTTACGACCCGATTTTGCAGGCCCGTTCAGGCCTGATGGAATTGACCGGAGAGGCCGGAGGCGACCCGCAGGTTGTCGGCATTCCGCTGCCGGATATGGGCACCAGCGAGCATGCCTATGGCCTGCTGATGAAAGCACTTTACCAGCGCCAGCTTACCGGAGAGGGCAGCTGTATCAACATGGCCATGTTTGAATCCTCTGTATCGTGGCTTACCGTGCCGATCACCCTGACCGCCAGTTTCGGCAAAAATATCTCTCGCCGGGGAAATACCCACGAATTTTTTGCCCCGGTATCTGTTTATCAAACCCAAAACGGCTTTGTCTATGTGGCGGTGGGCAACGATCGGCAATGGAAGACCATTGTTTCTCAGGAAATGTTTCAGGCACTGGATAAGCCGCAGTACGAAAAGAACGCCGGCCGTATCAAAAACGTAAGGCAACTTAATCAAGCCATAAATGAAATTACCCGCAAGCATACATCTGAAGAGCTGATCGATCTGCTCACAGCCCTCACCGTTCCGATCAGTAAAATAAAAACGGTGGTTGAAGTCACCGAGGATCCTCTGGTCAAACGGCGGCTGCTGTACGCTGAGGATTCGGTCACCGGTACCCGCGTCACTCTGGCGCCGCCACCGAACATGACGCCGTTTCTCGAGAAATCCGACCGTCGGCTCTCGTTCCCTCCCCGCTTTGGAGAGCAAAATAGAGATATATATGGCCAAAAATTGGGCTATTCGGATGATGAGCTTAAAGTTTTCAAAGAAAAGGGAATCATCTGAGTTCAGGTAAAACAAGGCAAAATCAAATATTAGGACAACGACCTTATCTCATTGGAAAAATCTAGGTCCTCAACGGATTTAGGCACTATCGATGAAAAAAAGAGCGTCATTAACCGATCTGGATCTCGGGCAGCTAGAGGCGTTTCAAGAACGCAAATCGTTGGGTGAACATGTTTTTGAAAGCCTGAAACAGGCGATTGTGAGGGGTAAAATTTCCGCCGGAGAATGGCTGGTCGAAAGCCATATTGCGGAAACGCTCGGTATCAGCCGAACCCCGGTGCGGGAAGCATTTCACAAACTCGAGCGCGAAGGACTGATTGAACGCCAGCCCCGCGGGGGATTTACGGTTCTGGGCTTAAACCGCCAAGACATCGAAGAAACTTTTGGGATTCGCAGTGTGTTGGAAGGCTACGCTGCTTACTTGGCAGCGATCAAACATGAAGCGCAGGAGCTGGAGATGCTGGAGCAGAAAATCGAAGAATTCCAAGAAGCGCTGGACCAAAAAAAAATGAATCTACTACCGGCCATCAATACCCAGTTTCACGATCTGCTATACGGACTGAGCAAAAGCCCCAAATTAATTAACATGATCAACGGACTGCGGGACCAGATTTATCGGTACCGGCAGATGATCCTTAAAGAAAGCAAATTTGCTTCAGCCAGCAACTTGGACCACAAAAGAATGTTGAAACATATTCGCAAGCGCGACGCCAAGGAAGCGGAGCGCTTGGTCAGAGAACATATTTTAAGAGGGCAGGAGATGGTGTTGCAGGAATACGATCGGCATCGAATGAAATAATTGCAAGCGATATCGAGGGGCAAATGTTATGACCGCAAAAAAAATAAAAATTTTAATCGGCAAACCGGGTTTGGACGGACATGATCGCGGGGCCAAGGTGACCGCCCTGGCGTTGAGGGACGCTGGCATGGAAGTGATATATACCGGCCTCCACCAGACAGTAGAGCAGATCGTCAGAGCAGCCGTGCAGGAGGCCGTCGACGTGGTCGGGTTGAGCATTATGTCCGGCGCCCACTTGCCGATCTGTCGGAAGCTTTTAGAGCTGATGAGAGCTGAAGGAATCGAGGAAATACCGGTTGTGGTTGGCGGTGTCATCCCCAAGCAGGATATACCCAAATTAAACGATTTGGGCATTTCCGGGGTTTTTCCGGGCGGCACGCCTTTTGATCAGATTGTGGACGGCATTAACAAGGTTGCTGCCTAACCGTAAAGAGCCTTCAATTTTAAAGGGAGTTAATATGGGCGTTGCTAAATACATTAAAGACGAAAAGGATGCAATCAAAGAGGTCATCTACCAGTCGGGCATTAAAGTTAAGCCGGTTTATACCCCCGAGGATCTAGAAGACATTAGATTTGATTATGACCAGGATCTGGGGAATCCTGGTGAGTATCCGTTTACCCGTAATCTGCACCCCCAAGGTTACCGTTCCCGGGCGTGGACCACTCGGCAGTACACCGGTTTCGGCACACCGCAGGAAACCAATGAACGCTTTAAACTGATGATTTCACACGGTCAAACCGGTCTAAATGTCGCCTTTGATTTGCCCACCCAGATGGGCTACGACTCAGACGATCCAAAAGCCCTGGGTGAGGTCGGCCGCGTTGGAATGGCCATCGATTCTCTGCGCGATTTCGAGATTGCCTTTGAAGGCATTCCACTGGATCGGATCGGATCCGGTCTGACCATTAATGCCGTTGCTTCCATTATGCTGGCGATGTATCAGGCCACCGCCGAAAAATTCGGCTATCCAAAGGACAAAATCAGCGCCACTCCCCAGAACGATATCCTCAAAGAAATGATCGGCCGGGGAGCCTGGATATTTCCGGTAGAGCAGGCCGTGCGTCTGGTGGGAGACAGCATCGAGTATTCAGTCAAAGAGCTTCCGCGCTGTAATCCGGTCAGTATCTGCGGCTATCATATACGTGAATCCGGCGCCAATCCGGCTCAGGAAATTGCCTGTGCTTTCGAGATCGCCAAAGCCTATATTGAAAATGTAGCCTCCCGCGGTCTGGCGGCTGAGGATTTTGTGGGCCGGTTTTCATTTAACCTGAACGTTTTTGGCAACCTGTGGGAACAAATTGCCAAATTTCGCGCCGCCCGCAAACTCTGGGCCAAGATGCTCAAAGAAGAATACGGCGTGCAGGAAAAGAAAAAGCTTTTCCTCAGGGGGCTTTTCGGCGGCGGGGGCAGCGGCCTGACCAAGGATCAACCGGAAAATAATATTATGCGCGGGGCCTTTTACGCGCTGGGTGCTGCGCTCAGCGGTGCCCAGACCACCGCCCTGTGCTCCTTTGATGAAGCCTATACCATACCCACACCCCGGGCGGCTTTGTTATCGTTGCGCACCCTGGAGATTTTGATGGATGAGGTCGGCTTGCGCGATACCGTTGATCCGCTGGCGGGATCTTATTTCATTGAGACGCTCACCAAGCAGATGGAAGAAAAAATTTTAGATGAAATGAAGCAGATACAGGCTGTCGGCGGGATGGTGCACGCGGTAGCCACCGGCTTTATCCAGCGAAAAGTAGCCCAGCAGGCATATGAATATGAAAGTGGTCTGCAAAAGGGCGAGTATATTAAAGTCGGGGTCAACAAGTATACGGAAGGCAGCGAAGCGCAGACCGATGTGGATCTTCATGAGTACAACGAGCAATGGGTCGATACCCAGGTTGCCAGCCTCAATGAGCTGCGCAGGACCCGGGACAATCGTGAGGTTCAGCAACTGCTGAAGGCGCTGGAAAAGGCGGCCCGCGGTGAAAAGAACGTAATGCCATTTTTGGTCGATTGTTGCCGGGCCTATGCCACCGTGGGAGAAATGGCCGGCGTATTCCGCGATGTTTTCGGGGAGTGGCAGGAGCCGAGCATCTTTTAATTGTGGATTTCGAATTTCGGAATGCGGATTGATTCTTGAACCCTTAAATCAATTTTGGAGATTTTTAAGTGGCAGAAGGTAAAGAGATACAGCAGAGAGAAGAGATGTCTTCTAATGACAATCCGCAATCTGCAATCCGCAATCCGAATTCGACTTATAGGCTGGGTTGTGACATCGGCGGCACGTTTACCGATTTTGTGCTGATCAACGACGAAACCGGTGAGTTTCAGATCAACAAGTGTCTGACGACACCAGCTGATCCGTCTGATGCCGTGGAGGAGGGGATCCGGGGATTATTGGAGCGCTTACCGGGATTTATGCCCCACATTGATGAAATAATCCATGGCACCACCCTGGTGATAAATGCCATCATTGAGCGCAAGGGCGCCAAAACAGCGCTGATCACCACCCGGGGATTTCGGGACGTTCTGGAGCTGGGCCGCGAGATCCGCTATGATGCTTATGATATTTTTGCCGAATATCCGGAGCCGCTGGTAGCGCGATCCTATCGCCGGGAAGTCGCCGAACGCATTTCAGCCGATGGCCGTATTCTGGTGAAATTAAATTCCGAAGAAGTTGCCCGAGTGCTCGACGAGCTTTGTGACGGGGGAATAGAATCCCTGGCGGTCTGTCTGATTAACTCTTACGAAAATCCGGCCCACGAAATGCAGATCAAAGAGATGGTTCAGCAAAAAGCACCGCAACTCTCATTGTCGACGTCTTATGAAGTGTTGCCGCAGATCCGCGAATACGAGCGCACCTGCACCACTGCCACCAATGCCTATGTCAAGCCCATCACCGCAAAATATCTGGCTAAATTGTCCGATCGCCTGGAAGCGCTCGGATTTGAGGGTAAGCTTTTTATCATGCTTTCAAGCGGCGGTATTACCTCAGTGGAAACCGCACGTGAATATCCGGTTCGAATCATCGAATCCGGGCCGACCGCCGCGGTGATCGCCTCACAGCATTACGGCAAAATGTTTGAAATTAAAGATATGTTCTGTTTTGACATGGGGGGTACCACCGCCAAATCCTGCCTGATTCAAAAAGGGCAGGCCGGACTGGTTTCTACTTTTGAGGTTGGCCGCGTCCAACGGTTCAAAAAGGGCAGCGGTTTGCCCATTCAGGTGCCGGTGGTGGACTTGATGGAAATCGGGGCCGGTGGCGGCAGCATTGCCCGCATCAGCAAAATGGGCCTTTTACAGGTAGGGCCGGAAAGCGCCGGCGCCGATCCCGGACCGGCCTGTTACGTCCGGGGCGGCCAGAACCCAACCGTCACCGATGCCGATCTGGTGCTGGGATATTTGGATCCGAATTATTTTTTGGGTGGAAGCATGCCGCTGGACAAAGCAGCTGCCGAAAGGGCAATTGCAGAAAAAGTGGCCAAACCGTTAAAAACCGATGTGACGGAGGCTGCATTTGGCATTCACGACCTAATCAATGAGACCATGGCAGCTGCTGCGAAAACCCATATTGCCGAAAAAGGCGGCAACCCGAATATCGTCACGATTTCTGCATTTGGCGGCGCCGGCCCGGTACACGCCTATGGCCTGGCCAAAAAAATAGGAGCGCCGCGTATACTGGTGCCGCCGCTGGCAGGCGTGGGTTCTGCTCTTGGATTTTTTACGGCACCGGTAGCCTTCGATCTGACCCGGAGCCACCGTGAAACACTCGACGAAGCTGATTTTAATCAGATCGAAAAATTGTTTAAATCCTTAGAAACCGAAGGCGCTGCCATCCTTGAGCAAGCGGGTAAACGCCAAAATATCATATTCGAGCGTGCGTTGATGATGCGATTTGTGGGACAGGGCGCTGAAACCGACCTGCGTATCGATGCCCGACCCTTTAATGAGTGGAAAAGGGAGCAGATCAGAAAACGCTTCGATGACGTTTATCAAAAGTTATACGGTCGAACTTACCCGGAGACGCCGGTAGAATTCGTTACCTTTAAAGTTCGTGCCAGCTTGCCCGAAC
>JASFNW010000195.1:0-7868 GCA_050116835.1 Desulfobacterales bacterium
CGATTTCCCCGGGCTGTCCGTATCTTTTTCTTCGAAGCCAGCTAAAATCGTGGGTGGTGATTTTTTCAACGTCGTCAAACGCAATGACAACCAGATGCTGAGTATCGTCGGCGATGTCGCCGGCAAAGGCATACCGGCGGCGCTATACGCTGCCCACATTCAGAGCATGTTTGAGTCGCTTTCGGAGCAGAGCACCTCGCCCGCCAATATTCTAAATGACTTGAATCAGCTTATCTGCAGACGCCTGCGCGAAGGTGATTTTATTACGGCAGTCATCGCGTTTTTTGAATCCGGAAAAAAGGCCTTAACCATTGCGCGGGCCGGGCACAACTGGCCATTGTACTATCGCGCCCAGACCCGGACCATCGAGCCGCTCAAAACCAATGGTGTGTGTTTGGGCATCGACCAGGACATGGGGTTCTCGTCATGCCTCGAGGAAAAATCCATACCGGCTAAAAGCGGAGATGTGCTGCTGCTTTACTCGGACGGTATCACCGAAGCCATGAATCCAAGCCAGCATCTGTTTGATCAATCCCGCCTGGAATCCGCCCTGAGAGAAAGTGCTCATTTCCCGGCCGAAAAGATCGTCGAACGCATCAACCTGCGACTGGATGAGTTCATTCAGTCCGAAGAACCGCATGACGATGTCACGATGGTGGCCATCAAAGTTAAATAGTCTTTTCAAATGAAGCTTTCACTCTAGACCCTACCGCCCACAAAGACATCCGCTTAAACAATAAAGTTTATACGTTGATCATGGCCGGATTGTACTCACGTGATCACAGCCTGATTACGGACTTGGTGTTGCCCAAACTGGAGCATAGCGAAGGTTTCCAGACAGAAAAAACGGCCCGTGATTCAGCGCGTGAACAAGGATAAACCTTGGGAAGGGTGGTAAGTTAAATGCCGGATCCGTCCGTGCCGTAAATCTGTTCGATTTCTTCAGCAAATTTTTCATAGATATTGGCACGCCTGACCTTCATGGTGGCCGTCATTTCATCGTCATCGTGATCGAGTTCCTTGGTCAGAAGCAAAAACTTGCGCACATTTTCCACCCGGGCAAAGCGCTCGTTGACCTGATCCACCTCTTGCTGAATCATCCGGCGCACCTCCGGCAAATTGGCCAACGATTTAAAATTGGTATACGGCAGGCGTTGATCGGTGGCCCACTTGCCGGTATTTTCAAAGTCAATTTGAATCAAAGCAGAAACAAATTTTCTGCCATCGCCCAAAACAATGGCTTCTTTAATATACGGACTGACCTTTAACTCGTTTTCCAGCAGGGAGGGGGCGATATTTTTGCCCCCCGAGGTAATCAGAATATCCTTTTTGCGGTCAACGATGGACACGTGCCCGTCGTCATCCACCTCGGCGATATCGCCGGTCAGAAGCCATCCATCCACAACAGTACTCGCAGTCGCCTCCGGATTCTTATAATAGCCGACAAAGATACTCGGCCCGCGCTTCATCAGCTCCCCATCCGCACCGATTTGATACTCGACACAGCTGATCGGCTTGCCCACTGTGCCCAGCTTGATATCATCGCCCACATGGATAAAAGAAAGCCCGGTGCACTCGGTCATGCCGTAGCCTTCCTTGGCCTGAATGCCGATCGCGTGAAAAAAGTGCAGCACTTCCGGGCTGACCTTGGCTGCCGCTGAAAAACACAGGCGCACTTTGCGCAGCCCGACATAGTTTTGCAGCGCCCGAAACATCAGCCAGTACGCGACCCACCAGGCCAGCTTCAGGCCGGCGCCGATTTTCTTTTTCGCCAGCCGCCGATCACAAACCCGGTAGCCAACGGTCATGCATTGCTTAAAAAGCCAGCGTTTGATCCAGCCGGAATCCTTAATTTTGATGGTAATGGAGCTTTGAAGCTTTTCCCAGATGCGGGGAACGCCTAAAAAAACGGTCGGTGAAATCTCTCTGAGATCGCTCTGGATGGTGGCCACACTTTCGGCAAAGTTGACCGTGATCCCCAGCTGTATCGGCAGATACAGGCTGAAGATCTGCTCGGCGACATGGCAAAGCGGCAGGTAGGATACCACGCTGTCCGTTTCATCTGCCTTCAGCGCCTCGGATGTCGCCAGGGTCGTGGCCTCTATGTTGCGGTGGTTGACCATGGCGCCTTTGGGCAGACCGGTGGTGCCCGACGTGTAAATCATCATGCAGATGTCCTCAGCCCGGCCATTTTGTACCTCGCGCTCGAAAAGATCGGGTTGCGTCTGAGCCAGTTCGCGGCCCAGGGCCTCCACAGCTTTAAAGGAGATGATGTTGTCTTTGGGATAGTTTCTCAGCCCCTTCATGTCTTTGACGATGATCTTTTTGAGTTTTGGAAGATCGTGCAGAACTTGCAAAACCTTATCGGTCTGCTCCTGGTCCTCGCAGACCACGATCACCGAATCAGAGTGCTTGACGACGTAGTGGACTTCCGGGTACGGGCTGGTAGGGTATACGCCCAGGGTCACGCCACCCAGGCTGATGCTGCCCAGACAGGCGTACAGCCATTCGCGGCAATTTTCACTGATAATCGAGAGGTGATCGCCCCGTTTGAATCCCAGTTGCACGAGCCCCAGCGCAAAGTGCTTCACATGCGACCCGTATTGATTCCAGGTGACGGTTTGCCAGATGCCGAAGTCCTTTTCCCGCAGCGCGGTCTGCGGGCCGCGCTCGGCGACCCGCTCCAGGAAAGACTGCAACAGGGTTTTACCGCTCAGCTCAACCATCGTTTCCTCCGCTTGTAGTGCTTAACATCGCGGTAACTGGTTTTGCCGTCGGTATGCCCCACACCCATGTAAAACTCCTGTACGTCGCGATCGTTGAGCAAAAGATCCACCGGGCCGTCCAGAACCACCCGGCCGTTTTCCATGATGTAGCCGTAAGAGCTGATCTCAAGAGCCATCTGGGCGTTCTGCTCGACCAGCAGCATGGTGGTGCCCTCGTTCCGGTTAATCTGGCGGATGATCTCAAAGATCTCATCGACCAGCAATGGGGCCAGGCCCATGGACGGCTCATCGAGCATCATCAGCCGTGGCTGGGCCAACAGCGCCCGGCTGATGGCCAGCATCTGCTGCTCGCCGCCGCTTAAATATCCGGCCGTCTGCTTCAGACGCGTTTTTAAGACCGGAAAATAGGCAAAGCATTTATCCAGATCGCGACTGACACCGCTGCGGCCTTTGCGGGTATACGCCCCACAGGCCAAATTTTCCTCGACGGATAGATCCTCGAAGATATGCCGACCTTCCATGATTTGAAAAATACCGCGTCGCACAATCTGGTGGGGGGCCAGGCCCGCCAGAGACTTTCCGTGGTAATAAATACTGCCCTCGGTAATATCACCGTCTTCCAGGGGCAGCAGCCCGCTGATGGCTTTAAGCGTAGTGGACTTGCCCGCCCCGTTTGATCCCAGCAGAGCCACAATGGCGCCCTCCGGCACCTGCAGCGAAAGGCCCTTTAACACCAGGATCACATTGTTATAGATCACCTCTATATTGTTGACCTCCAGTAAGGGCGCCAAATCGTCCTCCTGTTAATTCACTTCCGGCGCTATATAAACATTTGTTGGATCGGGGAATTTTTTTTAACCAACCCATGATAATAGCGGAATGAATTATCAGCAGCGATATCGTGCACTGTTTGAATGCATTAGGGAGCGTTGGGAAAGAACAGCCAATGACCGCAAATCGGCTCACCGGCAAAACGTTGATCTTTTATCTAGCCCGATACTTTATATACGGTATCTGTTCTTTGCTTACGCCCCCTTTTGCATGAGTTTGCACGATTCAGTCGCTGATGATTTATTCCGCAAACTCATTATCAAAACGCGTCGACCCCTCAAGTATTTATATCAAATGGTTAAATCAAATTTTGTGGCGTGCAGCCTTGGTCCGGAAGCAAAAAAATACTTCCGGTCCTGGCTTCACACGCGAATGATTCCTGCGATCGCTAATCCAAATATATCCAATCCGAAGCCGGCTCAAACTTGCCTGATTTGGCCCTGAAGACCTTCCCCATGGCCGTGGCGTTGCTGTTGCCGAAACTGACCACGCCGGCCAGGCCACCGGTATCCCATTTTTGGACGAGGGGGATGGCGTTTTTCAGATTTTCGCCGGTGATCGGCAGGCCTTTTTCATTGCAGATTTCGGCCAACTTGACGAAAACCATACCGGTGAACCAACCCTGCATGTAAGAGTTGGGACGATAGGTCACATCCGGGTGGTGCTTCTGGTTAAACGCATGGATGATCTTGATCATGGGCACGTCGTCCTGGTACCAGTAAGCATAGGGCATCACACCCATATAGCCTTCCGCATCCGGACCCAGCTTGTCAAGCAGCATCTTGCTCATGGCCCAGAAAGTGCCCATGAAGGTGATGTCCAGGCCGAAATCCTTAGCACCGGTGATCACTTCCGGTATAGGTGAGACCACATACCCCTGGAATATGCAGTAGTCGGGCTGTTTGCGCTTCAGATCGAGCAGCTGGCTGGTGACATCCACGGCCCCAACCTTGGTGACTTCTTCGGCGACCACCTCGATACCCAGCTCTTTAGCCAGCTTGCGGGCAAAGGGAATCGGGTCGCGACCGAATTCGGTGTCGCTGTAAAAGAAGGCCACTTTGGGCGCCATACCTTTTTTCTTGGGGTTGTTGGCGATGTATTTCAACAACACACCAAATTGTTGAGAATACGTCGGCCCGCTGACGAAGATGTAAGGGTTTTTCTCACGGACGCTGAGCTCTTCTGAGAAGCTGGTGGATCCGTAGAGCACCTTGTACCGGCTGTTGATTTCAGGCGCCAGGGCTTTTCCCTGACCGGTAGACTCACCGTACATCATCGGCGGATTTTCCTGGGCCATGATCTTTTTAAAAGACGCAATCGCCCGCTTGAGGTCGTAACCGGTGTCTTCATAAATGTACTTAAACATTTTGCCACCCACGCCGCCCTGTTCGTTGGCATAATTTAAAGAATCCATCAATCCCTGGTTGATGTGCTTGCCGGCAAACGCAAAACGCCCGGTGATCGGCTGGCAGGCGCCCACCTTGATAACATCTTCAGCCAACACCATCCCCGCCGTTGCGACCAAACACAGCGTTAACGTCAGTACCACAAACATTCTAACGTGTTTCATAACGGACTCCTTTCTTTTGGGTTATGGATTTCAAGGGTTTTACAATTGCCGTTCGTGTACTATCGCAGGAATAATTTACAAAATGACCGCCGGTCATGTCATTCTCTGAAAGGCGCTATGAATTTCAAAGTGCCCGGTGACCCGATATTTGGGATTCGCTCAACGTCAGGGGTGGATTCAATCCCGCGGTCCCTATCATCCCAAATATCGGATCACAGTGTTCCGCAGAGGCTAATTATCCGCATATCGCCTTTCAGAAAATAACATGCCCGTCTAACAGCATGCATGATCCAGCATCGGATCTAGAGTATTTTTGACTTTAATATTCAAAGGGCCACAACCGAAAATAATCTTTCAGCCGACGCCACATTTCAGCCAGGCCGTGGGGCTCGAAAACCAGAAACCCCACGATCAGCAGACCGAATACAACCTGCTGCAGGGGAAACAGATAGCCCATCGCCTGCGGAAAGGCGTCAACCATCAGGCCCAGAGTGTTTTTAAGAATTTCGGGCACCAGGGTCATAAAAATGGCACCGAAAATGGCCCCCAGGACGCTGCCCAGCCCGCCGACAATAATCATGGCCAGGTACCGGATACTTTCCATCAGCGGAAAATGCTCCGGGGTCACGGTTCTTAAAAAGTTGACCCACAGACACCCGGCCACACCGGCCATGAAGGAGCTGATGCCAAAGGCGTACATTTTAAAGCGAAACAGGTTGATGCCCATCAATTCGGCCGAAATATCGCGGTCACGGATGGCAATGAGGGCGCGTCCCACCCGGGTGCGGAAGATATTGCGTGCCGCGGTCACGCAGATGACCACCACCGCCAGGGTCACAAAATAAAACTTGAATTCATTATCCAGCGAAAACCCCAGCACAACAGGTGCGGGCAGGTTGATGCCTCGAATCCCGCCGGTCATCGACTCCCAGTGCACGAAAATAAAATCGAAGATAACCTGGGCGGCCAGCGTGGCAATACACAGATAAAGCCCCTTCATTCGCATCGAGGGTCCGCCGACGATCAGGCCGAAAACAGCAGCCGATAGTCCGGATAGCGGCAGACACAACAAAAAAGGCAGCCCCAGCCGGGTCGTTAAAATCGCCGCCGTATAGGCTCCGATGCCCACAAAGGCGGCATGGCCCAGGGAGATCTGTCCGGCAAAACCCGTCAGGATGTTAAGCCCCACCGCGGCCACGATGGCCACCCCCACCAGGTTGGCCATGTACAGCCAGTAATTGCCGGCCACGAAGGGAAATACCAAAAGGGACGCAAACAAAACACCCATCCAGAAACGAACCGTGGGCGTTTTGAATACCGCTTCATCTGCGGCATAGCTATCTTTGAAATCTCCGATGCGCATATTTTTTTAGAGCCTTTCGATCTCTTCTTTGCCAAATAGACCGTAGGGTTTGATCAACAAAATCAGCACCAGCACAATAAACGGAGCGACATCTTTAAACCCGCCGTGAAAATAGGGGTCCAGGTAGCCGCCGGCCAAATTTTCGATGATGCCCATAATAAAGCCCGCCAGAACGGCACCGCCGATGGAGTCCAGACCGCCCAGGATAACCACCGGAAATATTTTTAGGCCGATATATCCCAGGGTGGGGTGCACGCCTCCGATGTTGCCGATGATTATGCCGCCCAGGGTGGCGGCAACAGCCCCGAAAGCCCATGAGAGGGTAAACATGGCCTTAACATTGATCCCCATTGAAAAGGAAGCACTCTGATCTGCGGCCGTGGCCCGCATGGCTATGCCGACCTTGGCGTACTTGAACAGCAGGGCAAAAACGATCACCACCACCACCGCCAGGACGAAGCCATAAAACAGGTTGGCGCGCACGACGATATCACCGATAATCAGCGGGGCTCTGGGCACAATCGCCGGAAAACTGCGAAAATCAGATCCCCATACCATTTCGGCAATACCCGTTAAAATAGAGCTGAGACCGATGGTCACCATGATAATGCTGATGGTGGGCCGGCCGAGCATGTGCCGCAATACGAGGCGTTCAACCATAAAGCCCAGCAGGGCGGCACAGGCCATTACACCGATAAAGGCGGGGATGGCCGGCAGCCCCAGGTAAACCATAAAGGAATAAAAAAAATAGGCCCCGATCATCATAAACTCGCCCGTGGCGAAATTGATGATGCTCGTGGCCTTATAAATCAGGACAAAACCCAGAGCGATTAATGCGTAAACGCCCCCGACCGCAAAACCGCTAACAAGCAACTGAAGGAATATGTCCATTGCGCGCCTTTTTCTCTCCCAGGTAGGCTTTGATGACCTCCGGGTGCTGTTGAACATCCTCGGGTTTGCCCTCGGCCAGCTTCTGGCCGAAGTTGAGAACCAGGACCCGATCCGAAATATCCATAATCACTTTCATATCGTGCTCGATGAGCACGATCGTCAAATTGTGCTCCTCATTGATGTCCAGTATGAAGCGAGCCATATCTTCAGTCTCTTCCGCATTCATGCCGGTGACCGGCTCGTCCATCAGCAGTATTTTCGGTCGCATGGCCAGAGCGCGGCCCAGTTCGACGCGTTTCTGAAGCCCGTAGGCTAAAGAGCCCACCGGCAGTTTGCGGATAGCCTCGATTTCTAAAAAGTCGATGATTTCTTGTTCGGCTTTGCGCCTGAGCGCCATCTCTTCTCGATGGGCCGGCCCCCAGTAGCACAAAGATGCCAGCAAGCCGGTTTTCAGATGGCTATGGGCGCCAAGTTTGATATTGTCCAG
>JASFNW010000196.1:0-7828 GCA_050116835.1 Desulfobacterales bacterium
TCTTCAAGGTCCACATCTCTTCCCGCAGCGCGCTTTGAAGAAATTAAATCTTCACGCGAAACGACATAAAAGGCTTGGCCTTGATATTCCATGGTGCTGCGCTGTTTCCATGCGTCCTGGAAACTTATGCCGGGAGTGGATATTTGAACGTCAATGCGTACGCGATCTTTGAATATCGTTTTCTGGTTGGCAAGAATCTCGTCGATATTGGTGAGGGATGCGGTGCCCATGCCCGCATCTAGCAGAGCAGCAAGTAAACGTCGGGCATTTTCCGGAGAGGACTCAATGAGGATATCTAAATCGAAAGTCGCTCTCGGCACGCCGTAAAGAACAGCGGCAATACCGCCAATCACAACATACCTGACCTCATGCCGCTGAAAGGATTCGAACACGCCCTTTGGTCGGTTGAGCATCTTTTTCTCCTGCTAAGTCGGGGTTTTTTTCTAAAGCAAGGTCGGTAAAATTGCAAAGCAACTCCATCCTTTCAGAAAGCGGCAGGGCACGAAACCAGCGAACCTTAGCTTCAATGGTTTCATCATTAATATCGTGTGATATTGCATTCATATTCAATACTTACCAAATTTATGGAATTTAATCAATCGCTGTCTTCAGTCTCGACATAATATTGAACACCACCGGAAAATGCCCGGTTTTACCGGGCGGTCTCAAAAAAAAAAGCACCATGCGGTCACGGGGCGGGATTCCCGGCTTATTGTCTAAATTCCGGATGATGCGGGCCAGCAGCTCCTTTTTGAATTCACGCTACATTCTCGCGTGTGATAATAGATAAAAATCAATTGCAACGGATTCCAACAGGAAGAAAAGCGCCATGCAGGGCATCAGGAAGGATGCCGCCCTGTTCTGCTGTCTGTAACGCTTGATCGAAATGAGAGTTTCGGTGACCAGCCAGGCAAGATTAAGAGGGGGCACCGCTACAAACAGGAACAGGAGCGCGGCAAATCCTGAGTCCATGCGGTTAAAACCGAAAATCAGATCGTACTTGCCACCCAGAAAAAGGATCAGTGGCAATTGGGTTAAAAGAATCGCTATGCCTCTAAAAAGATTCAGCTTCACCTCCTGTGGCACCGATTTGGCGACTGGCAGTCCTAAACTTGCTGCGTCCCAGCTTTGATCTTACCGGCAGATGGTTGAATGGCATCTATATCCCGGTGCAACTATTTAATGAAGTAGCCGGACACTCTCCAGGCACCGTCGCTATCCTTCATCGGGGTGACGGTTTCTATGGCGGATTTCTTATTTTCAAACGATGTGCTGAACTGGATAACCACGTACTCGCCGTCCGGTGCGCCGGGTAAGGATCGAGTGTAGGTTTTTGAACGGACTTCTCTGGAAATCAGCGCACCCAGCGGTTCTCGGACAGCCGTTAAGGTTTGCTGCCAGTAATGTTTGGTGACGGCACCCTTGAAATATGCTGCTGCAGCTTCCCAGCTGTCGCCATATTTGCCATGATCAATGAGTGTCAGCCACGCCCCTGCAGCCGCGACCGCCGCTGCTTCTTTGTCCGTTCCTGCCGTAGCGCTGCATGCAAAACAAAGCGCCGCAATTGTCACAGCCCATACCGTTAACAGCTCTGTATGCTTCATTCGATTGCCCTCTATTTCAAGTCTAATCGTCTGACAAATTTTTCTGCATTGATGGCAATGTCGTCCTCGCCGATCTGATCAAAGGGGTTCTCAAGGTGGTCCTGAATGTTGCCGAGGCTCACCAGGATGACCGTAAACAGTACAGGCATCACATATGCCAGACCGCCGGCGTAGTCCTGCGCAATGGCAGCAAAATACGGCCCGTACAAAACCGGAAGAACGGATACAAAAAAATCGCTGAAAGCCCGCAGTGTTCTTGGCGTTCGGTATTGATAGATATGCTTGACGTCTTCAAAAGCGATGATCATTTTGCTGAGAAACTGGTTGCATCGTGACACCTCACCCGAAGGCAGGTCTCTTCCCCTTAAGTCTTCTTTGATATACGTTGAGAGCTGCGAAAAAAGCGTATATACCTTCTCCTCGTGTTCTGACATTTCAGCCACAGGATGCGCAAACAGGGTCCGACAAGCAACCAGTAATTCTCCCAGCAGATCTATTGCCTTGGTCTGAATTTCATCATCTGTGTCTTCCAGCCAGTCCCGCGATGCAAAGTATATGGCCCGCCCGTGAGCCTTGATGGAGCTATATTTTGTGAGTGCATTTTCGCGCCTTTTATAGGCGCCTCCGATGGAAAAGACAATAGGAAAGACAACGGCAATCGCAATCAGCGTCATGGGAAACTCGGCCGTGATGGCGAATCTGCGACAAAGGTATGTCGAAAGCACCGCGAGAGCGGTAACGACAACCGTTTTAAAATCAATGATGATGATCATCTGTCTTAGTTTTTTCATAATAACCTTCCTGCTCAGCTCCAACAGCCGAGCTCACCTGCAGGCGTAACAGCGGAGCTGTGAGCCTGTCAGGTGCAGCGAGTGGTTGGACGAGGTGCTTGTCAGGTAACAAGGTACTAAGAAAAACGGCGCTTCAGATCGGCCATGAGTGACTCGGTCTTTTGCTGATTTCGGGAAATAATGAACCCAGAGCTGAGCCTCATGCCGTCCTTTTCCCAGATCAATTTGAGCACCCTTGAGCCCAACAGCCACCGCCCTGCATGAGATTTCCCAATTTTCACTTCAATCACCTTCGCAAAGGGAATCACAATAGGGTGTTTTGTCAAATAACGTCGGAAGTAGAAGCTAGTATCATCAAACCAGTATTCGCCGCTTCCTCGTGCAAAGAACTTATCCTTCCTGTACCTTTTCCACCACTTCTCGTCGATCTCTGTACCCATATAATGACCTCTACGTTGATTGGGGGAGTCGGGAGTAATCATCTCTTAAGTTTGACCCTTCTTCGCCTTACGTAAAAGTGAGCTGCGGCCCAGATGAGTTCAAAATTTGCCCGGTCTTTTCGTACAACTGCGAGATACGTGCCGTTAATTCCACTGGTTTATTATGCATACAATGTATCCAGCCTACAATTTTGAAAGACAGGGCTTGCAATACATATTTTTTATGTGTATGTTTATGGAAAACAATACACATAAGAGGCAAACCATGCGAACCAATATCGTTATTGATGACAATCTAATGGCTGAAGCCATAAAGCTGAGCCAATTGAAAACTAAGAAGGCCGTAGTTGAAACCGGATTACGCCTATTAATCCAGATCAAGAAACAGGAGCGCATCAAAAGCTTGCGCGGTAAATTAAATTGGGATGGTGACCTTGAAAAAATGAGGCTCGATTGATGATACTGGTCGACTCATCCGTATGGATCGATTATTTCAACGGGCGTAGAACATGGCAGACGAATCTGCTGGATAATCTTCTTTCAGATATACCCATCATTATCGGGGATTTAATTCTGGCCGAAACTTTACAAGGATTTCGATCCGATAATGATTATGAATCGGCAAAATCTTACTTAGGCGACCTTGCTTTCCGCAAGATGGGCGGATATCAGGTTGCTGTGCAAAGTGCTCAAAACTATAGAATACTCAGAAAAAAAGGGGTAACAGTGCGCAAAACAATCGATGTTATCATCGGCACCTATTGCATCATGGAGGGGCTTCCATTGTTACATGATGACCGCGACTTTAATCCCATGGTATCCCATCTTTCATTAAAGGTTTTATCCCCCACCCCAAATAAATAATACTATCATTCTCCTTTAATTTTATCTAAAGCCTAAAGCCTCGGCTAAGCTGCCTGCCTAATGCGTTTCAATCCTGCACGGCCTTTTACGAAAAACCGCGGTCTGCACGCCGGTTTACCGCGGCGAAGCCTTTCGGCGAAGGCGGGTCAGCTCCAGCCGGTTGTTGGATTGCGGCCTTATTATACGAAAAAAAGGACGACTAATGTCCCAAGCGTTATAAGAAAAAGACCCGATATGCCCGTTCCCTTTACAAATCGGAAACAGTTTTTTCGTGTAAGTGAGATGTTGAATAGACGCAGCCAATACCAAGGCCAGTATCGATCCTTTTGTTTCTCATAGGCTCTTTCAGCCCATCCGCCCCAAATATTCCCTGCTACTTTTCTAATTATCTTAGATGTGACGGCTAATGTCAAAAATTTCTGGGTGTCGTTCAGAAAGACCGTGATCGCATGCATTCCAAATCAGAGTCCGAATCCCGCTACAAAAAATTGTTCGACCGCTTTAAATCCGCCATGCGGCTGCGCCACTATTCCATCCGCACCGAAAGAGCCTACGAGCAGTGGATCAGGTGTTTTCTGTCCTTTCATAAAATGAAGGCCGTTGAAAAAATCGGCGCTGAGGAAATTGAGTCTTACCTGAATTATCTGGCGCAAGACAGACAGATCGCAGCCGGCACCCAGAGCCAGGCCCTGAATGCCATTGTCTTTTTCTTTCGTGAGGTGGTCAAACGCGACTCCGGAGATTTTAACGACTTCGTTCGTGCCGAGAAGCCGATGCGGGTACCGGAGGTGATAACGGCAGCCCAGGTAAAACGCCTGCTCGATTCACTCGATGGGGTTAATCTTCTGATGGCCGGTCTGCTGTACGGCGCCGGTTTAAGATTGATGGAGTGCGTTCGTTTGCGGGTAAAGGATATCGTTTTTGAAACCGGGCATGGCGGTCCGCAGCCCGCTGGATCTCTAAGCGCTTTAGTTAGATAGTTTATTTGTTGATTGGTTAAACAGTATATGAGTCCAAGACTTAGTGCTGCAGCCAATGATGTGTCGTTTTGCGGCCTGATGTGACGTTATGGAGCCATAAAAGGTCGTCTTGCGGCTTAAGGTGCAACACACAAGGCAGGGGGCCTCGTGTGAGCTAAATCTCATATTCGTTGATCGGTTAAATCTTATTTGAAACAGCGGGCAAGCAGGTTTCTGTCATCTGACCTCTGTCATCTGACTTCGGTGATTTCTGAGGCGAATAATTTTTACTTCACTTCAACCGACTC
Organism: Desulfobacterales bacterium; assembly: GCA_050116835.1. Classification (GTDB taxonomy): domain Bacteria; phylum Desulfobacterota; class Desulfobacteria; order Desulfobacterales; family JAHEIW01; genus JAHEIW01. The sequence goes on from JASFNW010000196.1 coordinate 4,967, forward strand.
CCCGTACTTGGGCACCACAACCGAGTAACCTTCATCTTTTAAAAACTTGGCAAATGACAGGATCTGATCCTCTTCCCCGTGAACCAGGGCGATCTTTTTGATCTTCAGGTTGGCGTTTTTAAGAAAGCGCAGCATTTCGTTTTTGTCGGCATGGGCGCTGAACCCGCCCAGTTTGACGACGTGCGCGTTGAGCGGATACTCCTTGTTGAAAAACCGCACGACCGGAGCAGCCCCTTTTCGGCCGGATTCCGCATATTTCAGTCCCAGGTCGAGGATTCGCCGGCCCAGGGTATTCTGAGCCTGGTAGCCGACCATCAGGACCGTATTGTTCGGATTGTGAATTTTGTAGCGCAGGTGATGCAGGATGCGCCCGGCCTCACACATGCCGGAGGCCGAAAGCACTATATGCGGTTTTGTTTCGTGATTAAGGGCAATGGATTCTTCAACCGATCCGACAAAGTGGATTTTGTCCATTGAAAACGGGTTCTTGCCCTTCTCCAGGAAAACATCGTGGGTTTCCTGGTCATACACTTCGGGGTGCTCGCCGAACACCCGGGTGATTTTGGTTGCCAGCGGGCTGTCCACGTAAATCGGCATGCGCGGCACCGCTTGATCATCGTATAATTCGTGCAGCGTATACAGCAGCTCCTGGGTGCGGCCGTAGGCGAATGCAGGGATGATAACCGACCCGCCGCGGTCATAGGTTTCGGAAAGCACCTTCTGCAGCTGGGGTTTCAGGTCCTGGACCGGCTCATGCAGTCGATCGCCGTAAGTACTTTCCATAATTAGAAGGTCAATCTGCCGATCTTCTTCATCAAAACCCAGGGTCGGGTCCTTAATAATCGGTTTGTCGAAGCGACCGATGTCGCCGGTATAGCATACCCGAAAATCACGGCCGTTTTGTCGGGCGTGAATCAGTGAAAAAGCCGATCCGAGGATATGGCCGGCATCGTAAAACGTACAGGTCATATCCTTGCCGATGGCAACCGGATGTCGGTAAGGGTACCCGTCAAACAGCTCCAGGGCCTGTTCGGCGTCGGCGATCCGGTACAGGGGCTCGATCTTTTCCAGGTGATGGGTTGCGATCAGCTCATCGATCATTTCGGTATTCAGATCGTGGCGGTTTTTCTTTAAAATTTTGGTGAGCTCGCGTTTTTTGCGGTTGCTGATCTTAGTGCCGCCCTTGGAGCTGTGCCGCTTGCTGAGCGCACTGCGGACGGTTTTATAATTCAGATAGTTGGCATCCGATTCCTGAATATGCGCCGAATCCAGAAGCAAATATTCGCTGGCTGCGGCAGTCGCGCGCGTGCAGATGATGCGGCCTGCAAAGTTGTTTTTTGTCAACAGCGGGATCCTGCCGGAATGGTCGATGTGGGCGTGGGACAATACGATGTTGGTGAGCATGTTCGGGTCGAAGGGAATGACCCTGTTTTTTTCAGCGCTTTCCTTGCGGCGCCCCTGGAACAATCCGGCGTCCAGGATGATGCGGTCGGAATCGGTGGTCAAAAGGTGCATCGATCCGGTTACTTCGCGCACAGCGCCATAAAACGTTACGTACATCGTCAGCTCCTCTTCTATCTCAGGTTCATCGGTTCAGGGTTACAAATCAATTGCTTCCGGCCTCCGACCTCTGTTCTCTGTCATCTGTCTTCTGATCACTGTTCTCTGACCTCTGCCAACACCCTGTGTCCTGCCGATTTTAAAGCATCGATGGCTTTTGCCAAATCCTTTTCTTTGACCAAAAAATAATCTGTATCATAGGTGGAGACGACAAACACGGAAACACCGCTTTTGGCCAGCGGTTGAGTTATGGAAAACATAATGCCGATTTCAGAAAAGTCGAATGTGCCTTGGACCCGGATACAGCGCCAGCCGCTCTCGCATCGAGTGCCCGGGGGGACAGGCGCTTCTCGACAAACAACGGTCAGCTCTTCTTCGGTGCGGGTGATCGAACAAAAACCGGAATCTTCAACCCAGACCGGCAGGGGCACCGTGGGGTCAAATTGGCAAACGGCCAGCCGCTCGGGCAGTATTAACAGTGAGAGCTTTTTAAAATCCATTGTCAGGGGATCTGTATCCAGAGCGCGATTACTCAATTTTTTGTATCATGAAAACACGCAACAAGCTCGAAAGCTGGGATGCTTGGAAGCTATAAGGCTTGAAATGGTGCATATAAAAACAGCCTTCCGGTGGTCCAGTCTCCTGGCCCCTTTGTGCTTTCGTGGTTAATTTTATCTTTCGGTTCTAGCCGGTACAGGCGGAGGACCCGGGATGCAAAATTGATGCATTTAATTGGATTGCGGATCGATTTTCCTGCCGACAAAATAGGCATGCACGATAGCCGCCAGCCAGCAGCCGACCATACCGATCAGGCAGATATTTTCAACCCCCCAGCCGCCGTCCGAGCTGCGGAAAACCAGTTCTTTCAGGGTTTGCAGATCCAGCGCCTCATCGCCCAGCCTGGGAATGGCCTGCTCCATAACGCGGTAGGCGCGTTGCATCAGCCGATAAAAGAGTACGATCAACCCGGCGGATGTTGCCAGGACAAAAATAAGACCGGAGATTTTACGTCCTGAAAGCAATTGTCCGACACCCGGATATACCAGCCCGGATAACAGCATTCCCCTGGTTGACGCTTTCATTGATACAACAATTCCCTATATAAGTATTCAGGTACTAAATAATAATTGTATGCTATCTGCAATAAAAACTCAAACCGCGCTTAAAAGAAAACGCCTTACTAGAGCCTATCTCAAAAATAGTAGATCACGTCTAAGGGCGCGGCGCAAAACCGATTCGAAAACGGAGTATACAGGTAGTATTCGAGTATTTCGAATCGGTTTTTAACAAAGCCCTTGGGCG
>JASFNW010000197.1:0-7827 GCA_050116835.1 Desulfobacterales bacterium
TATGAATGCCATCTTCATCCTTGGTTATTTTGATCAGATCTTGGGAGTGTTGATTGCCCACCGGTACGATCATGCGCCCCCCCACTGCCAGCTGGTCGATTAACTTTCCAGGAACCTCAGGTGCCCCTGCTGTGACTATGATGGCATCAAAAGGACTTTCATCCTGCCATCCGGTCGTACCGTCCGAGCACCGCATAATGATGTTATGATAATTGAGCCGATCAAGCAACTTGCGGGCCTGGATATAAAGGGCACGTATTCTTTCGATGGTGTACACCCGGAATACGATTTCTGCTAAAATGGCCGCCTGATACCCCGAACCGGTGCCGATCTCAAGAACACGGTCATCTTTGCCAAGTTCTAATGCCTGTGTCATTTCGGCAACAATGTACGGCTGGGATATGGTTTGTTGTTCACCGATGGGCAGCGGATAATCCCCGTACGCCTGGTCTCTTAAGGCTTCACTGACAAACAGGTGTCTGGGTACGGTGTGTAGTGCCTCCAGTACACTGGGATCAATAATTCCTCGGGCTTTGAGCTGGTGACTAACCATATCGTCCCGCTGGCGTTCATATTTGATAGCTTCACGATCCATGCCTGCTTATCTACCAACTCAGTACATCCAGGTCAAGATTATCCAATCGCTTACCGGATGATTTTTTTGCAGCCCTTCTAGCGGCCTCAAAAAAGACCTTGATCCTTTTGGTAAAATACTACAATAATTATAAGATCCGATAAACGAAGATACCATCTGGCTGGGGAAGGGTATGGAAAGTACGCGACATCTGGTTTTTATTATTTTGATCTCGATCCTGATTCTGGCTGCGGGTACCTTCGGGTATATGGCGATTGAAGGCTGGTCGTTTACCGATGCCGTATATATGACGGTGATCACGATTTCAACCGTCGGCTTTAAAGAAGTCAATCAGGTCGGTGAGGCGGGCCGCATATTTACGATTATTCTCGTTTTTTGCGGAGTTGGATTTTCCCTTTACGCTGCCGCGGCTGTCGTGCAGTTTATGGTTGAAGGCCGCATCAGAATTCTTATGGGGAGGCGCAGGTTGGACAAAAAAATCGATCGCTTAAAAAATCACTATATTGTTTGCGGGTATGGGCGTATCGGCCGGGTGCTTTGCCGCCATTTGAGAAAGGCAAACATCGATGTGGCCGTTATTGAAAAATCCCCGGAACGGGTTTCGGTTATGGATGAAGATGACATACTTTACATTGCCGATGATGCCACCGATGAGAACAACCTCCTTAAAGCCGGTATCAAGCGCGCCAGGGGACTGGTGGCCGTTCTGGCGACAGACACGGATAACGTCTTTTTGGTGTTGACCGCCAGACAGCTATCACCGGAGTTGTTCATCATGGCCCGTGCCAGTCAGAGAAATGCCATTATCAAGTTACGTGCTGCCGGTGCCAATATGGTGGAATCGCCCTATGTGATGGGGGCCATGAGCATGGCTAATCGAATCATCCGCCCGACAGTGACTTCATTTCTGGATCTGGCATTTGCCCAACGTCATAAGGATATCCAGATGGAAGAAATTCCGGTGGGCGCAGGTTCTGAGCTGGTGAATATTGAATTGAAAGACTCCGGTATCCGGCAAAACTACAATCTTATTATTATTGCCATCAAGAAGCCCGATGGGAGCATGCGGTTTAATCCCTCTTTCGATGCGGTCATCAAGCCCGATGATACGGTCATCGCTGTTGGCGAAGCGGACAGTTTACAGCGGCTGGAATGGGCCTTAAACCCTCGGGCAGGCGTCTCCTAAAAGGGTGTAACGGCCGGCATACAGCAAGTCAATCATCGGGTCGTCGCCAATCGACATTACGTGTCAACCGTAATCTAAATCTTATAGATCACACGATCTTCAGTAATGATGATATCGACGTGCTTGTCGTGGGATTCAATGGGAACCTGTGGTACAATTTGAGCTTCAAAGGCAAGCGCGACTTTGCGGGTGGTGATCGCCAAATCCGGGATCAAGCGGTCATAGTAGCCTTCGCCGGAACCGATCCTGCCCCCTTTTTCATCCAGGGCAACTGCCGGGATAATCGCAATGTCAATCTTTTCAATTGGTACAATCTTGCAACGGGTTTCATGGGGCTGCTGAATATTGCGCGGTCCCATCTGAAGGTCTTTTTTAAGGTTGTCGACTTTTTTCAGTGTCATCTCAAAATTTTCCGGTCGATAAGCCGGCAGGACGACGATTTTGCCATATTGAAACGCACGCTGGAGGATGCTTTGTGTCGGCACCTCGTTTTCATTGTTGACATACATGAGGGCAATTTTCGATTCTAGAAAGTTGGCAAAATCAAAGAGTTTGTCTTCGATGGCTTTTGTTTTTTCTGCAATTTCTTTAGCGGAGAGTTCGGCTATTTTCTGAGCGGTTTCTTCCCGAATTTGGCTTTTGGTGACTTGGATCTCTTCCATCAGACAACTCCTGCAACGAGAATTTTAATTAGATTAGATGATAAATGGACGTCGGTGCTAATCGTCAATAGTCATTGACTATACAGCGCTACCATGCTAATTGCGCCAATGTTTCATCTTTGCGCCAGTTCGCGCGGTCAGTTGTTATTTATTAACCGAAATTTTTAATATAAGGAAATAGATGCTGGAAATCAAGTTTGTTAGACAAAATTTAGCGACCGTCGAAAAAGCATTAGCGGCGCGAGGTCATTCAACCGATCTTGAAGCCTTTAAATCATGTGACAAAGAGCGCAGAGCCATATTACTGGAGCTTGAAACCCTGAGGCATCAACGCAATGTGGTCTCTGACCGGATTGCGGAAATGAAGAGGGCCGGTGAAAATACCGACGACCTTGTTGCCCAAATGCGTGACGTGTCCTCTAAGATAAAGGCGCTGGATAAGTCTTTGGCCGAAACTCAGGAAGCAGTTGAGCAAATGTTGCTGAGGATGCCCAACATCCCGCACGCTTCTGTGCCACTGGGCAAGGATGAAACCGATAACCCGGTTGTTAAAGTTGTTGGGGAATTGCCCCAGTTTGATTTCGAACCCAAAGCGCACTGGGACATCGGTACAGAGCTTGGGATTCTGGACTTTGAACGGGCTGCTAAAATTACAGGGGCGCGCTTTCCGCTTTATTATGGTGCCGGCGCCCGATTGGAAAGAGCGCTCATTAATTTTATGCTTGATATTCACACCCAGGCGCATGGATATAGGGAAACGCTGCCGCCTTTTATTGTCAATCGGCAGAGCATGACCCATACCGGACAGCTGCCGAAATTTGAAGAAGATCTTTTTAAACTGGTGGACTGGGATTACTATCTGATCCCCACCGCCGAAGTGCCGGTGACCAATATTCATCAGGACGAGATTCTGACTGAAGCCCAGCTACCGATTTATTATACGGCCTATACACCTTGTTTTCGGTCTGAAGCGGGGTCCTATGGCAAAGATACACGCGGTTTAATTCGTCAGCATCAATTCAACAAGGTTGAGCTGGTTAAATTCACAACGCCGCAGACTTCCTATGACGAACTTGAATCGCTGCGCGCCGATGCCGAAACCATTCTGACCAAGCTCGAACTCCCCTATCAGGTCATTGAGCTGTGTACCGGCGACCTGGGATTTTCAGCTGCCAAGACTTACGACCTTGAGGTCTGGATGCCGGCGCAGAATGTTTACCGCGAAATCTCATCTTGCAGCAATTTTGAAAATTTTCAGACACGTCGCGCCAACATCCGTTTTAAGAAAAAGGGCCAAAAGGGTACCGAGCTGGTGCATACCCTTAACGGATCCGGGCTCGCGGTGGGTCGATGTTTGGCCGCCATTCTTGAAAATTTTCAACAGGCCGATGGCAGCGTTATTATCCCGGCAGCGCTGCGATCGTATATGAGCGGAATGGAAAAAATAACCCGTGAAACTGGATGATTTCCCCGAAGAGATACGATCTCAAATCCTTCCCCGTCATGAAGGCCGTATGGTTTATCGATGTCTGGGTTGTGAACGCGAATTCGGGATCGAAGAGCTTTTGTACGTCTGCCCCGAATGCGGGCAGGTTTTTTTGATTCATGATCTAAATTTTAGCCAGCTATCGCAGACTTCGGGAACCACGTGGCGCCGTATATTTGACTATCGCAAGATGCTGGGCTTACCGGCTTTAAAGGGTATCTACCGATATCATGAGTTTATCGGGCCTGTGATTCCGCTTGAGGCGGTGGTTTATCTGGGTGAAGGCCATACCCCGGTGGTCGAAGCCAACGCCCATTTGCAGGAAAAGGTTGGCTTGCGGTTTTATTTTAAAAATGACGGCCAAAATCCCAGTGCCTCTTTTAAGGATCGCGGTATGGCCAGCGCCTTCAGTTACATCAATATGATGGTGCGTGCGGAAAAGGCGGCTGACGTGCTGGCCATCTGTGCCTCGACCGGCGACACCTCGGCGGCAGCTGCATTGTATGCCTCTTATTTGACACCCCACATCAAATCTGCGGTGCTGTTACCGCATCAGAAAGTAACGCCCCAGCAGCTTTCTCAACCGCTGGGCAGCGGTGCAACGGTCTTTGAAATTCCCGGTGTATTCGACGATTGCATGAAGGTGGTCGAGGCGTTGTCGGAAAATTACAATGTGGCGCTGCTCAACTCGAAAAATGCCTGGCGCATCCTGGGTCAGGAATCCTATTGTTATGAGATTGCCCAGGACTTTGAATATGAAGTGTCCCATCTGGTGGTAGTGTTGCCGATTGGGAATGCCGGTAATATTACGGCGGTCATGAGCGGGTTTTTGAAATTTTTTGAAGCCGGTGTAATTGACAGGCTGCCCAAAATCCTCGGGGTGCAATCTGAGCATGCCAATCCCGTTTACCGCTATTACCTGGAGCCGGTCAGTCAAAAGCGCCAATTTAAACCGGTTACCGTAAAACCCAGTGTGGCCCAGGCTGCCATGATCGGCAACCCGGTTTCCATGCCCCGGGTGATTCATCTGGTGGATCGATACAATCAAATGGCCGGCCGACAACGGGTTTTCTTTGTCGACGTTGCCGAACAGGATATTATGGACTGGGAGATCATCGCCAATCGCAACGGACACATTGCCTGTACGCATGGCGGCGAATCGCTGGCCGGGCTGGTTGACGCCGTACATCGCGGCGTGGTAACCGATAGTGATGTTGCGGTTGTAAAATCAACCGCGCATGCGCTAAAGTTTGCTGAATTTCAGGAGATGTACTTTCAACAGCAGTTCCCACCCGAGTATAACGTTCAGACGGATAGGGATCTGGTTAATGCCCCGGTTTATGTCCATCCCAAAGATCTTGAGCAAGTGCCGGCGCCGGGCAAGCCTTTAACGGATAAAGCCTTGGAAATATTTGTTCGCCGGGTGTCACAAGATATTGCCGGACATCTGAAACTAAAAAAACGTTGAGGTAAAGAATAATGAAAAGAAATGGGTTAATCTGGTTTGGATGTGTTGTTTTACTGATTGCCGCTGCATCATGCGCGACGACCAGCAGCGACAAAAATAAGCGAGAGGCCGAAGTTGCCCGGCGGCTGGGCGAAGCTTATCTGCAGCAGGGCAATTTTGCAGGTGCCTTAAAGGAATTCAAGAAGGCTGAGAAGAAAAATCCCAACGACCACCTGCTGCAATATGATCTGGGGCTTTTGTATGCCTTCAAAAAGCGCTATGACGAGGCCATTGTGCACTATAAAAAGGCCCTGGAGCTGAGCCCAAATTATGGTGCTGCAATGAACGGTCTGGGTAATGCTTACGCCGGTAAAAAGGAATGGGACCAGGCTATTTTTTATTATCGTAAGGTCATCAATGACATCCTGTATGCTACGCCCCACTTTGCCTATACCGGCCTGGGAAATGCCTACTATTACAAGGGTGACCTGCAGCGCTCGGAAAAAAATTATTTGCTGGCTTTAAAAATCAAGCCCAATTTTGTCAGAGCGCTTCAGGGGCTTTCTGAAACGTATATCGCTATGGGGCGCGTACCCGAAGCGGTTGAAAAACTGGAAAAGGCCGTGCGACTGAACCCTGAATCCGCGCCGCTGCATTTTCAGCTGGCCAGAGCCTATCAGCTGGCGCTGGAGTTTGAAAAAGCCTACCGTTCCTACCAAAAGGTCATTGAGCTGGCACCGGAAACCGGTCTGGCCGACCAGGCAGAGGAGGGGGCCGCAGAAGTCAAAAAATACCTGTAGAAAAAAGCCGATGATGTCACGCTAAGACGCAAAGAGATCTTTTTAAAAGTGCAACTTTGCGATCTTTGCGGCTTTGCGTGAGGATCTAATAGTTCAAAAAAAGCGAATGCGGCCTTTTTCGAATATTAAGACCACATTCGCCTTTTTACCCTGCTATCTTCTGGGACACTACCGGCGGCAAGCCGGTTCGGATTTCAGTAAAGCTGAAAAATCAGGAAAAACGCTTTTGCTCCAGCTGAACGATTCGCGGCGTTAGAAAAATCAGCAGTTCATTTTTCCGGTCGACTTCGGTCTGATACTTAAACAACCAGCCCAGCACCCCCATGTGCCGTAAACCCGGTATGCCTCTTTCAGTCCAATTCAGCGTCGATTTAAGGATACCGCCAATGACAACCGTATCACCGTCATCGACCAAAATTTCGGTTTCGGCTTCATTGGTGGAAAGCGCGGGCTCTGTTTCTGAGGAAGGATCCACCAAGTCGTTTTTGGTCACAAAGATGGTCATCGTGATGCGGTTGTCCGGGGTGACCGTCGGGGTGACCTCCAGCAGCAGATCCACATCCTTAAATTCGATGGTTGCGTTACCCGAGGAGTCCCTTTCCAGATAAGGCACTTCAAAGCCCTGTTTGATTCTGGCCTTTTTGTTGTCGAGGGTGACGATCTTGGGTGACGAGAGAATATTGGTTTTACCTTCAACTTCACTGGCAGCCAGGGTGGCATCTACGATGGAAAAAGACGTGCCGGAGGTCTTGAAAAGGCTAAAGGCCAGCGATGCCGTATTATCCAGCGCCAATGTATCCGGAATATTGTTGGCCGTAAACACGGTCGGGCCCGCCTCCCAGCTGCTGGTGTAGGGGACATCAAACTGACCGAGGGTGACCGTCCCCCAGTCAAAGCCGATTTCTCTCGTGAAGCTGGTGTTGGCTTCCACCACTCGAGCTTCGATAATCACCTGAGGCGTTACGGTGTCGATCTTTTCGACAATTTCTTTTGCCTGCTTTATTTTAACAGCCGTATCGGTAATGATGATCTGGTTGTTGCGCGTATCCACTTCGGCCTTACCGCGGTCTTCGGTTATAATTGCCTGAATATGCGGCAGAACCTCGGTGCTGGCATTCGAATAGCTAACGGGTAAGTATTCGGTAAACAGCGGTTCGAGGGCCTTGGCCTGTTCTTCAGCTTGCTGGGCCGCCTTTAGCCGGGCCTGCTTGAGTTTTTCTTCCTGGGCCAGCGCGCTGAGGGTGGCGATGCGGATAATGTCGCCATCCCTGACTTGACCCAGCTGGTTCATTCTTAACACCAGATCTAAAATTTGGTCCCAGGGCGCAGGTTCCTCAAGGCTCAACGTGACCTTTCCGGTGACGTTTTTGTCGATGGCAAAGTTTTTACCGCTAATTTCTCTTAGGATACGAAAAACATTGTGTATATCGGTGTCAAAAAACTCCAGGGCAATCTTTTCACCGGTAAATTTCTTTTCCGGCAACAGGGCTTCAGACTGTTCTTCAGCGGTTTGGGCCTGAGCGGCTGTGGGTGCCTTTTTACCGGCAGCCGGCGCTGCAGCAGCGATTGTCATACCGCCTTTTTCAGCATTGTTGGCCGATGTCACCGGCGCCTCGGCCAAAACCTTTTTCCACTCCGGCAAATTGGCATC
>JASFNW010000198.1:0-7751 GCA_050116835.1 Desulfobacterales bacterium
TAAAGTCAAAATGCTATTCGGTAACAACATCAAAAAATGAGACGGTTATAATTTTTGTCCCCTCGGCCTCCATCACCGTTCCTTTTACGGTTACTTTCTGACCGGTCATCTCCATGACCTCATTGCACTGGTCATTATCAGCGATATCGTAAGTCATGCCGCTGTCGTCAACCAGCTGACCGTCTTCGTTAATAACACCCGAGATGCTGACTTCCGATCCGGCCACAGCAATTCCGGAAAGAAAGACGGTAAGAGAGATAATCAAAATACCTAAAAAAATCTTCTTCATGTTTTTTTTCATTGTGTGATCCTCCATGATATCGATTTTTGACGTTGCCCTTAAAGGCGGTTTTTTGATGTCTTAAACCGGGCTTTTAATTTGCTAAATTTTATAACCTTGATAATCCTTTTCCCTTCCTGAATTTGGGTAATTCCCTCGATTTCCACCTCCTGTCTTAACAGCGGCTTTAATCTGGCAATCTGATCTTTATCCGTAATCAGATATTCTTCCTCATCGCGAGTGGCGACAGCCAGATCAACCACGTTGCCGTTGTTGTCCCAGTTGGCAGGGATAATGATACCTTCTATCCAGATCATCGTTGTTTCCAATCTATCTTTGCGACCCGATTCGAATTGCATGCTGACGCAACAAAAACAGCAACCACCATGCCAAATTGACAAGTATTTGATATCATATGATATTCTTAATTTTTCCAAATTGAGGGTCGGAACTGCCAGTTCCCGGATTCGTCGAAAAAGGGTAGCGGATACACGCAAAAAATGAAGAAAGAAATCACAGATGGGTGGTCTATTCAAGGAAAATACGGACAGGAAGTCTAAATTCCGAAAATAAGGGTTTTCGGAATCGGCGGTTCTGATTTATACCGCTATAACAACGAGAACCGTTTGGCAGGCTATAGGTTTTTAAAATCTTCTTTCCGGATTCCATATTTGTTCATCAGCTTGTTGAGCTGGCGGGTGCTGATACCGGCAACTTCAGCCGATTCGGCGATTTTGCCTTTATGGCGGGTTAAAACATTTTTCAGATAATTTCTTTCGATATCCTCAACGCCGCGTTGCCGGGCCTGGCTCAACGTCAGGTTTTCACGCGAAGGGATAAATACCGGGTTGGCTTGAGATTCAAAAAGCTCATTGGGGAAACTTTCCGGTGCGAGCTCATCGGATGTTTCCAGGATATAAGCCCGTTCGATCAGATTTTCCAACTCACGGATATTGCCCGGCCAGGGATATCTGCTGAAAGCCTCCAGCACCTGGGGATGCGTTGAATGTATCGACTTTGAAGAAAAATTATTCAGATTTTTTAAAAATGCCTCAATGAACAACGGGATGTCTTCCGTTCGTTCCCGTAACATCGGTATTTCAATGGGAAATACATTAAGTCGATAATACAGGTCTTTTCTGAACTGACCCTCGTCGCACATCTTTTTCAGGTCGGCATTGGTGGCGGCAATTACCCGGACGTCAGTTTTTAGAATTTCTTCACCGCCCACCCGTTGAAAGGTCCCATCCTGTAAAACCTGCAATAGTTTGATCTGGGCCGAAGGTGTTATCGTACCGATTTCATCCAGAAAAATGGTTCCGCCCTTGGCGATTTCAAACCTTCCTAATTTTCTCTTTATGGCTCCTGTGAAAGCACCCTTTTCATGGCCGAACAACTCGCTTTCAACCAGCGTGTCCGGGATGGCGCCGCAATGGACACTGATAAACTGATCATCGCGACGATTACTGTGTTGATGAATCAGTTTTGCCAGAACGCTTTTACCGGTACCCGTATCTCCGATCAGCAAGACCGTGCTCTTTGTCGGTGAAACCGAGCGGATATTGTCAAATACCTTCGTCATTTTCGGACTTTTGGTCTGAACGAGTTCCAGCGAATCAACATTCCAGAATTGGTCCCGCAAATAGTTCAATTCCGATTGCTGAATAATGGATTCGGTTATGCCTTCGGCAATGTATTTTACTTCATCCGGATCAATGGGATAAGGGAGATAGTCACTGGCGCCGGCTTTAACCGCCTTTATGGCTTCTCGGATCTGGTTTTGGGGCGCCATAACGATAATTTCAATGGTTGGGTGCAATTGCCAGAAAGGCTTTAACGCTTCTTTGTAATCCTCGCCAGGTATTGATGCTAAAAGAATATCGAGTTCGATAAACAGCAAGTCATAGTGTTTATTCGAAAGCAATTCCAGGGCTTGAAGCGTCGCCGCCGCCATGTCCACCCGATAATCTGATTGAAAACAGGACCGGATCGTTTGCGCGGTTTGCTGTTCGGTTGTGGTTACCAGTATCGATTTCATGTGATAACCTTACTCCTGTGAATCCGAATACCTTGAGAATGGCTATTTCTACAATGTAAGCCTCAAATGTCAACAAAATTAGAGTGCCGATCATTTATAAAAATAAGATTGAATCCAAAACCGGAATACCCAGTTCCGGTAAAATATTTAACAAAATAGAATATATAACAATTTCAGCGGGTTATATTTTGGCATATTTGTTGCCATAGGTAATATGCGAATAGAGAAGAAAACATATTGACCCTTAAGGGAGAGCGCAAACAGGTCACCGAGGTCAAAGAGCAAAATTACTTTCGTCAGGAAAGAAGATGGGGTAAATTTTCAAGATCATTCACTTTGCCGGCAGTTATCGATCCTGCAAAAGTGACCGCCAGCTACAAGGCAGGGGTGCTCGAGGTCAAAATTCCCAGGCCGGAGGAACAAAAACCAGCGCAAATTGACATTCACTCGATGAGTTTGTGATCTGTAATTTTCAGCGGCAAAGTGGTTCCCTGTTTTCGGGAACCACTTTTTTTAAAAAGCACTGCTCTGACTCCTTGTTATCGGCGGCGATAAGCGGGCCGCCTTTTGAGGATTCAAAAGTGAAGCCAAGCCGGCAATGAAATGAAGGGCATCTTTTTTCTTTGAACCATTAGCAAGCCTTTAAATTATCGAGGATGAACATTGGACAAATCAAATCGAAGCGACAACAGCGGGCGATTAGCAGAAGCTAAATTGTACGATCTGATGGACGGGGCGACCGGTGAAAGCTTGCAGGTGATTCGGGAACTTGATGAGCAGCGCAGAATTTCATCCGATGCAGACATGCCACTTGATGATCGACTGGAGGCCTATGAAGATATTTTTGATTCACAGGTCGGCGATACGTCCCTGGTCAGAGCACGCAATATCGAACGTGAAGTCGGTTTGCGCCAGATTTTCCTCAAATTTGAAGGCGGCAATCCGACCGGTACGCAAAAAGACCGAATCGCATTCGCGCAGGCCATGGATGCACTGCGACGCGGTTTCGACACCATAACGATGGCGACCTGCGGCAACTACGGCGTTGCGATGGCGCTGGCCGCTTCCTTTGCCGGGCTGCGATGTCAGATTTGCATTCCCGAAAATTATCACACCCACCGGATAAAAGAAATGACCGAGCTCGGTGCTGAAATTGTTCGCGTCGCCGGAGATTATGAAAGCGCGGTTACCGTTTCCCAGGAGCTGGCCGAAAAGAACGAGCTCTATGATGCCAACCCGGGGGGTGAAAATACGATATCGCAACTGCATGCTTACGGGCAAATCGCCTATGAGGTATACGACGAGCTGCGCGACGCACCACTGGCCGTTGCCGCCCCGGTCTCAAACGGTACCACGCTTTCCGGTGTTTACCGGGGCTTCTTGAGTTTGTACCGGCGCGGCAAAACCTCTCGTATGCCGCGGATCGTGGCGGGCTCATCTTTCCGCAAAAACCCAATCGTGCAGGCCTTTTTGAAAAATATTCCGACCTGTGAAGACCTGAATCCGGAACAAATCCGGGAAACCAGCGTAAATGAACCGCTGATCAACTGGCATGCCATCGACGGGAACATTGCCTTAGAAGCGATCCGTCAAACCCACGGATGGGCGGCCAATGCCACGGATAAGGCGATGCTGTCCTATTCGAAATTGATACGGGAGAAAGAAGGTCTGCAGGTTTTACCGGCCTCCACTGCCGGCTTAATCGCTTTGATGGAGCAGCATCAAAAGGAGCAGCTGGCAGGAGATCGCTATGTTGTTATTTTAACAGGGAGGAAATCATGAACAGGATGCCGGAGGGAAACGCCATTGTATACTGCGAAGGAGCCTATAATACGCCGAACGGTAAAACGGCTCATGGTCTGGTCAGATTCACGAATCGATATCGTGTCCTGTCGGTTGTCGATTCTCGCAATAACGGCCGGGATGCCGGTGACGTGTTAGACGGCAGGGCAAACGGAATTCCGATTTTCGGTTCCCTGGACCAGGCGGTAACGGAAGCCGACAGTCACACCCGTCCGGCCACACATTTTGTTGTTGGTTTGGCCCCGGATGGCGGCCGTCTGTCGTCGTCAGCGCGGCAGGATGTTAAAAATGCCATCTCATTTGGCTTGAATGTGGATTGCGGCCTGCACGATTTTCTTTCAGAAGACCCGCAAATGACAAAACTTGCCGCTGAATGTGGTGTCAACATTCGAGATATTCGTAAACCGCCCCGGATCCAAAAACTTCATTTTTTCAGCGGTAAAATTGAAGAGGTCGGATCCCTGAAGATTGCCGTACTGGGAACCGATTCGGCGGTCGGTAAACGCACAACCGCCTGGTTGATTGTCAACGGATTCAAGGAACTGGGCCTGGGTGCTGAGATGATCGGCACCGGCCAGACGGCCTGGATGCAGGGCGTCAAGTACGGGGTTATTATGGATTCTCTGGTGAACGATTTTGTTGCCGGCGAAATAGAGCACGCCGTGTGGTCCGCCTGGAAACAGGAAAAAGCCGATATTATTGTGATTGAAGGACAGGGCAGCCTGATGAACCCTGCTTATCCGGGCGGTTTTGAAATCCTGGCCGCGGGTCGACCGGATGTCATCGTTCTTCAGCACGCACCGGCACGGCTGGAATATGACGGTTTTCCCGGTTATCCGATTCAACCCCTATCCCGGCAGATCCAGGCGATTGAACTCCTATCCGGCAAGCCGGTGGCGGCAATTACCATCAATCATGAAGGTTTAACAGACGATCAAATCCCACTGGTTTGCAATAATATCCAAAACGAAGTCGGTCTGCCGGCTTTTGATGTCCTGCGGGATGGACCGGAAGCCGTTTTGAAAATTTTAAATTCCGATATTCGTTAAATGACGAGGGGAAGCGGCATGACGCCAAAACAAACTGGATCGAAAACCAACAGCAAATCTGCTTCCGTAAAACCCACGCAGGACCCGCTTGCAGTGCTGCAGGTTTTTGATCGACTCGAGATAGGCCCGGTCAAACTTGAATCCAGAAGACTGACGGCACCCTATCGTCTTTTTGGGGACGGACGCGAAGATCAAACCGAGCTGATTTACAGCTACGAGGAGAACGTGTTTGACCCCGACCGGCCGGAATCGCAAAATCTGGCGGATATGATAGCCGCCCAGGTTGCCGTCAATTACGGATTGTTTTGCCGGTCCATTGTTTTCCACGGCACCTTTGACAAGGTCGACCGACGCCTGATACGGGATATGGCCGAAAACACCGCCCGGGAAATTTATGTCAAAAAATTTATAGAACCCAATCCTTTTCTGACGGGTGCGGTCAGGCAGTTGCCTGCGGTAAGCATGAAAAAATATTGTCGCGCCGAGCTCAAATTTCCTGAATTGTCTGTACGTCAAACCCAAACAAAATGGCAGCTGTGGCCTGCTGACAGACACCGGCATTGCATTCTTTCCAGCGGCGGCAAAGACAGCCTGTTAAGCTATGGATTAATCAATGAGATCGGCCGCGAAGTCCATCCGATTTTTGTCAACGAGTCGGGGCGCCACTGGTTTACCGCCCTCAACGCTTACCGCCATTTTAAAGATAACATCCCCAACACGGCCAGAGTGTGGGTCAATTCCGATCGGCTGTTTTCCTGGATGCTCAAACACATGCCGTTTATCCGCAAGGATTTTGCCAGTATCCGCTCCGATGAATATCCGATCCGACTCTGGACCGTTGCCGTCTTTTTATTCGGTGTTTTACCGCTGATGCGCAAACGCGCTATCAGTCGCCTTTTGATCGGAGATGAATATGATTCTTCAGTGCGCAAGTCCACCCGTGGCATCCCGCACTATGACGGGCTCTATGATCAAAGCATTTATTTTGATCATGCGCTGTCGAGATATTTTATGCGCAAGGGCTGGAATATCAGTCAGTTTTCCGTACTCAGATCGTTGTCCGAACTGCTCATCCAAAAGATACTGGTCGAGCGCTACCCGGACCTTCAGTGTCAGCAGACGTCCTGTCACGCTGCCCATCAGGAGGGCGAGCGGATTCATCCGTGCGGGCGCTGTGAGAAATGCCGCCGGATTATCGGCATGTTAAAAGCCCTGGGAGCCGATCCGCTCCACTGCGGCTATGCGCCTTCTCAGATTCAGGATAGCCTGGAGAAAATACCACGCGAGGGCGTTTCCCAGGAAACCGCCGGTGCGCGGCATCTTTTTTTTCTGTTGGCGCAAAAAGGGTTAATCGATACCAAAGATCTGCCATCCAAGGACGTCAAAGCGCATCCTGAAATACTAAAATTGCGATTCGATGCCAATGCATCTCCGATCAATTCGATCCCCACCGATCTTCGTAAACCGCTCTATCGAATTTTTCTCGCGCATGCCGCTGGAGCGGCAATGCGCAGCGGGCGTGGCTGGAAAGAAGTAGATGTGCTCAAGGACCCGGCCGTTGCATCAACTTTTCCTTTTGAATTCGAGGCCATCCCATCGAAAAACGACGCCAATTCCACCCTGAAATCAAACAGTGCTGACGGCTATCTGTGGGGTGAGCTCACCTGGCGACAGGCCAAAGCACGCATCAAAAAAATGGATGTCGCGTTGCTGCCGGTCGGCTCGATCGAGCAGCATGGCCCCCATCTGCCGCTGGATACCGATGCATTTGATGCCGATTACCTGGCGCGCCGAGTGGCGGACGCCTGCAGCGATCCCAAGCCGTTGGTGCTGCCTGCGATAGCTTACGGCGTGTCCTATCACCATGCTGATTTCACGGGAACCGTCAGTATATCCAATAATACGCTTGCCAATATAATTTACGACATCGGGATGAGCGTTTCGGGCAACGGGATTCGCAAACTGGTGATCATCAACGGCCATGGCGGAAACAGCCCGGCGCTGAATTATGCCGCCCAGATGATCAACCGGGATGCCCACATTTTTGTATGTGTCGACACCGGCGAGACCAGTGATGTGGACATTAATAAAATTGTAGAGACACCCAATGATGTGCATGCCGGTGAAATGGAGACCAGCACCGGCTTGGCGGCGCGCCCTCAGCTGGTTCAGATGGATCAGGCCAGAAAGCATATTCCGAGCTTTTCCAGCAGATATCTGGATTTTACTTCCAAACGCGGCGTATTGTGGTACGCATACACCCGCAAGATTTCAACCAGCGGCGTGATGGGAGACCCGACCAAAGCCAGTGCTGCTAAAGGGGAAAGAATCTGGGAGATAATGATTGCTCATCTGGTGTCTTTAGTCGAAGATTTAAAGCGCCTGACCCTTGACGAGATCCATCACCGGAACTACTGATCATGAAAATAACCCGTCTGGAAATATGGCCGGTTGAGCTGCGACTGGCCGAGCCATATATGATCGCCTATGAACGCGTGGCGTCGACGATCAACATTTTTCTGCGCCTCGAAACCAACACCGGCCTTGTGGGATATGGTTGTGCCGCACCGGATAAACAGGT
>JASFNW010000199.1:0-7682 GCA_050116835.1 Desulfobacterales bacterium
ACAGATATCATTAACGGTTAATATTGCGTCAAGCAAAGCTTTGAGCATTAAAAAAATGGCCTTTTAGCCGGCTTTTCTCGGCTAAAAGGCCAAATTGTTTACTGACAATCGATCTATTTGTTTCTTTGCCTGGCCTGTTCAATCAGCTCAACCAGACTGGTGACTTTTGGTTTGGGTTTGGCTGTCATCAAATGGTTGAATTGATCTTCGGGTAATTTTTCCTTTAAATACTGCACGACGTCGAAGTATTCCCACCAGCAGTCCAGGATTTTAAAGCAGGGCTGTCGGTCGTCTCCGCAGACCTCGCAGTATTCGAAGGGCACCGGGCCCCCCAGGCGCGGGCATCTGCGCACGAGATCGCTCTTGGTTTTTGTCATGATGATGCAATCCGTATAAACGGTTATCGACTCTTGATGATTTCCGGCTTGGGATGTGCCTCAAAAACTTTTTCAGCTTCCTCGATCTCTTTGGCCGGATATTCATAATCGGTCAGGTTTCCGGCCAGGAACTGCTCATAGGCCCCCAGGTCGATCAATCCGTGCCCACTGAAGTTAAACAGAATTACTTTTTCTTTGCCTTCTTCCTTGGCTTTCCTGGCCACATCCACCACGCATGCCAGTGCATGGTTGGTTTCCGGTGCCGAGATAAAGCCTTCGGTTTTGGCAACCAGCATGCCGGCCTCATAGGTGTCTATTTGGCCATAGGCTTTCGGTTCCAAGACCCCTTCGACTATAAGCTGGCTGACCGTCGGCGCCATGCCGTGATATCGCAGACCGCCGGCGTGCATCGGCGGCGGCACGAATGTGTGGCCCAGGCTGTGCATGGGCAGCAAAGGCGTCATTTTGATGGTGTCTCCATGGTCGTAGACAAACGGCGCTTTGGTCATCGTCGGACAGGCGGTCGGCTCCACCGGATAAATGTCGATCTCCTTGCCGTTAAATTTATCATAGACAAATGGGAAGGCCAGACCGGCAAAGTTACTGCCGCCGCCGGCGCATCCGATGACCACATCCGGATACTCACCGATTTTTTCCATCTGTTTTTTGGCTTCAAGGCCGATGACGGTCTGATGAAGCATTACGTGATTCAGCACACTGCCCAGGGAGTAACGGGTTTCCCCGGACTCATCGGTCACCGCCGCTTCGATGGCCTCGCTGATGGCTATCCCGAGACTACCGGGTGTGTCCGGATTTTGCTCAAGGATTTGCTGTCCGGCTTTGGTCTCGGTGCTGGGACTGGCGACACAATTTGCCCCCCAGGTGGCCATCATGGTTTTGCGATAAGGTTTCTGGTCGAAGCTGATACGAACCATAAAGACCTTGCATTCAAGGCCGAATTGGGAGCAGGCAAACGCAAGGGCGCTGCCCCACTGGCCGGCACCGGTCTCGGTCGTCAGGCGCTTGATGCCGAATTCCTTGTTATAATAGGCCTGGGCTACGGCCGTGTTGGGCTTGTGACTGCCGGGAGGGCTGACACCTTCGTACTTATAGTATATTTTGGCCGGTGTATCCAAAGCTTTTTCCAGGGCGTAAGCTCTGACCAGAGGGCTTGGGCGCCAGATATTTAATACGCGCAGAACTTCTTCCGGAATATCGATCCATCTTTCCGAGCTGACTTCCTGTTCAATCAAATTCATCGGAAATACCGGAGCCAGCATATCAGGTGATATTGGGCCGTCAGGGCCCATCGGTGGATTCATCTTTATATCCGCCAGAATATTGTACCATTGCCGTGGTATTTCATCTTCAGTTAAAAAAACCTTTTTCGTCTCCATGGCACCCTCCTTAAATAGTAGGTTGACGGTCAGAAATTGACACAACTTGAGAATGGCAGAAGCCTAACTTGCAGAAAAAATATACAATACAGTTTTCTGAAATACGTTCATTTGCTGGCTTGACTTCATCCTGTATACGGTATACAAATTTTAGTCAAGCAAATAATTTTCGCTAAAAATTCATCAGTTGTGCCATTCTAAGGGTCTGGCGGGAATGTAGCTACCCGTAAGAGGCCAAATTCATTCACATCCAACCACACGCAACTTGCTAAAACAACATTGAGCGATTCATATGAGATGGACATCTATCCGGAGGGGAGACGCAACATGTCAAAACGAATCTTTAATTTTTCAGCCGGCCCATGCACTTTGCCGCTGCCGGCTTTGGAAAAAGCCCAGGCCGAGTTTGTTGATTATCAGGGTGCGGGAATGTCCCTGATCGAAATGAGCCACCGGGGCGAACACTATGACAAGGTACATTATGATGCCATCACCGGTATTCGTGAGGTGCTGGCTGTGCCGGACAGCCATGTCATCCTGTTCATCCAGGGCGGTGCGACCCTGCAATTTGGGATGGTGCCGCTGAATCTAATGACGGACGATAAAGCCGCGGAATTTCTCAATACCGGCACCTGGGTCAAAAAGGCCATTGCCGATGCCGAAAAACTGGGCCCGATTCGAATTGTCTGGACCGGGGAAGCGGATAAATTTAGCCGCATGCCCGCCCATGACGAATATCAGGTAGGCGCTGATGCAGCCTATGTTCACATTTGCGGCAACGAGACCATCGGCGGCATCGAATATCACTCCTATCCGGACACCGGGGCGGTGCCGCTGGTGGCGGATATGTCGTCGCATATCATGTCGCGTTCGATCGAATGGGATAAGCTCGACCTGGCCTTTGCCGGCGCTCAGAAAAACCTGGGCCCTGCCGGCCTGGCGGTGGTGATCACCCGCAAAACCCTTTTAGAGTGCTGCCGTGAGGACCTTCCGGCCTATTTGTCCTATAAAATCCATGCCGGCAAGGATTCGCTATACAACACACCACCGGTATTCGTTATATACATGATGAAGCTGACCGTTGACTGGGTCAAGGAACAGGGCGGACTCGCAGAAATGGAAAAACGAGCGCTGGCACGTTCCGGGGTGCTTTACGACACCATCGACCGTTCTGACGGCTGGTACAGCTGCCCTGTAGACACCGCTTCGCGGTCGCGCATGAATGTTTGTTTTCGGTTACCGACTGAAGAACTTGAGGCAAAATTTATCGCCGAAGCCCTCGAGGCTAATTTTTCAGGGCTCAAAGGCCACCGCTCGGTTGGCGGTTGCCGGGCCTCCATGTATAACGCCATGCCGGTTGAAGGCGCTGAACGTCTGGCGGAGTTTATGCTGAAATTCAAGCAGAAAAATGCCTGAACCCGATGTCCGGTGACAGGGGTCAGAAGTCAAAGGTCGGAGGACAGGGGTCAGAATAGGATTCAACAGACCTTGCAACACCCCGAAACAATATCTGCCGGCAGTCTCCTTTTGCGTTGATTTTGAAGATGATGTTCATTTTACGCCGGTTCATACGAGCATCGCTCCGGAAGGTTCAAGCCTTACCATTGGCGTGTTGTTTGTTGTACCGTTATTGTTCATCGCCGGGTTTTTATTTTTTTTTGTGACCTATTTATTTTCGTTTTGGGGTGATTCACTTCGGAAAATTGTGAGAACATTAATCAATGGCAGGTAAAATTTTTTGTGGAAATCCCAGTCCCTTGATCATAATCGAACGGTAGATCTCAAACACTTTTTCCTTGATGGCTTCGTTGGTGTCGGGAGAGGTCTGGGCGATCATAATACCGCTTGCGAGCAAACAGGCTTGAATGTCTGCGGATGGCTTGAATGAGATGCCGAGTTTTGCAGCTGATTGGATCGAAAACTTATGCTTCTTTAACAGCTTTACCAGTTTATCCAGATCGATACTGATTCTGCGGTTGGGAGTAAGGACAAAGTTGCGGCGCCCGTCCCGGGCGCAGGTTTCTTCAAAATAACGATCGCTTATTTCTTGCGGTGGCCCCTCAGGCGACTTACCGCACACCCTGCAGCTATCCACGGGTTGCATACTCAGGATATTGAATTCAAATTCTCTTAGATCGATGTACAGCAATTTGTTGAATAATTTTGGTTGCTGTCCGATTAAGAGTCTGACTGCTTCTGAAACCTGCACCGATGCAACCATTCCAATAACTGACGGATGCACACCGACCACCCCGCAGGCCGGCAGGTCCTCATCTTTGAGTCCGGGCATAAAGCATTCCAGACAAAACGTCTGTCCGGGTAATAAAGTCGAGGTGTTACCAAACGCCTCAATAGCTGCTCCGAAGACATAGGGAATTTTTAGCTGCTGGCAAATGCGATTGGCCAGATAACGGGGTTCCGGCCGATCGAGTCCATCGAGCACCACGTCCATTCCGCTGATGATTTCCTCTGCATTGATTGAATTCAGGGACTCGGCAATGACATCTATGTTCACATCCGGATTGAGCCGTCTTAATTTTTGCTGCGCAATTTCCACCTTCGGCAGGCCGACGCTATCAACATCATAAAGATGCTGCCGGTGAAGGTCCGAGCGGGAAACAATGTCCCGGTCCACAATGCGTAAATACCCGATGCCCATGCCGACAAGCTGAGTGGCAATCGGCGATCCCAATCCGCCGACGCCTATCAGGCAGGCTTTTGAGTTGCGCAGTTTAAGCTGGCCATCGTAGCCGATGTCGGACAGTACAATCTGGCGTGAATAGGTTTCCAGCTCTCTGTCTGTGAGTTCAGGTGGCATTTTTCAGATGTATGCTTACAAATTTCGTTGAATCGGCAAATCCATTTATTAACCAGTTTTGATATAAATTAAATATTAATATATTGTATTTTATAATAATTTAGTCAACTCGCGATTAACAAGTTGACATGAATTCAGGTTTCTGGCATTTTTTGGAAACAATAAAACACCGGTTTCCAATCCTCTATTAACATAGGTGTAGCTTTGTCATGGGAAATTCCCCGCCTTCAATAGCCGTGTTGGCATTCGAAGATCTGAGCCCCCAAAAAGATCAGGAATATTTCTGTGACGGCATTGCTGAAGAGATTATCAACAATCTGGCACAAATGGAAGGCATAAAAGTCGTCTCTCGTACGTCCTCTTTTGCCTACAAGAACAATCCCGAGGATATTCGAATTATTGGAAAAAATCTGGATGTTCAAACCGTACTCGAGGGCAGCGTCCGAAAAGCAGAAGATCACCTGCGAATCACAACTCAACTTATCGATGTTGCCGATGGCTGCCACCTGTGGTCACAGCAATTTGATCGTAAAACGGCGGATATATTTGACATCCAGGTGGAGATTGCCCGCAACATTTCCCGAACACTGAAAATTAAGCTCAGTGATAAAGAAAAGCATGATATTAAGAAGGTCCCGACCCAGAACATAGCGGCATATGATTTTTACCTTCGCGGCCGACAGTTTTTTTATCGGCACAAACGCCAGTACATGCAGCACGCCATTGACATGTTTTCCCGAGCAATTGGGCGGGATCCCGACTATGCACATGCCTATGCCGGCAAAGCTGACTGCCACTCTTATTCCTACTACTTTTTTGGCGGCTCGCAAGCTGATTTGGAGCAGGCCGCAAAAAATAGTGAAACGGCGTTAAAACTCGACCCAAAACTGGCAGAAGCGCATGCAGCCCGCGGCCTGGCCCTATCGCTAATCCGGAAATACGAAGAGGCCGAGCGGGCATTCGAAAATGCCATCGAGCTGAATCCGAATCTATTCGAAGCTTACTATTTTTATGCCAGCACCTGCTTTTTACAGGGTAAGTTTGAAACGGCAATTAAGCTTTTTAAACAGGCCGGCCGGGTCAACCCGGTCGACTATCAGGCAACTGCCTATCTGGCTCTTCTTTATCAGATGACCGGCCAGACTGACAAAATGACACCGGTGCTGCAGGAGACTTTACAAAAAATTGAGAGACGACTGGCATTGAATCCGGATGACTCGCGGGCGATCTATTTAGGTGCCGGAGCATGGGCTCGATTGGGTGATCAGGCCAAGGCCATGG
Source organism: Desulfobacterales bacterium (assembly GCA_050116835.1). Taxonomy (GTDB): domain Bacteria; phylum Desulfobacterota; class Desulfobacteria; order Desulfobacterales; family JAHEIW01; genus JAHEIW01. The sequence goes on from JASFNW010000199.1 coordinate 5,874, forward strand.
AATGGATCAAACGTCTGGCCGCCACCGAGCGGGATGAGCCTCACCTGCTTTACGGAATCGCCTGCATATATTCGATGACCGGCAAAACTGAAGAATCGATTTACTACCTTAACAAAGCGGTAGAAGCTGGTTTTGCTTATCGACTATACCTGGAGAAGGACGGTGACTTTGATCCGGTTCGTTCACATCCCGGATATCAAACCCTTATTGAAACGCTTAAGATGCGTGAAAAAGGCCCTGCAGCCCAAAAATAATAAGTTAAAGTATTAATTTATAAATATTGTTTAAGTTACATGAAAAATTTATATTAATTATCATTTAAATGTATAATTTCAATAGCATGTTTCTTTACTGACCAGCCAGCGGTCATTTTCCTTACGCATCTCTAATGTGAAGCGGTGTGGCATGCCCGCGCATGCAAATAAAGCAAAAATAATAGTTAAAATAAATGCACGACAACATATTACCGGCTTCATTTGTTTTTTCCTTTAATTAAAATTAACTCTAAAACTACACACCCGATAATCTGACAAATGCGGGTGTTATATTTTTTGGGATTCAAGAAAAAGCGCCTTAGATAGTGCTGCAAAAAACTGCTGATAGGGCTCGGGGTCGTCCACGGTTTGCAAATTAAACTGAGCATTGCTGCGCACAATCAATTGCGTATCTCCTCTGGGCCGTATCGATACGGTCATTCTTAATGAATACCCGGAGCGTTTGGTGCCGGAAACGGTTCCTAAGTTCTCATCGGCATCATCGATGACAAAGCCGAGGTCCTGCAGGGTGGCGATTATCGTGCGCAACATGCGATTGCGGTCCGTGTAGTCATAAACCCGGCTCTGTATACTGCGGAGTCTTGCCTGGGAATCATTCGCTTCGAGAATATTTTTCTGCCTGACGGCACAGGCACAAATAAAAAGAATAAGTAAAAAAATTGTTATTTTTTGGATAGCGTCCTTCAAAACAGATCCTCCTAAATTTCCTGAGCTGTCAAAAAGACAGATTTTGAAAGTTTTGAGAAGAATTCCTGATAAATTTCAGGCTCATTGACGCGTTCGTTTTTAATCAACTCCTTTTTGGTATCCCAGACCAGGTGCTGGAAGGTAATCCTTACAGCGATTTTATTCTCCTCCAGGGGCCTTGTAACCAATGATGCCAGGACTTTTTGCCGGGTGGCATAGTCATAATCGATAAAAAAGACCGAAGCGACAATTGAGAGCGCCACATCATATGGCTCGGTGACGTTTCTATCCTTGGAGCAGACGATAACGCCGCAGCTGACTTCGCTTTCCTCAATAGTAAATCCCAGGTCCTGAAGAACCGCCGCTGATGCTTCCAACAATTTGCCTTCGTGGTCGGTCTCAAATACACGCGTCTGCAGCTGCCGATCAGCTAGTGCCTCCGGTGTGAGCATAAGCGCTTCTCTGGGAATACTTTTTTGACAGGCAAGTAAAGCTAAACTTATTAAAATAATAAGTCTGATAATTCCATTATTCTTCTTGAAAGTCATTTTAGTTTTCCATATAGATCATGTCCTATAAATAAATTGCAAAATGAATGTCACTCCCGCGCAGGCGGGAGTCCAGTTCAAAGACGCCTGGATTCCCGCCTTCGCGGGAATGACGGATCGATACCGTGACACAGAACTGAATTTTTATTCGACGATATTTCTTGGACATGATCTAGAATCTACTTGTATGATAAAAGAAGTCCCTGACCCGGTTTTGCTCGTCATATTTGATAACCACCGTCAGCGTCCGCTGGGTCTTGGACTGCGCTCCTGCCGATCTGCTGTAACTCCCGGACGGT